>NZ_JAJGRC010000001.1:998208-1330945 GCF_020786625.1 Salinicoccus sp. RF5
AGCTGAAACGCGAAATCTATCATATGCTCCGGGCAGGGGACGACTGAACATAAAGGGAGCAGGAGACTTTGTCCCCTGCTCCCTATTTTCTATGCTAGAACCCGAGGCGTGACACATTCAGCGTCACCTTCATGTTGGCGTTCTTCGTCCGGATGGCGTCCATCAGCGTCTTGTCCCGGGTCTCCTTCTTCGTGCGCACCCTGTACTCAAGCATATACATCGTGCCGAGGTTCGTCGTTTCGATGTTGACGAGCTCGTTCTGTTCGAGATATTGGCGGAACACGTCATCGAATGCGCCTTCGAAATGCATGTTTTCAGGTACGGTGATCTTGAGCACCTTCTCATCGGACCCCTTGCTGCCGTAGTCGGTCTTGTGCATCACTCCGATGATCAGGCTCATGATGGCCGTGAATATGACGGCGAGCAGATAGAATCCGAGGCCGCATGCGATGCCGACGACCATGCCGAAGAAGATGAAGGCGATGTCCTTGGGATCGCTCATGGCGCTCCTGAACCGGATGATGGAGAATGCGCCGACGAGTCCGAATGCGACGGCGACATTGTTGCCGATGACGATCATGATGATGGCGACGACGACACTCATGATGACGACCGTCTGGACATAGGACTGCGAGTAGTTCACCCCGTGGTGCGTCCATTTGTAGACCAATGTCACCACCGTGCTCAGAATGGCGCTCAGGATGATCGCAAGCAGGAGCTCGATGACCGTAAACGTCGTCGTTTCATTGCCGATTTCAAAATACTGCTGTACAAATTCATTCATTGTTATCCCGTCCTTTTCTCATTTACGGCATGCTCGATGCCCTTCGTTTCAACGTCGATGCTGGTGCAGAATTTGGATACCCCTTCCTTCCGGAGCCCGTGGGCGGACAAAATCTCCGTCAGCCACAGCGGGATGCTTGAAGACATCTTCACTTCCATCACGACAAGACCTAGGTCGATGAAGTGGGTGCCATGCGGTCCGTTCTCTATATTCAGATCATCCGAACGGCAGCGCAGATTGTAGTCGAACGTCACCCGGAGGTCGTCCTCACGTATGCCGTGGAAGGCCTGGCGGTCATAGCTCACGACCACCTGCGGCGCGAGGTTGTAGAGTTCCCTGAAATGGTCCGCCTCCCTGAAGATCTGCGGGTTCGTCGCCGCTTCCACCACATCGCGGCCCCCATATATGTAGTCATATGCCGCATGCAACGGCAGCCCCGTCCGTCGCTTGTTGACCACATTGTTGTACTTCTGCTTCACTTCGAGGAATGCCGTACTGGTGAGATCGGCATCATCATAGACCCGGAGCCTCAGCTTCTGGCGGAACCTGAGCTTATTGCGTGTCTCCGAATAGATCCTGCCATCCTCGGAGTCGAAGTACAGGCTGACGATGTTGTACTTCCCCTCCGTGCCGAACCGGTCGAAGCGCATATGTGCGGCTATTTCCCGGGCGATTGCTTCATACGTTTCAAAGGGGATCAGATACTTCACTTCCCTGCGGCTGAAAACTTCAAGTGCCATGGTCATTCTCCTTTCTTCCTCCTGCATGGTTCAAATGTACATGTGGATTATTAAAGGATGGTTAGACGCTGATGATAAGTCCTTTAAAAGACGGTTAATCGGCAAAATGAAAGGCCCGCCTCCCGGATGGGGAAACAGGCCAAACCTTGCGTTATTCTGCATGGGCGACGATCGCATCCCGCAGGAATGCTGCAGCACCCGGTGCGACGTCGTCATAATATTTTTTGAAGCGCTCGTCATATACATACATTTCGGCGAGTCCCTGATGGGCTTCTTTCGAATAGGTGCTCCATGTGAACATCAGCCATTCCTTATGCAGCCGGGCAGCCTCCCGGGCGTGCTCTTCCATCGGGTCATCCACCGCCTCCTTCAGGACTGCCTTGAGCTCCGCTTCAACCGCCGTCATCCTGTCGTAGTCCGCTTCCGACATGCCCATCCATTTCTCATTGGATGCCCTGACGGTGTCCTCCCCGTACTTCTCACGGATCTCTTCACCGTACTGCGCTTCATTTTCCTGTAGCTTCTCCTCCTTGAAACCTTCGAATTTATCCTTGTCCTTCATATGTCTGCCTCCTTCTTTTGCTTCCAAAGTCTGTTCCACATTCCGTATCAGCCTGTCGATCCTGCTGCGTTCTTCAAGCAGCTGGGCATGGTGGCGCCGGAGTGCCGCTTCCGCGTCGAAATCCGGGTCCTCCATGAGCTGCCTGATTTCACCGAGCCGCACCCCGAGTGTCCGGTAGAACAGGATGAGCTGCAGCCGGTCCACTTCCGCCCGTCCATATATCCGGTAGCCCGAGCTGTTGATGCGGGCGGGTGTGAGCAGTCCGATCTGGTCGTAATACCTGAGTGTCCGCCGGCTCACGCCGGCGAGGTCGGCAAGCGCCTTCACCGTATACTCCATCATTCCCCCTCCTCACATTCATGATAGACCGTGACGCAGCGTCAATGTCAATATACATTATACCCGGCTCTAAAAAAGTTTATATTCCCCGTTCCGGGGTACGCTATAAACGAAAGCCGATTCAATAAACCGGGAGGAGGATGGACATGGCCAAGAAGAAGGATAAGAAGCAGAATAAAAATGCAGACAAGCCGGAGCTTGCGGTGCATGAGACACTGGAACTCCATGAGGTGACGACGGTGAAGCAGGCATCGCTCCTCAAGGCGGGCATGATGGAATCGCTCGTCGAGGATGCCAAGCTGCGTGAAATCATACGCAAGGAGCGCAAAATCTCCAAAAAGGCGATTGATGAAATACAGGAACTTCTGCCCTAGGGGTGGAACAATGGAAAGGAGTGGTATGTATGGAAATGGAGGAAATGCTTGAACAGGCAGGAGAGAAGCGGGATGAACTCATCGCAACGGAGATGCTCGTCACAGCCAAAGCTGCCGTACGCACATATGCCGTGGCGCTGACGGAAGCGGCGTCACCGGAAGTCCGTGATGTGCTGAAACGCCAGCTGACGCAGGCGATCAACCAGCATGCACGGATCGCCGACTACATGATGGAGAACGGCATGTATCATGCCCATAACGTCAAGGATCAGCTGAAGAACGACAAGAAGAAAGTGAAGACCGTAAAGAAGCTCACCAAAAAAGATAAATAGATGCATTAAATCCCCCGGAACCTTCAGGTCCCGGGGGATTTTTCATCACAGATGAATTTTTTCAAGAATGTCGGTCAGCGCCTTCTTCTCATCTCGATCCAGCTTCTCAAGTACGTCATCCGTCACTTCACAGATCTTCTCTTCCAGTTCATCGAGCGTCTCCACCGACTGTGCCGTCACTTCAAGATATGAGGCCCGCATGTCATCATGATGCTGACGTTTGATGAGGTAGTTCTGGTCGACGAGCTTCTGGACGGCACGGGAAATCGAAGTCTGCTCCCGTTTCAACCGCCCGATGAGCGTCTTCTGTGTGATGCCCGGCTCCTCAGCCACCATTTCGATGATGTAGAGCTGTTCCCTGGACAATGCACCGTACTTTGTCCTGAATTCGACCAGATGATCGATCTTTGCATTGAGCAGATAGATGTATCTGCAGACATTCCGTGTGTTCAATTTACTCATAGATAGTCAACCCGCTTCTTTGACATATTACTCTCCCTCACATTATGACAATAAAGGTGTCATGCTCCATAGTGGCATCAAAGACACTGTATGGCAACCATTGAATTCACCGGATGCCTTCCAGCTGCGCCCTTTCTATATATCCTATGGAAGCGGCGGCGCCCAATTGTACGTATGTCGGCAGATGTGTGTCAGTACTTTCAAGATGAGTGGTGGTCCCTTCGAATTCGCCGATGATATCGGCCATATGATGGATGAGTGCTGTAATCATATCGATGTGCTGCTGCGAAATCGGCGGATGGTTCAGGTGGATCAGTGGATTGCGCTGGCGACGGGATGGGAACATGATGCTCCGCACCCACTTGAGCTCCTCCTTCGTCAGTTCATCCCGAGACTTCAGTTCGATGGTCAGGAACGGATCCCGATCCGTCTCCCGGAAAGCCGCTTCATACTGCATATCGAAATGGAAGACCTCGATCGTCTGGAGCTCCCGCCGCAGCAGATACTGCTCCGATTCCTCCTGGACGAAGAATACCGTCCCCGGCCGTACCGCAAATGCTTCCAGCGCCTCATCATACCGCTTCACGGCCCCGACGACCTTCGAATAGTCGAGCAGCATCTGGTTGGCGAGCGATGGCACTTCCTTCTTCCGCGTCAAAGTGATGCTGATGTGCGCATTGCTCAAGTAAGCCTTGTCCGTACTCCAGAAGAGCCTGGAGAGTCTAAGCTGTTCTTTCTTAATTTTTTCATACCCCTTTACAGTCAAATCATGCATCATCTGTGGAGGTGCAAGCCTCTTTTCGATCAGCAGGCCTATGAGGTCGTGTATGGTGTCTTCTTCATTGATGCTTACGGTGTCTATCGTGAGTGCCGTATCTCTGATCTTCACTTTAATCTTCAATTGAAGCCCTCTCCTTTTCATATTCCAGGATGTTGGATAATATGTCGACGCGCAGTCCGACGAGTGCCGGATCTTCGTACATTGCGCGCACTTTGATATCCTTCAGCTGTCTGCTCTCCTCCGGCATTTCATTGATGATGAAGTGCAGGAAGGTGATCGCAAAGTCCTCCTTCGGATTGGTCGCCTGATAAGGCTCGTGGAAATCGTTGATGTTGTTGTTGTAGAATGCCTCCCGCTCCGGCTGGGATTTGAACTTGTTCTCGATCCACTCCTCGCCGTACTGGCTCCAGAAGCGCTCTGTGTACTCCGCCATCAGCGTACCCTCCTTCAGATCATCGAGATCCGTGCCGTTGCTCTCGAACGCCTCGATCGGCAGGGAGTAGACATGGGCAAACTCGTGGATCAGCGTACGGTACTCGCTCGGCAGATCCCGGTTGTCGCGGATGTCCATCGCAAGCGTCGTGCCTTCTTCCGTCACATCGACATAGGCGAGCGTGTTGCCCTCCCCGTCGGAGAACAGCTCGAACTGGTCGACATCCTGGATGTGCGCCTCCGGGAAGAACCTGTGGAAGCGCGTCCATATGGCTTCGAACGCTTCCCTTGAACCGAGCGGCAACGGCTCGTGCTCAGTCGGATTTGTGAGCATGAAATCCTCCACCGTATAGGTGATGTAATGGATCCGGCTCCGGTTCTCGACGAACATATGCGGGGACTCCCTGATGTCGATGTATGTGCCGAGCGCTGCCAGATGATCGTCCCCAAGTGCACGGCATTCCGCAACGGTACTGCAGTCGGCGTGGTCCACCGCCCGATCGGGGTCGACATCCGCCTCATGGGCCCCGCCCCCACTGGTGAGTCCGATGAAGTAGAGCACGCCGAGTATCGCCAGGCCGGCGATTGCACCGATGGCCGTCAGCTGCAGGAGGACACGGAGCACCGTATGGAGCGGCGAACGGACCCGGCCGCGCCGCTCGACCGGGGAGGGTTCGATGATGCCCCGTGCAAGCAGTGCCTCCCGGATGGCCTCAATGTGGCTGTGATACTCCGGCACCCCCGTCTCTGCCAGGATGATGGTGTCGATGTCATGCGTGCTGAACGACGTGTACTCGCCGCATGTGAAGACGATGACCGGAATGTCCTCCCGGCGGGCACGGGCCAGCAGCCACCTGAAATCACGTTCGGCGATGTCGGTGGTGAGGATGAAGAGGTCATAGTCCTCCCCTTTCCCGCTCCGGTCGGCCCGGACGGTTTCGAACACGTTGCTCCCGGGTTCGACGGCCTCCCCATCGATCGTGCCGTAGGGGGCGGAAACGCGGCCGGCGATGCGCGGATCGACCCCGTCGTCACGCAGGCGGCGCTTCAGGACCTTCGTCTGTTCCGTCGACTCGGTGCTGAGATTCGTATGTAGGTGAATGGTATGCCGGGAATGGGATGCCGTCAGGATGGCCACTTCATGGCCGCCGATGAAGGCGTCATCCGCTTGAGTCTGATCGATATATACGCCGCCGGCTGTCAGAATCTTCATATTGCACCCCCGTCCCCACTACCATTATGCAAAAATTTACCCAAAAAGAAAAGTTTTAATATAAAGACTAATCGATCAATTATAGAAATCCGCCTCTTGGCTGTGCTTCTGGTGCCTTGTGATGTAGAGTGCGCTCTGCTCACGGATCTTCGTCGAGCGGTCCAGAACCCGGAGCGCCTTCTCGTACTGCTTTTCGCAGAAATTGTAGTCTGCCGCCACCCGCTTAATCATACCATGATTGAAGTGGATTTCCGTCATCCCCTCCCCTGCAGGTGCACACATGAGGAAGTGGTGGAGGTTGATCCAGAATGGATTGCGGGCGCGGCTTGTCGTAACGGGAAAGAGGACGAACTGCATGCGCTCGTCGATGACGATCGGCCCCATGCGGTGGATGGCATGCGCCGCCTTGAGATGGGCGCGCCGTGCCGCGAGGTTCGTTCCGTAATAGTAGATGAGCAGTTCGTCGATCAGTGCTTCTGTCGGCTTGTGTGATGGCTCCGGCGCCCTGCCATGGTAGACCGCCTGGCACAGGAACTCTGCATGCCGGACGGGTTCGATGCAGCAGACGCCCGGATTCAATGATGGTGTCGTAAACATGGTTCACCCCTTTATGTAGTTGCAGCCTCAATTATACCCTAACTTCACTTTACATAACATAATATTAACAATATTTAAATAAATGTTAACTTAACTTTGATTAGGGGTTTGTTTTGGGGGCGGGGGACATGTGCCGCAGGGAGCATTTTATTATAAGATGCAGTCATCCGGAAATAAAAGAGGCATCGATGCGTCACAGGACGAAGCTATGAACGAGAAGATAAAGGATTATGAACCGATGATCTACAGCATCATGAAGCGTCTGAACATACAGTATGACCAGGATGACTACATGCAGGTGGGCCGCATGGCGGTGTACAATGCGCTGTCGACCTTCGATGACATTGCGGCGAAGGGGGCGACGGAATCCCAGTTCGTCTACACGCGGATCCATCAGCGGCTGATCGATGAGATACGCAGGGTCTCCCGCTATACGAATGCGGTGAGCGTGACGGCGGATGATCTGCTGGCGGAATCGGTCGGCGGGCGTTTGGACAACCTCCATATGATGGAACTGGAAAGCGCGCGGGGGCTGCTCGGGGAGCAGGAGTGGCTGTGGCTCGCGTACACATTGAAAGGGTACAGTGTGCGGGAAATTGCCGGGGTTACGGGCTTCAGCGTGTCGAGCGTGAAGAACTGGCGGGCGTCGGCGCGGAAGAAGCTGCGTGCGGTGTATGATGGGGCGTGACGGTGCAAGTTGTTAGAATATTATTTCTATTGCGTCCCATGGTGTCTATTTTCCCCAGTCATGGTATTCTAATGCCATAGAGTGAATTGAGGAGGCAAACCATGGCCAAAAAAGACAAGCTCGACCTTGACCTCGGCGTCCACGAAACGCTGGAGCTCCATGAAGTGACGACGCTGCGCCGGTCGACTTTATTGAAAGCCCATATGATGGAATCCATCGTCGAAGATCCGGAACTGAGGAAGCTGCTGCGCAAGGAAAAGCAGGTTTCCGAGAAGGCTATCGATGAAATAGAAGCACTGCTGCCATAGCTCAGGATGCAAGTTGTGAGTCACCAGACCGATAGTGATATGCAAGACCAGGACCCAGGGAGGCCAAACAATGGAATTCGAAGATATTTTGGATCACGCTGGCAAGAAGCGGGATGAGCTCATCGCCACGGAGCTGCTCGTCTCGTCCAAAGCCACCGTCCGTGCCTATGCCGTTGCACTGACGGAAACCATTTCCCCGGAAGTGCGGGAGATTCTGAAGCGCCAGCTGTCACAGGCGTTGAACCAGCATGCACGCATCGCCGACTATATGATCGAGCGGGAGATGTACCATCCGTTCGACCTTGATAAACAGGTCAAGAAGGATAAGAAGAAGGTGAAGAAGGCACGCAAGATCATCGCGGAAGGCGAGAAGCCGAAGCAGCGCAGCCAGAAGGTGAAGAAGCGCAGCAGGGCCGAAGCAGCCGTGGCTGATGATGCTGCGCCCAGGCTCGAGGATGATGCTTCCATGTCTGATGCGCATGAAACAGACCGCCAGCCGGTGGAATCCGGCAGTACACGTACAGAATAATAGTGTGGATTGGACCGGGTGCCGTATGTTTGCTGGAAGCTGCTGTACCCGGCATTTTTACGGATTATGGTGTAAGCGGTTACTTTTATTTTTCATATAACGCAGCTATGGATTGAAAAATATTCAAAATGTAGTATAATGTCTTACATCATTGTTGTGGAGGTATGTTCCATGGAAGTAGAAGTAGTAGCGGCGAAAGTTGGAAACATCGTAGAGTTTGACGGCATGAAAGGTAAAGTTGAGAAAGTGAACGAAAACTCCGTCATTGTCGACGTAACGATCAATGATAATTTCGACGAACACGAAATGTTTGAAAAGACGGTCGTCAACCACAAGAGATACAAGATCATCGAAGAGTAGTTCTCTAGCAATCGATGGAGACGTCCGGCAATCGGGATGGATTCAAGTTTTCTTAAAGGGGCATGTATGATAGGTATTGCTGTGAGGCGATATTGATATATGATTTTTACAGATTAAAGGATGTAGGACGTCCATCGATTCTTTTATAGATTTTATAAATAGAGATGAAAACCACCCTCAGTGGCTGCGTTATGCAGTGTGCTGGGGGTGGTTTTTTATGCGGGTGGTGGGTGGTGGTGTGGGGTGCGGTGGTTAATTCGCAGTGGGAAGTGCTGCGATGGCAAGTTAACCCGTCAACTCACCGTCGCAGGCGAAACGATGGCAAGTTAACCCGCCAACTCACCGTCGCGCCCAAAACGATGGCAAGTTAACGCCCTAACTCACCGTCGCAGGCGAAACGATGGCAAGTTAACCCGCCAACTCACCGTCGCGCCCAAAACGATGGCAAGTTAACGCCCTAACTCACCGTCGCAGGCGAAACGATGGCAAGTTAACGCCCCAACTCACCGTCGCGCCCAAAACGATGGCAAGTTAACGCCCCAACTCACCGTCGCAAGCAAAACGATGGCGAGTTAACCCCCCAACTCACCGTCGCGCCCAAAACGATGGCAAGTTAACGCCCACACCCCCCGCCATCCCACAAAAAATCAGCAGCCCCCATCAAAGGGAGCTGCTGATCTTCATTTTCATAGATGGTAGTGCACGAGGTCGAGCATGCGATGGTCTTCCGTGAGCTGGGAGACGGACTGGTCGATGCGTGAGACGGAATGGCTCAAGTATTCGTAGGTGGTCGTCCGGGTCTTGAAGTTGAGCTCGACGTGCATGATCTTGCCGGTGTGGTGGTGATGGTAGCGCGGGATGTTGTGGTCATCGGCCGCGGTGAAGGTTTCGTGTGTGTCCTCTTCGACCGGCTCGTCGTCGCAGCTGCCGGTGATGAGGAGGCCGACGCCTTCCATATCTTTGATGATGGCGCTGATTTCGTCATCGGCATCGGAGATGCAGACGATGACGTAGTCCGGATCTTCGGTGTCGTAGATGTAGCGGAGCCAGCGCTTGATTGATCCGCTGAGTGATGAGACGTGGAGTGTCGGGCGCTTCTTCCCTGATTCGGGAAGGAAGCTGCCGGCATATCCGCCGAGGATCGCGAGCTTCATGCCGTTGATGACATAGATTTCATATGGCTCGCCGAAGAACGGTTCCTTCGTCATCGGATGGGTGATGTTGCAGTTCATCCACGGGAAGTTCGAGAAGCTCATCGTCCGGCGCAGATGGGAGATGTTCGACATGTCCTGATGGTTGAAGACGCCGAAGTCGTATCCCATGTAGTTCATGCTGGTGATGGACGGATTGCGCGGGGCGATGTACTCCATATCGATGCCGAGCGTCCCGCCGAGGTCGCACAGGAGGATGTGATTGTTCTCCTCGAAAGAGAGTCCACGCTTGTACCTCGAGACTTTGGACAGGGTGACGCCGGGCTGTTTACCGAGCTGACGGTTGATGTGCTGCGTCAGGATGAGACTGACGCTGAAGAATTCCTGCATGGCGGTCCCTCCTTTCTCATTAGGATATGCTTAACCGATCAGGATGCGTTCTTTAGGGAAGTGGTACGGCAGTTCCTTCTGGCGGCCGGCCATGGAGAACAGGAATGAAATGAACCCGATCCGGCCGATGAACATGAATATCATGACGACGATCTTGCTCGGCGCCGACAGTTCGTCGGTGATGCCGGTGGATAGTCCGGATGTTCCGAATGCGCTGGTCACTTCGAAGATGACGTCGATCAGGTCGAAGCGGCTGTCCTCGAACAGGACGACGGAGATGATGCCGCTGAAGACGAGGAACACCGCGAGCGTGATGACGGCGAATGCGCGGTGCAGGTCCTCCTTCGCGATCTCCCGGTTGAAGATGCGGATGTCCGTGCGGCCGCGGCTGAAGGCGACCAGGAACAGGATGAGCAGGGCGAACGTCGTCGTCCGGATGCCGCCGCCGGCGGAACTCGGCGAGGCCCCGATGAACATGAGGGCGCTCATCATCAGCTGGGTGGCATCACTGAACAGGCTCGGGTCGACGGTCGTCAGCCCCCCACTCCGCGTCGTTGCGGAGGCGAAGAGGCTATTCATCATCGTCTTGAACCATGAATCGCGGGCGAAGTAGTTCTGCGATTCCATGATGAAGATGAAGAATGCGCCGATGAAGAAGAGTCCCGCGTACGTCACCGTCGTGATCTTGGCGAACAGGGTGAAGCGGAAGTTCTTGTGGTGCTTGCTCAAATAGTTCCTCACTTCGATCAGGACCGGATAACCGATGGCCCCGAGCATGATCTGGATCATCACCGGCACCTGCAGTATGTAGGCTTCTTCAAACCCGAGCAGGGAATCGCCGAACAGATCCATCCCGCCGTTCGTCGTGGCGGATACGGAGAGGAAGATTCCGTTCATGAGTGAATAGTACAGGTCATTCGACTCCACGAAGAAGTAGATCACGTACATGAGCGCCCCCACCGCTTCGATCACCAGCAGCACCTTGATGATTTCGAGCACCAGCTTGACTGCGCCGGAAAATTTGTACTGGTTGTTGTCGACTGCAATCTGCATGCGTTCGCGGAGGCCGATGCGGCGGCCGAAGAGCACCCATACCATCGTGCCCATCGCCATGATGCCGATACCCCCGAGGTTCATGATCAGCATGATGACGACATATCCCCCGAGGTTGAACGTCTCGGCGATGTTGATTGACGTCAGACCCGTCACCGACAGGGCGGAGGCGGCCACGAAGATGATGTCGATCAGTTCCGTCGTCTTCTCCCCCCTGTAGAATATAGGGAGGCTGAGCAGTACACTCGCCAGCATCAATGCAATGAGATAGTACAGAAATATACCGCGTTGTGGACTGAGGGAATCCAGGAAGCGCTCCAGCCACTTGAACATTGCAACCCCTTCTTTCAAATGCATTCATTTCGCATCATATATTCAAAAATACACTTCATTATCACGCAGGTGGACACCTGTGTCAAGACGCTCTGTAATTGCTTCTACAGTACCCTCTTTCACCCCCTTACATGCATAATAAAAAGCACCGGCCATCAGCCGGTGCCCCTCTCCTACTCCAATGTCGCCGTCGTCTGCTGCAGCTGTCCATCGCGGTAGTATTCTATCTGCATCTCTTCGCCCTGTTCCTTTTCATAGTACAGGTACTTTCTGAGTTCCATCATGTTCTGCACTTCGTTGCCGTCGAGCGATACGACGACATCAAGCGCTTCGAGTCCTGCCGCATCTGCAGGCGTCCCCTCTTCGACGTTGCTGATGATGACGCCGGAATTCACGTCATCCGGAAGATTCATCTCATTGACCAGCACTTCTGCAGGGACCGTATAGAGGTCCTGGAGCAGCACACCGAGATAAGGCCGCTGCACTTCGCCGTTCTCCTCGAGCTGTGTGACGATCTGCTCGACTTCATTCACCGGAATGGCGAAGCCGATGCCTTCGACCGTCGGCATGCTGATCTTCATGGAGTTGATGCCGATCAGGTCGCCGTTCTGGTCGACCAGTGCCCCGCCGGAGTTGCCGGGGTTGATGGCGGCATCGGTCTGGAGGACGTTCGCCTCCCAGTCGTAGTTGCCGTCGGTATCGATGTCGACGGGGACGCTCCGGTCAAGTCCGGAGATGATGCCCCGGGATACGGAGCCCGAGAATGCCTGGCCGAGCGGCGAACCGATCGCGATGGCGGTCTCACCGACGAGCAGCTGGTCGCTGTTGCCGAAGTCTATGGCATCATCGATGTTGCCGCGTTCGACGCGTACGACCGCGAGGTCCGTCCAGAGGTCGGTGCCGATGATCTCACCGCTCAGCTGGTCGCCATTTTCAAGGTTGACCTGGAGCTCCGTCGCACCTTCCACGACGTGGTTGTTCGTGACGATGTACGCATGCTCTTCAGTCAGCTTATAGATGACACCGGAGCCGGTACCCGCTTCCTCGGGTTCACTTTCCGGCCCCTCCTGGAGACCCGGTACTACTTCGCCCATCCTTTGCAGGTTGATGATCGAAACGACCGACTGCTTCGCCTTCTGGATGGCGGCCGTCGTGTCCGATACGACCTTATCGGAGTTGCCGCTCTCTTCCTTGAGCTGTCCCTTGATGTCCTCCATCTCCTGCTCGTTCTCTTCGGAGACGCTCCGATCGGCGGCCTCTTCGGTATCGGCGCCATCTTCCGCGCCGTTGCCGCCGCTGCCGTCATCGTTCAGGAAGTTGAACAGGAGCAGCATGGCGAGTGCGCCGAGAAGCCCTGCGATGAATGGCAGGAGGAAGCCGCCGAGGCAGCCGCGCCGTCTGTTGCCGTCGTTCCCGCCATTACCATCATTGATGTGTCTCTCGTCATCGGAAGGCCGGTCCGCATCGTCCGCGCCCGGGGTCATGCCGGCAGTGCCGCCCATGCTGGCTGGTGCGCTCCGGTCCCTGTATCCTTCCTCGCCCGGAGCGTATTCCCGCTCCGTTTCCGGAGGCTGTTCATTTTCACGACGCCTGGCCGTCGCCGGCACCTCTTCCGCATCACTCGATGCTGCCTGGGTTTCGATGTCTTCATCCTGCGGTGCCTGTGACACGGACTCCCGTTCATCCGTCACATTGTTCTGCTGTGACGGTCCCTGGTCCGGCCCGTCCCTGCGCTCTGGCTCATCGCCCGAAAACGTCCTCCGCTTCCGGCGGTATCTATCTTTTGGAATGATATGCTTCTTCGATCTTTCCAAACGCGACCCCTCCTAACTTTTTATACCCCCCATTATAGGGATTTTAATAAGTGCTTTCCACTTTTTCACCATGTCCCCGGTCTTTGCTCAGGAACCATCCTGCTGCGATGATGATCACCATCACTGCCCAGAAAATCAGCTTCCATGTACCGGAATGCGGGAAATCATGCGGAACGACTGCGATGGCATCATGCGCAAGCGTAAGCACGGCAAGCTTCACGCCGACCCAACCGACGATGATGAAGGCTGCGACTTCGAGCCCCGGCTTCCTGTTGAGCAGCTCGACGAACCATGTGGCGAAGAACCGCATGATGATGACACCGATCAGTCCGCCGATGAGCATTACGGTGTACTGTCCAGCATTGACGCCGAAGAAGTCGCCGCCGACTTCAGGCAGTGCAAGTGCGATGGCTGCAGCTGCAAGTATCGAATCGATGGCGAATGCGATATCCGCAAGCTCCACCTTGAATACCGTAAACCAGAAGCCGCTGCCCTTCTTTTCCTTCGCTGCTTCCAACGCAATGCCTTCGGTGCCGGCTGTAGGTTCCTCCGGCTCCTTGTTGCCCTGCCACAGCTTGTAGAGGTGTGAGATCGACACGTAGAACAGGTAGAGTGCGCCGAGTGCCTGCATCCACCACCACTGGACGAGCCAGACGAGCAGCAGTATGGCGATCATGCGGAAGACGAATGCACCGAGCAGTCCGTAGAACAGCGCCTTCTTCCGGCGTTTCCTATCCAGGTGCTTGACCATTACGGCGAGCACGACCGCGTTGTCTGCAGCAAGCAGCCCCTCAAGCACGATCAGGACGACGAGCACCCATGCGTACTCCAAAATTATCGCAAAATCCATAACATTTCCTCCTAAAATTTGATGTGAACGCAAAAAGACCTTGATCGCATGCCAAAAAGGCATGCGGTCAAGGTCTCACGACACAATACGATGTATTGCTCAATGCACCGGGATTCATCCGTCATGACGATGCATTGGTGGGTCGCCCCACTCGTTACTCCCCTTTTCCGCTGAAAAGGTGTACGTCCACTGTGATTACATTCTAAATATAGACGATGTGCCGTCCAAAGTAAAGTGCAGATGCTACAGCAGCGTATAAAGTTTTATTTCGGGATACTTCTCGCTGAACCAACGCATGGCGAACTCGTTCTCGAACAGGAAGACCTGGTTGTCATAGCGGTCGAGCACGAGGTTCGAGCGCGAGGTGCTCATCGCATCCGTGATGGCATCCTCGTTCTCCACCCAGCGGGCAATCTTCTTGCCGACCGGCTCCATGATGACGTCGGTGTTGTACTCGTTCTTCATGCGGTGTTCGAACACTTCGAACTGCAGCTGGCCGACGGCGCCGAGTATCGGCTGGTTCGTGTGCACCGTCTTGTAGTACTGGATGGCGCCCTCCTGCACGAGCTGTTCGATGCCCTTGTAGAAGTGCTTCTGCTTCATGACGTTCTTAGCGGATACTTTCATGAATATCTCCGGAGTGAACTGCGGCAGATCCTCGAAATCCACCTTCTGCCCATCATAAAGCGTATCGCCGATCTGGAAGTTGCCGGTGTCATACAGTCCGATGATGTCGCCGGCGTATGCCTCGTTGACGGTCTCCGTATCGTCCGCCATGAACATTGTCGCACGGCTG
Source organism: Salinicoccus sp. RF5 (assembly GCF_020786625.1). Taxonomy (NCBI): domain Bacteria; kingdom Bacillati; phylum Bacillota; class Bacilli; order Caryophanales; family Staphylococcaceae; genus Salinicoccus; species Salinicoccus sp. RF5. The sequence continues at coordinate 1,013,097 of NZ_JAJGRC010000001.1, forward strand.
ACCTTCGTCTTCCGGCCGGTGCGTGCCAGGGTGACGTCCATGCCGCGCGTGAACTTGCCGGAGACGACGCGCATGAACGCCAGGCGGTCGCGGTGACGCGGATCCATGTTGGCCTGGATCTTGAAGATGAAGCCGCTGAAGGCTTCATTCGTCGGCGACACCTGCGACTCCTCCTTCGTGCGCCTTGGCGTCGGCATCGGTGCATAGTCGACATACGTGTCGAGGAATTCCTCGATGCCGAATGTGGACAGTGCCGAACCGAAGAATACCGGTGTCAAGTCGCCCGTCGCAATCTTGTCGCGGTCGAAGGCATCCCCCGCCTCCTCGACGAGCATGAACTCGTCGATTGCGGTCTGGAACGCTTCGTCTTCTGCGATCGGATGCGATTCCTTGAGTGCATAGTCCGCATCAAGCGTAAGCTTCTCCTCTTCGCGGTACGGGTTGATCGTGTGGTCCTTGCGGTTGATGATGCCGAAGAAGGAGGGCCCCATGCCGATCGGCCATGTCATCGGATACGTTTCGATCTCTAGCGTCTCCTCGATCTCCTCGAGCAGTTCGAACGGCTCCTTGCCGACACGGTCGAGCTTGTTGATGAACGTGAAGATCGGGATGCCGCGCATCCGGCAGACTTTGAAGAGCTTCAGCGTCTGCGGCTCGATGCCCTTTGCGGCATCGATGACCATGACGGCGGAGTCGACCGCCATCAGTGTGCGGTACGTATCTTCCGAGAAGTCCTCGTGGCCCGGCGTATCCAGGATGTTGATCTTGTAGCCGTCGAAGTCGAACTGCATGACGGAACTCGTGACACTGATGCCACGCTCCTGCTCCACCTTCATCCAGTCTGAAGTGGCGAACTTGCCGCCCTTCTTCCCCTTGACCGTACCTGCCTGGCGGATGGCGCCGCCGAACAGCAGCAGCTTCTCCGTCAGCGTCGTCTTCCCGGCATCCGGGTGCGAGATGATGGCGAATGTCTTTCTTTTTTCTATTTCATGAGTGAAATCCATAATTTTCTCCTTACTTTGTAGAGGTTGCGCGTGTAATGTCACGTGCGACTGCTTCGCATGTTTCCTCATCCATCACATTGAACAGATGAAGGACGATCTCCTCGGCCTGGTCCGCTTCACTTAAGTCCTGGCTGTACTCCAGGCTGAAGTTCATATCCGGTATGCTGACGATGTACGTGCCCCGTTCCTCGTGCGGGACAATGAAGACCGGCATGCGGGCGTCATTGATGGATGTCTGTATCTGTAACATATTCATCCCTCCGGTATTTGCGGTATGCCCGATCCAGTGCGATCAGGTCGTCGCGGTGCGGCACCTTCACATAGTCCTCCATGATCTGGTACGGCTCGCGCCCCTTGCATGCGAGCACCACGGTGTCGCCGGGCTCTGCGATGTCTATCGCGTATTCGATGCCTTCTGTGCGGTCCGTGAAGGAATGGTAGTTGTCATGCGAAGCGCCTGCCGCGAGCGCATCGACGAGCATCTGCGGGTCGTCATTGGCCGGGTTGTCCGGCGTGAAGATCGCCACGTCCGCCCGTGTGGAGATGCGACCCATCTCGCGGGCCTTCGACAGATCGCGTTCCCCCGTCATGCCGACGAGGAAGATCATGCGCTGGGTGACGAAGGGTTCGATCGTATCGATGATCTTGTCGAGCGCGTCCGGCGTATGGGCGAAGTCGATGATGATGTCGATCGGCAGTGTCTTATCGAGCACCTCAAGGCGCCCTTCGACCGGTGCCATGTCGCCGACGGCCCCGATGATGCGGGAGAGCCGGTACCCCTGCAGCCATTCACTGATGATGGCGCACATCAGGTTCTGTATATTGAAGTGGCCGATGTACGGCGAATTGACGTGGAAGGCCCCTTCCGGCGTATTGAGCGTGAAATTGAAGCCTTCGAGCGTCCCCTCGATGTCCGTCGGATGGAAATCCGCTTCCGGGGTCATGCCGTAGGTGATCACTTCGTGCGGCGTCATTTTGCTGTAGCGTGCACTCCATGGGTCGTCCTGGTTGAGGACGATGTATTTGCGGTCCTTCATGTTGTGCCCCATCTGGGAGAACAGGAGGCCCTTCGTATAGCCGTATTCATCCATCGTATTGTGGAAATCGAGGTGGTCCTGCGTCAGATTGGTGAAGATCGTTATATCATATTCGATGCCGAATGTGCGTCCGAGGCCGAGCGCGTGCGAGGACACTTCCATCGTGAACACTTCGGTCTCACGCTCATGGGCCTCCTGGATGCGCTTGTGCAGGCGCGTCGTCTCCGGCGTGGTATTCGTGCTGCCGTAGCGGTCTTCATTGAGCATGAATCCGTTCGTCCCGAGATAGGCACTGTTCTTGCCGAGCGCCCGGCTCAGGTTATGGATCATCGTCGCCACGGTCGTCTTGCCGTTCGTACCGGTGACCCCGATCATCGTCTGGGTCTCATGCGGGAAATCATAGATGTACTCCGCAAACAGCGCCGCCACCTTTTCCGGATCCTTGACGATGAGCAGTCCGGCACCTTCCGGCAGCTCAACATGACGGTCTGTGACGATGAACCGGCAGCCGGACCGGATGGCCTGTGGAATGAAGTCAAACCCGTCCACCTGGTAGCCCCTGATCGCGACGAACACGGAACCTTCGTCCACTTCACGGGAATCCATCGTTATATTTGTCACGGTTTCCGGGAAATCCCCATAGGCCTCTTTTATTTTCAGAAGGGAAATCAGAGTCTTCGAATTCATGTTTCCTGCCACCTTTCAACTTTTATATTATACAATAGAAGCGTGGTGTTTAATAGTAGGAATTGACAGATGGAACCGCCCCCAGTATCATCAAACAATGATATACTGGGTGGTAAAATATGCTCCACCCATCAAATAATCTTCTAAAAAGGTGACACAATGGCAACCAATGATCATAAGAAAAGATTCTGGAAACTTGCTTTCATCCTTTTCCTGACTGAAATCGTCCGGGGGATGTTCATATTAAGTTACCTGCCCGCCCTGCCGACCATCGGCATCATTTCGCTCAGCCTGTCGGCCATCGTCATCACGATGCACTATGTATTCGATGCCGTGACGAACATCTGGCTCGGCTTCCTGATGCGCAAGATCGGCGCCTGGTGGACGATGTTCCTGTCATATGTCGTCGGCGTCGGTGCCATGGTCACCGTCATGTTCGACCAGAGCTTCTACGTGCTGCTGATCGCAGCATGCCTGCTCGGCATCAGCGTGTGTCCGATATGGATCATCGCACTGTCGAACGTGAAGGATGAGAACCGTGGCCGCGAGATGGGCCTCATCTTCTTCGCATGGCTTGCGGGGCTCGGTGCCGGCATGGTCGTCATGAACTTCCTGATCGGCATCTTCGATGCCGGTGCCGTCTATGCGATGGCCGGGGTGTTCCTGATCAACTTCATCGTCTTCCTCGTCATGCCGGGCGACTACAAGGTGAAAACCCGGGAAGGACAGACGGCGAGCCGGCGCAAACAGCGCCTTCCGCTCCGCGAGACGTGGGATATCCTCCGCCACCATATGAAGAACATGCCGGGCATCATGCTGCAGGGACTCGGTGTCGGGATGCTGCTGCCGGTCCTGCCGACATACATCACGACGCTGCTCGAGCTCAACTATTTCGAATATACCTTCTTCATCCTGCTCGTATTCGGCATCGTCGGCTTCGGCATGACGGTGCTGAGCCGGGCACTCGACATCCATACCGAACGCTTCACGCGCACTATGATCACCGGCGGATTCTTCGTCTATGCTGCCGGTGTCATCTGGTTCAGCACGCTTGAGACCGTATGGCTCATCTTCGCCATCGCAAGCTTCATCGGCCTCGCCTATGGCATCATGCTGCCGGCATGGAATAAATACCTCGCCGGCACGATCGCCGACAGCCAGAAGGAGGAGTCATGGGGCGTCATCAGTTCCGTCCAGGGCATCGGCGCCATGATCGGCCCGGCGCTCGGCGGGCTCATCGCCGACATCTTCGGCACGGTGACCGCCACCCTCATGGCGAGCGGTCTGATCTTCGTCCTCCTGTTCGTCTACTATGGCGTGCTGTTCTCCATCAACTGGCGGACAGCGCGGAGCTGACCCTGGCCCCGCCCGCGACTACTTATACGCCCGTTTCCCTATGCAGATGGAAACGGGTTTTTCATTTTCCCGAAAGGTCTCGTGCAATTGGTAGGCAAGCCGGGGATTAAACGGTAGAATGGAGGTAAGCGCTATCGCTGAAGTCCAATTCCAATGGGGTGTTTATATATGATGAAAATAATGATGTTCGTACTGCTGAGCCTGCCGTTCGGCAATGGCGAGGTGGCGGACTATGAGACATATGACAAGGAGCTCACGCAAGTATCCGGGGAGACGATACATAATGTGATCAATACGCACTTCCAGACGTCGTTCAGCTTCGCGGCGACGGGGGATGTGCTGATCCACGACCACCTGTACGAGGATGTGGAGACGGAATCGGGCTATGATTTCATCTCCCGCGTCGATGAGGTGGCACCGTATCTCCAGAAGCAGGATCTCGTATTCATGAACCAGGAGACGCCGATCGGCGGGGAGGACTTGCGGCTGAGCGGCTACCCGATGTTCAATGCCCCGCTTGAGGCGGCGGACCTCCTCGAGTATTTCGATGCGGACATCGTGTCGTTCGCGAACAACCACACGCTTGACCGGAGCACGGAAGGTGTCGAGCGTACGGCGGATATACTGAACGAGAAGAGTATTGAATATGTCGGGGCGAACACGAGTCCTGAGGATGCAGAGCGTAAGCGGATCATGGAGGTCGACGGCGTCGAAGTCGGCTTCCTCGCCTACACCTACGGCACGAACGGCATCCCGGTGCCCGAGGGTGAGGACCACCTCGTGAACCTGATCGACATGGAGACGATCCTCTCCGATATGGAGGAACTGCGTGATGAGGTCGACATGCTGGTCGTCAGCATGCACCAGGGCGTCGAGTATGAACCCTATCCGCGCGATGAGCATGTGGCGCAGTTCGAACAGATTGCAGAAGCCGGCGCGGACATCGTGCTCGGCCACCACCCGCACGTGCTGCAGCCGGTCGACATCTATGAACGGGAGGACGGTGGAGAGACCGTCATCGCCTACTCCCTCGCCAACTTCTTCAGCGCCCAGCAGGATCTCGACACCAAGCTCGGCGGCATCATCGAATTCGATGTGAACCACAAGCAGGGCACAGGTGACACCACTGTCGAAGGCGTCCGCTTCATGCCGACATACGTCCACAGCGAGGAGTACGACAACTTCGAATTGATCCCGCTGGCCGATGCCGACGAATATGGCCTCGAGGACGCCGATGGCGTCTATCAGGATGTCAGCGATCATATGCAGTCATATACGGAAGAGCTCGAAATCGTGGAATATCTGGAATAATAATGAGTTGCGCCCCGAAACCCGGGAGGAAAGATTTGGGTTTCGGGGCGTTTTTGTGTGGTGTGTGGGTGTTGGGGTGTGGTAGGAGTGTGGGGGCTTAACTTGCCGTCGTTTCGTCTGCGATGGTGAGTTAAACCGCCAACTTGCCATCGTTCTGTCCGCGACGGTGAGTTAACCCGCCAACTTGCCATCGTTTCGTCCACGACGGTGAGTTAAACCGCCAACTTGCCATCGTTCCGTCCGCGACGGTGAGTTAAGAATTAACAGATGACCTCCCTCCACCTTTTCACCTCAATCCACCAGAATTCGTTTACCTTTTTCATATTTGGAATTGTATCCCTTCATTTTCAGCAGGTCTCCAAGATTTAAGGTGTCAATCGTATAAGTTGAATGCTTCCCTTTTCTCACAAGTGTACAGTATTTATTCAAATACCGCTCTATCCTGCGGTCACTGACCCCCGCCCCGGTAATCCAACGAATACCCTTTTTGCTGAGACTTTCTTCAGAAAATAAAGTGGCAAAATCGATGATTGACTGCACCGTCTGATACTCTATCGTTTCCTGATGCCCGCATGACGTGCAATGTGACCGGTAGCGGTCAAGGGTCAGCTTGAAACTGCTGCATCGCCCGCAATATAACCCCGTCCGAATCCGGGCCACATCGACTTCCGGCAATGCCATCGGATCTTCGATGATGCAGTTCCGGATGGTATCCGACAATGCTGACGCGTCAGCTCCGGAACGCCGGCGTGCAACATCGCGCATGTAGTATTTCAGCATGGGACGGGTGATGATGTGATTTTTACTCTCTTCCGTATCGACTGTGAGGTTGAAGTTCGGATTGACGAATGCCACTTTCCTGTCGACTTCGAACGGATGGCCATGTCCGCCGCCATATTTCAGTCGGATGAGCTTGCCGGCGGTGCGGCTGACCTGGGCGACCGGATCCTCTGAAATCTGGAAGCTGTTGACCGACCAGCTGCCGTCGGCATACTGATACATGCCGCTGTAATTCTTGATTTCGTTGACGATCAGACGATCTCCATACACAATCAACCCATCAATCTGCAGTGTGGCATTCTCCACTTTCATCCAGATGTCGCGGAAGATCAGCAGATGGTCATGGCCGACCTCCTCCCACAGACGGTCATATGACTGCTCGCCTTCGAATCCCTGGCGCAGTATCTTCAGCGTCTTCCTCTCCCCCTCCCCGAGTGCTGTGCGCCGTTCAAGCACCTCGTAAAAATTAAGTTCCTTCGATTTCTTCCTGTCCGTCAAAAACATAAAACACCTCCTATTATATATATGGAGGAAAATGGCCGTTTTGCTCTTTTATTTTTTGGGCAGTTTTACACTTCAGGCAAAATAAAAAAGCGGCATGACTCCCCATCCTCTCGGGATCAGGGTCATGCCGCTTTTCATCTTTACTGCCGTCTGCCTGCGTTTTCATTCTTCTCCAGAGTTTCCGCCATGAAATCCAGGAGTTCATCCTTCATGTCGGATTTCAGTGCGTATTCGATCGTCGTCTTGACGAATCCGGTCTTATCACCCACGTCGTAGCGGCGGCCTTCGAAATCGACGGCATGTACATCCCCGCCGCCTTCAGCGACGGCGCGTATGGCATCTGTGAGCTGGATCTCTCCGCCGGCGCCGACTTCCCCTTTTTCGAGGTGGTCGAATATCTCGGGGGTGAGGACGTAGCGGCCCATGATCGCCAGTGTGGAGTCGGTCACGCCAGGGGCAGGCTTTTCGAACATGTCGGAGAGATGGTAGAGGTTGCCCTCCTGGCGGTCGAATTCCACGATCCCGTAGCGGGATGTTTCGGATTCGGGCACCTGCTTCACCCCGATGATTGGGCTGTGGCACGCGTTGTACTGCTCGATCAGCTGGCCGATTGCAGGGGTGCCGCCTTCGTTATCGACGATGTCGTCCCCGAGCAGAACGGCGAAAGGTTCATCGCCGATGAACTGTCTGGCTGTATGTATGGCGTGGCCGAGTCCTTTCGGTGCCTTCTGCCTGACATAGAAGATGTTCGCAAGCCCGGTCGCATGTTCGACCTTTTCGAGCAGTTCGAACTTCTCCTTCTTCTTGAGGTTCATTTCAAGCTCGATCTGATGGTCGAAATGGTCCTCGATTGCCCGCTTATGCTTGCCGGTGACGATGATGATGTCCTCGATGCCCGCTTCGACCGCCTCTTCGACGATGTACTGGATCGTCGGCTTGTCGAGGATCGGCAGCATCTCCTTCGGCATCGCCTTCGTCGCCGGGAGGAACCGCGTTCCAAGTCCTGCAGCCGGAATGACCGCTTTTCTTACTTTCTGCATGTTTCCATCTCCTTTTCTGTTCCCTCTCATTTCTTCTACTATAACAAATACTGCACCACTATATGCGATTCGCGTGTGATTTATTTATAGGAGGATGCGGCTGCCAGGATCCGCCCACCAAAAAAAGAGGGCCGAAGGCCCTCCATAATCCCCGGTCACATCAGGCTGCCTCCGCTTCTGCTCTCTCTTTCTGTGCGGTGCGCCTTTCTTTTCGTCTGACGAGGATGATGCTGATTTCATACAATCCGATCATCGGCAAAAGTGTAATGAGATGGGTGAAGAAATCGGGTGGTGCAATGAGTGCAGTGATGACAAGCAGCCCGAAGTAGGCGAACTTTCTGGATTTCTTCATGAGATCGGAATCGAGCAATTCTATATGATTAAGGAATAGAACAACAATCGGCAGCTGGAAGATCAGTCCGAACGGAATCGTCGTGATCAAAAGGAATGACATGTACTCATCCGCTGTGACGAGCACATCGAAGTTGATCTGCCCCATCTCTATCAGAAAGAAGTAGCTGATCGGATGGACGACGAAATAACCGAAGGAGAGGCCGACCAGGAACAGCCCGAGCATGACCGGCAGCGACCCCTTGAGGAACTGGGTCTCCTTGTCGACCAGCCCGGGCCGGACGAACTGCCAGAGGAACCAGCAGATGAACGGCAGGCTGAGCCCAAGGCTCATGGCTGCTGAAGTCCGGATGTAGAACCGGATGACCTCGAAGGGGCCGAGCACGATGATGTCGGCGCCCTTGGAGACGACCGGGAACCACCAGCCGACCGTCATGAATATGACGAAGAACCACAGGACGAAGACGACAGCCGATTTGATCAGCAGGCTCCGCAGATCCTCGATATGATCCATGAGCGGCGCATATGGATCTTCCGTACTCACCTTTTTCCTTTTCCTAGGTTCCTCCGGCTCCTGCGGATTGCGCGGTCCATTGCCGTTTCCACCCCCGCCGCTGCCTCCGGAACCCCCTGAAGCTTTCTCCTCCTGGGCCTTCCTGTTCTTTTCGGCCTTCCGCTTGTGTACCGGACTGACGTTCAGATTTTGGTATGGATCCATCTATATCACCTACTCTTCTTCGAGACGTCCGCCTTCCTCCGCGAATCTGATCACGCCTTCTGCGCAGCGGTAGGCAAGTGCACCGACTGTCGCAGTCGGGTTATACCCTCCATTATGGACGAAGTTTCCGGCACCGACAACAAACAGGTTGTCGCGATCCCAGTGCTGCAGCCAGTTGTTCACGACGCTCACTTCAGGGTCGTCGCCCATGATCGTGCCGCCTGTGTTGTGCGTGGACTGGTAAGGGACGATGCTGTAGTCGCCGAGCTCACTGTTCTGTACGACTTCCGACGCCCCCATCTCCTCGAGCACTTCTGCAGAACGTTCTGCAAGGTACTTATGGCGTGCCCTGTCCTGATCTTTGAAGTTATATGTCAATCGGACGAGCGGCACACCGTAGACATCGGTGTACTCCTCATCGAGGTCGAGGTAGTTGTCCTTATGCGGCAGGGTCGCCCCCTGTCCTGAAACGCTCAATGTACGTGTATAACTTTCGATCGACTCCTTCTTGAACTCGCTGCCCCAGGAAGGCGTGTCCGGGCGTATCCGGTTCGTAGCGATCGGACGGTTGCCGGTCTGGGTGATCGAGATGTTGCCGCCGTGCAGGAAGTCGAGGTCCTCGTGGTCGAAGTTGTCCCCGTTATAATCATCGAATGCCATGCCCAATGCGCCGGCTCCCATGAATGTATTGAACTGTTCATCGAAGTAGCCCGTCGCACCGCCGAAGATCTGGTAGCAGTAGCTGCGGCCGAGTGTACCTTCTTCCGTCTCCGGATCATACTGCTGGCCGATGTCGGACACCCTGAGGAGCTTGTAGTTGTTGAACACGTAGCTGTTCAGCACCACGACATCCGCCGGCTGGATGAACTCTTCACCCGTACGCGTATCGACGTATCTGACGCCGCTGACCTGGCTGTCATCCTCCTCATCCGTCAGTACCTCCACCACATTGGCATGCGTCCGGACTTCGAAGTTGCCCGTCTTGCGTGCTGTCGGGATGACCGTCACTTCCGGCGAGGACTTCGCACCGTATTCACAGCCGAAGCGCTCACAGAAGGCGCAGTACTGGCAGGCCGCGATCGTTTCGCCATCCGGGTTCTCGAACTGTTCGCTCAAGTTCGCAGAAGGCATCATGATCGGGCTGTGGCCGAGCCCGGAAGATGCTTCCTCGAACATCTCGAGTATGCGGGTCTTGATCATCGGCGGTGTCGGATAGGCATCCGACCGCTCCCCGCCGAGCGGATTTTCTTCGCCGGAGATGCCACACGTCTTCTCGAACTTGTCGAAATACGGTTCGAGTTCGTCGTATGTAATCCCCCAGTCCTGCAGACGGTATCCTTCGTCCTCCATCAGCTTCTCTTCACCATATTTCTCCTCCGTCATGCTCCGGATCTCGAAATCATATGGCAGGAAGCGCCATGTCTGGCCGTTCCAGTGCGTCCCTGCACCGCCGAGGTTTTCACCGAGCAGGAAGGAGCCCATCTGACGCATCGGCAGCGCACGCTGGTCGGGGGTATTCCTGAAGGTGATGGTCTCCTTCGAGACATCCTGCATGAGTTCATACCGTATCGCGTACTTGTATTCATCATGAATGTTCTGGTAGTCTTCAGTCCCGCGCTCCCTGCCGCGTTCGAGGCCGACGACCTGAAGTCCCGCCTTCGCCGCTTCCGCCGCTACGATGCCGCCTGTCCATCCGACACCGACCGTCACTACATCCACTCTATCCAATTCTGTCGCCATTAGCCATTCCCCCCATACAATGATTGCGGATCGATCTCTTCAAAACTTCCGGTGTCGATGCGGTCGATGTATTGGTGCTGGTGGCCCGGGAAGTTCTTCATCTTCCAGCCCTCCATGCCCCGGTTGCCGCGGTAGAGGGGATCTGCATAGACGCCTTCGATCGTCGCCGAGCGCAGGAGTCCGAAGAAGTCTTCGGGCTTGGCCGTGGCTGCAGGTACCCCCATGTCCGCCTCCCCTTCCTGGAAGCGAGTCAGTATCTCGTCCTGATCCTCACCGTCAAGGTTGCTGAAATCGTCGTCGAACTGGTCGTTGGACTCGGTGTTGAGCCGTTCGATGCCCAGCCTGAACAGGTCTGCCCGTTTCAGCCTGGACTGGTACCCCTGTGTCGGTTCGCCTTCATAGAACGGCCCCTGCATATATTCCTTGGTGTTGTTGCCGTATTCCCCGGCCAGCTGCATATCCAGGAAATAGGGGGCGCCGAGTGCAATGGCCCCGGGTCCCATGTCGTCTTCCGGGAATATGCGCTCCATGGCCTGCGAGATCGTTTCGAACTCAGCATCATTATGGAAGAAGATCCGACCCGGATTCTCCTGGCCCTGCTGCGCCGTATCCCCGCCGGTGCCCTGGTCGTTCTCGGCCGTGTCGCTTCCGGAGTCCGCCATGTTGAATCCCACAAAGCCGCCGAGCAGCGATCCGCCAATGATGCCGCCTGTCGCAACGCCGGTGGTCTTGAGGAAATCACGTCTCGAAAACTGCTTATCGTCAGGTCCTTTTTCTGCCATAATCAACACCCCTTTGATAAATAGATGATTTCATTATATAATATTAACAGAATATTGCAAATAAAGATTGGGGTGAATTATTTGGCTTTCTTCAAGTATCTGACATGGGACAATTCACACATGGATCTGCGCTACACAAAAGATGAATATGGCGGTGATGTACACATCACCAAAGTCTATCGGGACGACCGGGATGTGAATATGGACCGGGTCAACCAGAAGTATTCGGATCAGCTCAGGGATGCCCAGCGTGCCATATATGGCAACCGCCTCGGAATGTTCCTCGTCTTCTTCGCACTCGTCATCATGCCGGCACTCGTCATCGGCGTCATCCAGAGCAATATCCTGCTCATCGCCGTCATCACCGTCTACACGATCATCGCCTATTTCCTCGTTGAAGCCGTCAATCAGGTGGAGATCAACCGACTGCTCTACAAGCTGGACCAGGAAATAAAATCCTCACCCCGCATCGAAAACCGCCGATGAAATCAAAAGAAGGGCTGAAGTCTAATGACTTCAGCCCTTCTTTGCTTTGCCCCGTGAAGTATCCAGTCCGCCGACCTTCCCCCACAGACGGCCCAGAGCATCCGCCCGGCGGAAGTTGACCCCCGTCTGCTTTTCTCCGACTGCAATACATTTCTGTCCACCATCACCCGTCATGCGAATCCACCACAGCCCTTCATTGACATATAGACTGTCGAAGCGGACTTTCCTCCCCGGCGTGACGATACCCGTCGCTGGTGCCTGCTTCGATGGATGGTCACGGATGCGGATGCGGCTGTCTGCCGTAAAGTGTCCCCGCCACAGCCAGGTATCCGGCCCGTCATCTTCCGGGATGTCTATCTTCAATGGATCGATGCCGCTGCATACGAAGGCCCGCTCCCCTGCGATGTAGCCGTAATGCTGGAACTGGATGTGCAGATGGCTCGCCATCGTGACGTTGCTGTAGTTCGTGTTCGACTGGAGCCCGACTGTATCGCCCTGCCGGAGGATCTGGCCGATCCGGACTTTGAGGTTCCGGTCGAGATGCCCGTAGATCACCTGGATGCCGAGCGCCCTGTTCGCAACAACCACCGTCCCCCCGAAGTTGCCGTGCCGCGCAGTGCCTGCAGCCACCACTCCGCCGCATACCGCCGGCACCGGTGCCAGGTGTGACTTGGCGAGATCGTATGCCCGGTGGTATCCGCCACAGTATGCGTCGTAATTGTAGCCGTCCACCGTATAATCCCGCTTCCCCCATATCCCGCTCCTGTAGCGGGTTGGATCCGATGTGACCCTGAAGCCTTTGCCCACAAGATAATCGATTGGATTCATGAATGTCCTCCTTTTCCATGCTGTTCCATATATCGAAACCTTGTGTGTAAAAAGTCATTGACCACATCGGTCAATAGGAATATAATGAAGTTGACCAGGTTGGTCAATATAAAGGAGGTGCCCATGAAAAAGCCATTCAAAAAGCTGGATGACGCCCAGCAGTACCACATCCTGACGACTGCCATGGCCGAATTTTCGAAACATGGCTACAAGCAGGCATCGACCAATCGCATTGTGAAGTCGGCAGGCATCAGCAAAGGGATGCTCTACTACTATTTCGACAGCAAGCAGTCGCTCTACCTGAGCGCTGCGAAGTATGCCTATGACCACTTCACCACCCATCTCCTCGATCAGATCCGGCTCGAGGAGGAGGGCTTCATCGAGAGGCTCGCCAGGCTGTCGCGCATCAAACACAAATATTTCATCCAGCATCCTGAAGTTTCCCAGTTCGTGACCCATATGTTCTACGATACGGAGATGCTCGACGACTATCAGCAGTCGCTGCAGGCACTGCGGGAATCGAACCTTGCTGCGATGTATGAGAAGGTCGATATGGACCTGTTCCGCCCCGACATCGACCGGGAGACGATGATGAAGATGATCCGCTGGACATTCGACGGCTACATCAGGGAAATGGAACAGCACTTCGAAGCGGAAGGCATCGACTTCGGACAGATCGACGTCTATTTCGACCGGTTCGAAGGCTACCTTGGGACAATGCGCAAGCTCTACTATAAGGAGGCAGCACAATGACAGTACTTGAACTGAAAGGTCTGACGAAACGCTTTGGCAAAACAGTCGCTGCAGATGATGTATCATTCGAGCTCAGGGAAGGCGAAATCTTCGGCTTCATCGGGCCGAACGGTGCCGGAAAATCGACGACGCTGCGCATGATCATCGGCGCCCTCACCCCGGATGCCGGAGAGATACTGATGGACGGCACCCCGATCAACAAAAATCGGCACTACAGGCAGAACATCGCCTACGTTCCGGGGGACATCAACCTGTGGGGGAACCTGACCGGTGAAGAGGTCATCCGCTTCTTCATGAAAGTACGCGGCTACACGGACATGGAACACAAGGACCGGCTGGTCGAGCGGTTCCGCCTCGACACCTCGAAGAAATGCAAGGCCTATTCCAAGGGGAACCGGCAGAAGGTGGCCCTGATATGCGCCTTCCTTTCCGATGCCCGCTTGCTCATCTTCGATGAGCCGACTTCCGGCCTCGATCCGCTGATGGAACGTAATTTCCATGAAGAGGTGACGGCGGCCAAAAAGGATGGCAGGAGCATCCTGCTCTCAAGCCATATCCTGTCTGAGGTGGAGAAGCTGGCCGACCGCATCGCCATCATCCGTGAAGGTCAGATCATCGAAACCGGACGGCTCGAAACGCTGCGCCATATCACCCGGACCGAATATGTCATTCAGGCGGAAGGCGACCTTGGCGCCCTCAAGGAACTCCCCTATGTGCATGACTATGAGGTGACGGAGACGGGCGTCCACATGCGGGTGGACAACGATGCGGTGGGCGATTTCCTGCAGGCACTCGTCCCCCATCAGCCGAGCCATCTGGAATCACTGCCGCCGAGGCTCGAGGACATATTCATGCGCTACTACGAAGGCCGGCATGAACAGTCATGAGACATTTCCTTAAGCTGACGCTGGATGATGCATGGTTCCGCATACTCCTATGGGTCATCGGCATCAGCGCACTGACGCTCATCGTCCCCTACGCCTTCCTGGGACTGTATGACGATCCCACAGAGCGCGAACTGCTCCGCGAGACGCTGGACAACCCGGCGCTGATTGCGATGGTCGGTCCCGTGCCGGAAGGCGCCTACACAACCGCCATCATGTTCAGCCATGAGATGCTCGTATTCATGGGTGTCATCCACGGCCTGTTCGGCGTCATGATCGCCAATTCGGTCAGCCGCAAGATGGAGGACCGGGGACTGATCGAATACGTCAACAGCGCAGGCATCACACGCCAATCCATCTTCATGACGCAGCTCCTCATCGGGGCCGGCATGAATGCACTCCTCGGCCTCGTGCTCTTCGCCGGCCTGTCCCTGTCACCGGACGACTCGTTCACATTTGCAGGCAGTGCGATGTATGCCATCGGCACCAGCCTGTTCGGGCTGATGTTCTATGCACTGACGCTCGTATTCGCACAGCTCTTCCCGGCATCAGAGTGGGCGTTCGGGGTTTCACTTTCCGTCCTGCTCCTCCTGTATCTCTACCGTGCGATTACGGATGTCGCAAGTCCGGACCTGTCCGTCGTATCACCATACAACTGGCTGACACGGCTCGAGCCGTTTGCGGGCAATGAGGTCGTCTGGCTGCTGCCATTCCTCATCATCCTGCTCTTCTTCGGCCTCGCGTGGATTTTATTTTCCAGAAGGGATCTCGATGATGCCTATCTGAACTTCACCATGAATAAAAAGCCGCGTGCGATCGGATCCTATCCACGGCTCATGATGGGCGGCATGAAGATACTTGTTGCAAGCTGGCTCATCGGCATGGTACTGATCGGCGCCTCATACGGCTCGATATTCGCCGACCTCGATACGTTCATCGGGGGAAATGAATTCCTTGAAGAGAGCATGGCTGCTGCCGGAGTGGATATCGTCACCCAGTTCATCAGCGTGCTCGTGCTGATCACTTCGATCATCGGCATCATCCCAGCCCTGATGATCTCCGGACGCATTCTGCGCGAGGAGAAGCACGGACGCCTCGAATGGCTGGAGAGTGCCGGCATCCGCCGCCGGACGATGCTCCTCTCCCACGGCATCTACGCAGTCGTGACTGGGTTCATCGGCATCGCGGTCGCCATGCTTGGCATGTATGGCGCCAGCATGAACGCCGAAGGCATCGATATGACATTCGGCGACTATATGCTCATCGCCGTCAACTATGGCGGAGCCGTCGTCCTTTTCGTCGGCCTGTCGATACTGCTGATCGGCATATCGGCCCGCCTCCACATCATCGTCTGGTTCTATCTGCTCTATTCCTTCTTCGTCAACTACCTGGGCCTCATCCTCAACCTTGATGATGTGTGGCGGATGGCGACGCCGTTCCATCACCTGGCCGAAGTGCCGAAGGAATCCATGGACTGGGCGGCCTGGGGTGGCGTTGTCGCCATCGGCATCGTCCTGATGGCGCTCGGCGTACTGTTCTTCAGGAGAAGGGATGTCGGATGATGTGTGGTTGGCTGGAACTTGCAGTCGGAATGGGTGCGACGGTGAGTTGGAGGCCCAAACCCGTAACAATCATCACAACATCAAAAAACGGTCTGAATCCCAACCGGGTTCAGACCGTTTTCATTTCTAGATTTCAACTGTCATGCCCGCTTCTGCCAGCATTATTTTGCCGGCCGGGTGCTGCTTGGCACTGTCGAGCAGGACTTCCCGTTCCCCATGATGTGGAAGATTGGTGAGGACCGTCTGCTGGACATCGGCCTTGGAGGCGAGCCGGCCGGCTTCTTCGGCGTTCATGTGACCCTCCACTTTCCCGTCGAATCCTTCATACAGCTTGCTGTCGACGAGGAGCAGGTCTGCTCCAAAGGAGAAACGGACGAGACTGCCGCGGTAGCATGTATCCGATGTATACACACATACCGCACCATCATTGTCCGTAACCCTTATGGCATAGGTTTCGACTGAGTGTTCGTTACGGTGGAACTCGAATCTGAACGGACCGATGGTATAGGCTTTATGCGCCTTCACCGGCAGGAAGGTGGTGTATTTCATCCGGCGGATCGTCTTTGCAGCTGCACCGCTCTCCGGTCCATATATTTTGAGGTTGCGGTCGACGCGCTTCAGTTGTCTGGCCACCCTGCGTGCCAGCATGAACGCTTCGGCGTCTCCCGCATGGTCATGATGATAGTGGGATAGGATGATATAGTCCAGATCATGTATGCCGATATATTTCTGTATACCGCCTGCGATGCCGCTGCCGGCATCCAGCAGTATCCTGACCCCGTCCTTCTCCAAAAGATAGCCGGATGTCGGCTCTGTACCGTTCGGAAAGCTGTTCCACATTCCAACAATGGTGACTTTCATGACATCATCCCCTATAGGCTTCTACTATCCCATTTACCCATTTTCTTCTCCCTGCAAGCGGTGCAGGTCTTTCATTTTAAAATATTCCATGAAAAAGAGGCGGGCTACCCCGCCTCCATATTGATGCCGGTCACTCCGTCCCGGCGTCGTTCGCTTCCGCAAGCATCGTCTTTCTGAGGTTCGTGCGGTAGCGCCAAATATTCTGGATGATTGTCTTGACGACCGCATAAGTCGGTATGGCGATCAGCATGCCGATGAATCCGGCGATATTTCCTGCAGCAAGCACCACGGTGATGACCGTGAGCGGATGCAGCTTCAATGTCTGGCCCATGACGTTCGGTGTAATCAGGTTGCTTTCGATCTGCTGGGCGACCAGTGTGATGCCCGATACCCAGAGCAGCAGAATCGGGTCCTGTATGACAGCAAGGAGCGCTGCCGGCAGGAAGGCGACCCACGGACCGATGAAAGGGATGAGGTTCATGAAGAGCGCGAATATCGCGAGCAGTAATGCATAATCCAGGCCGATGATTGCATATCCGATGTAGAGGATGATGCAGAGGATGAAGCTGACCAGCATCTGCCCCTGTATGAAGGCACGCAGTGTACGGTCGACATCATACATCACCTCTGTCATGAACTGCTTCGTCGTCCCGCTGAATGGGGAGACCATGGATGGAATGAACTTCTCGTGGTCCTTCAGCATGAAGAAGAAGAAGAACGGAATCAGGATGAGCGTGATCAGGATGCTCACCGTACTCGTCAGGATCGTGAAGGCATTGCTCGCCAGGTTGGAGAGCATCTGCGATCCCTGATCCAGGGCATCCTGGACATACTGCTGGGGATCGATCGGAAGCCGGTCCCGATAGGACAGGATGACATTGAAGAGATCCTGTATATCGTTCTGGATCGCCGGTGCACGGGAGATCAGGTTCTGCACCTGCTGGGTAACCATCGGTACGATGACCATGGCAAGCGCCGTCAGCACAAGTACGATGATGACGAACACGGCAAGGATGCTCGTCAGCCTCCCTACCCCCCGCCTCTCCAGCAGACGCTGTATGGGCTCGGTGATGTAGTAGAGCAGGCCGCCCAGAAGCAGCGGCACGAATATCGTCGTCACGACCGTCAATGCCGGTTCGAAGACGACCTGGACCCGGATGACGAGCATGATGATCAAAAGCGTGATTATGATTGCTATACCGGTTTGGAACCAGACTTTATTCGTCATATGATTGCTCCTTCATTCTCATTTTGAAATTTGTATACAGTGTATCATAAAAATACACATTCCAATAAAATTTATATGGACAAATGCATAATGTACCAGTAATATAAATGTTGTCAGAATCTTCAATACAAAGGGGAAAAGGGGAAAATAACTATGCAGACAATCGTAGATTTTCTGAATGGTCTGGTATGGAGTTCACCACTCGTTTACGGCCTTCTGGCTGTCGGGCTCTACTTCAGCCTGAGGATGCGCTTCTTCCAGATCAGACACTTCAAGGAAATGATCAGACTGATGTTCCAAGGGGAGAAATCACCAGTCGGCATTTCAAGCTTCCAGGCACTCGCGGTATCACTATCAGGACGTGTCGGCACAGGTAACATCGTCGGTGTTGCAACAGCCATCTTCATCGGTGGTCCCGGCGCAATATTCTGGATGTGGCTCATCGCCTTCCTGGGGGCGGGCAGTGCATTCGTGGAATCCACATTGGCCCAGATCTACAAGCAGAATGAAGATAACCAATACCGTGGTGGCCCAGCCTACTACATAGAAAAAGGACTTGGCGGCAAGCTCGGCAAGATCTACGCCGCCATATTCGCACTCGTGACGATCCTTGCCACAGGATTCCTGCTTCCGGGCATCCAATCCAACTCGATTGCAGGATCCATGACGAATTCGTTCCCGCTGCCGCACTGGGTGATCGGTGCAGCACTTGTCGTACTCGTCGGCCTCGTCATCTTCGGCGGGATTAAATCCATCGCACGTGTCGCTTCCGCGGTCGTGCCGTTCATGGCATTGATCTATGTCTTCATCGCCATCATCGTGGTCATCATCAACATCCAGGATGTGCCGGCACTGTTCGCGCTCATCTTCAGAAGTGCCTTCGGCATGGAGCAGCAGTTCGGCGGCATCATCGGTGCCATGATTGCAATCGGCGTACAGCGCGGCATCTACTCCAATGAAGCCGGACAGGGTACAGGACCGCACGCGGCCGGTGCTGCTGAAGTCTCCCACCCTGCAAAGCAGGGGCTCGTCCAGGCATTCTCGGTATATGTCGATACGCTTTTCGTATGTACAGCAACGGCACTCATGATCCTCATGACGGGCATGTACAACGTATCCGACGGTGAGGACGGACTCATCGTCGACAGCGGTGTACACCAAGTATCGCCGGACGGTGAAGAGAATTATGGCGGTACGGTCGCCTATACGCAGGCCGGCCTCGACCGGGCATTCAGCGGACAGGAGACATTTGATGTTGACTTCGTAGGCTTCGGTTCCTACTTCATCTCATTTGCACTGCTGTTCTTCTGCTACACCACCATCCTTGCATACTACTACATCGCAGAGACGAACCTCGTCTACCTGACGCACGGCCGCTGGCCGATCACCAAGATCCTCTTGGGTGTGCTGCTGATCGCATCCGTATTCTATGGTACGATCAACTCCGCAGGCCTTGCATGGGACATGGGTGACCTCGGTGTCGGTCTGATGGCATGGCTCAACGTCATCGCCATACTGATCCTGCAGAAACCGGCCCTCGCCGCGCTCAAGGACTTCGAGCGCCAGAAGAAGGAGAAGGGTTCCGGAAAGTTCGCCGTCTATTCACCAGATCCAGCAGAGGTGAAGGAAGCAGACTTCTGGCATCATGACTATCCGAAACGCCTCGAAGAGGAAAAAGAGTATAACATGGACTTCAAGAACATCGATCGTTAAATTGTAGAAGTTATATGTTTCAGACATACCCCCTTATTGGTAAAATGACCATGAGGGGGTATTATTATGGACATGACACCAGGAAAGATACACAGTATTGATTTCAAATCAGAGACATTGGAAGAGACATATGAAATACAATACTATCTGCCTAAAAACTATTCAGATCTTTATAAACACCGTGTGGTGATCACATTCGATTCGCAGGATTTCTTCAGGTATGGACAGATTGAACGTGCCTACGAAAAATTGAGGAAGGCCGAGGAGATCGACCGTGCCATCATCGTTGGTGTGCCCTACCCGAGCGTCGACTGGAGATATGACTACTTCGACCCGAACGGGGAGCATCACGAGGCGTTCATCACTTTCGTCGCCCACGAACTCATCAGCTGGGTGGATGAAAATTTCCCGACACTGAAGGTCGGCACATCGCGTACACTGATGGGGGATTCCCTGGCCGGCAGCTTTGCATTTTCAATCGCAGCCAAGTATCCGGCGACTTTTTCGAATGCACTGGCCTTCAGTCCATTCGTCGATGACGCATTCATCGAACGCTTCAAATCGCAAATGACACTCATGCATCTCGATCTGTATCATACGATCGGACTTGAGGAAGATGACTTCGAAACGATTTCGGGTGAACAGGCAGACTTCCTGACACCGAACCGCGAACTCAACGAATATCTCTCCACACAGATGCTCGAATACACGTACCGCGAACTCGAGGGGGGCCATATCTGGAAGACCTGGAAGCCTGAGCTTGAACCGGCGTTGCGTCACTTCCTTAGTTAGAATATTGTGGTATTTTGAGAAAACTTTGATATAATGGATTATATAATCGAACAGGGAGGAATTACGATGAAGTTTGGGGTAGCGATGTTTCCATCCAAAGAACTACAAGATAAAGTGAATCAATATAGAAAAAGATATGATGCACACTACGCACTTATTCCCCCACACATTACGATCAAGGACCGTTTTGAAGCGGATGAATCCGAGAAAGAGGAAATTGCAAAATATCTGAAGGAAGTTGCAAAAAAGCATGAGCCGACTGAAATTGAAATCAAGAAGGTTTCCAGCTTTTCACCGAACTCACTCGTCATCTATTTCAAGGTGGAAAAGAATGAAAAACTCCAATCCCTGCATGATGCATTGAACAGCGGTGACTTCTATGGTGAAAACAAACACCCATTCGTCCCGCACCTTACAATCGCACAGGGCCAGACAACACAGGAATATGAAGACATCTTCGGCCATCTGAGCATGATCGGCATCCAGCACAAGGAAACGCTTGATAAAATCAGCCTCCTCTATCAGCTGGAAAACGGTGTATGGCAAGTCTATGAAACATATAGGCTTGGCGAAGGTTAAAAAAGTAAAGAAATTGATGATCATGCCTGCCTACCCTATCCGGGTGGCAGGCTTTTTTTTGCGTGGTCCGGGGGGTGGAGGGATGGGTGAGTTAGACTGTTAACTCGCCGTCGTTCCGCCCGCGACGGTGAGTTGACCCGCCAACTTGCCATCGTTCTGTCCGCGACGGTGAGTTAAACCGCCAACTCGCCGTCGTTCCGCCTGCGACGGTGAATTAACCCTCCAACTTGCCATCGTTCTGTCTGCGATGGTGAGTTAACCCGCCAACTTGCCATCGTTCTGTCCGCGACGGTGAGTTAACCTGCCAACTTGCCATCGTTCTGTCCGCGACGGTGAGTTAACCCGCCAATTTGCCATCGTTCTGTCTGCGATGGTGAGTTAACCCTCCAACTTGCCGTCGTTCCGCCTGCGACGGTGAGTTAACCCGCCAACTTGCCGTCGTTCCGCCTGCGACGGTGAGTAAAACCTCCAACTTGCCGTCGTTCCGCCTGCGACGGTGAATTAGACCCTGAACCGACGACCGTCCACCATGCCAATCACTCCCAACCCTACAAAAAACAGCACCCCCTGAGGGTGCTGTCCTATATCCAATCTCTATCAACCTATGCCATGATGTGGTAGCCGGAGTCTACGTGGAGCACTTCACCGGTGATGCCGCTTGCGAGGTCGCTGAGCAGGAAGGCGACCGTATTGCCGACTTCGAGCTGGTCGACGTTGCGTTTGAGTGGTGCGCGTTCCTCGATTTCCTTCAGGATCGACTTGAAGTCGCCGACTGCTGAAGAGCTCAGTGTACGAATCGGGCCGGCAGATACTGCATTGACGCGGAAGCCGGATTCACCGAGGTCGAGGGCCAGGTAGCGTACGCTGGACTCGAGGGCTGCTTTGGCAACGCCCATGACGTTGTAGTTCGGCATTGCGCGTTCGCCGCCGAGGTAGGTCATCGTGACGATGCTGCCGCCTTCATTCATGATCGTCTTGGCGTGCTTGGAAACGACTGCGAGTGAGTATGCGCTGATGTCGAGGGCATTCTTGAAACCTTCCCGTGTCGTTTCGCTATATCCGCCCTGCAGCTCATCCTTTCCTGCATAGGCGATGGCGTGGAGGACACCGTCGATGCCGCCTGTCTTCTCTTTGATTTCGTTGAATGCCGCTTCCACCTGCTCATCGTTCGTGACGTCACATTCAACAATGACGTCGTGGTCGCCTTCAAGGTCGCCGACCAGTTTATCCAGCTCGCGTCTGAAACGCTCATTCAAAATCGTAAATACAAGCTTTGCACCCATCTGGTCCAGTGCCCGCGCTGCGCCCCATGCGATACTGCGCTTGTTGGCGACACCCATGATGACAAAAGTTTTACCTTCGAGATTCATATGTCATAAACTCCCTTTTTGTTAATTGTGCGCAATAGTCTGCACATCAATTAGCGTTTGTTATTAGTACCTACTACTAATCTACATTTTTTCGGGCTGGAATGCAACAAAAAAGATGGCACCGGAACAATTGCCCGCGTAAAAAAAGACGCACATCCGACCCTGTCGGATGCACGCCTGTCCCATCAATAAAGTTCAAGCTCGCGCTTGAGCTCTTCGACATATTCCCTTGATCCCGTCATGAAGATGCGGTCATCCACATGCAGCGGCGTATCGCCATGCGGCACGAGGGATTCCTGGCCCCGCAGTATCCTGAGGAAGATGATGTCCCCGGTGAACGGGAAGTTCCGGAGCAGCATCTCATCATAACGGTAGTTATTCATCTGGATTTCATATATTGCTGTATCCTCATCCGAGAGGAGCTGCATCATGTTCGGAGATTCAATCAGGCCGCGCAGCAGCGTTTTCGAACTGAGCATCGTCGAGAACAGCTCGTAGCCGCGTTCCTTGACGGCACTCTCCTGCGTCGGATCGTCGACGCGGTAGATGATGCGCTCGACACCCTTCTTGTCGGCCATTTCGGCAACACGCCAGTTGATATCGGAATCATTGGCGCCGAGCACGACGATATCCGCATCGAAGGCTTCGATCTCATCGAGTGCCTCCTCCGAGTATTCCGGAATTTCATGGAAACTCAGATTATCGGTACTCCGCTCCCTCGAATCCGAATAGTTCTTGTGGAAGACGAGCTTCACATGATACAGACCGCCGGCGATGCTGTGGGCCACCGGCACGGTCAGCTGGTTGTTGCCGAAGACCGTCACATTGATGACGCGGTCTTCATTTTCACCTTCAGGATAGAGATGACGGAAGATTGCCGGCGTGATGATGCAGGCGATGACTGCACTCAATATGAACATGCCGCTTTCAGCGTTCGTGATCATGCCGATCTGCTCGGCGATGACGGCTGCTGCGATGATGAGCGACAGTGTCGACGTCAGCAGGAATCCTGCCGCTGTAACGCGCTTCGCATCAAAGTATCTGAGCAGTACCAGCACCGGCACCAGCTTGCTGAGCAGGAAGGCGAGCAGCAGCACAGGGATCAGTATGAACACCCGGCTGTCCGAGAACAGGGACGGCAGGTCGAGGTCCACGCCCACCATGATGAAGAAGATGGGAATGAAGAACCCGTAGCCGAATGAATCGAGCTTGTGGACGATGTCCTGGTCGGGCTTGAGCAGGCTGACGATGCACCCGGCGATGAAGGCGCCGAGGATGTTCTCCGCACCCACCCCTTCAGCAAGTGCCACCAGCATGATGATCAGGGCGAAGACGCCCCGGATGCCGATCTGCATTGTGCCATTGTTCAACTGTTTGATGAAGTGCGATTGGTTCATGACCCTGCCCAGGAAATAGAACAGGATCGCAAAGCCGACGAGGATCGTCATCAGCCAGATCGGCTGGCTGGCGTCCGCGTACAGCTGGGAATAGAATGCCAGCATGATCATCGTGGCGAGGTCCGCAATGACGGCGACGAGCAGGATGATCTGCCCCATCTGCGTCGTGATGAGGTTCGCCTCCTTCAGTGTCGGTACGACGACACCGAGTGAGATGGTGGAGATGATGATGACGAGCAGGAAGATGTCGTCAAATACACCGAATCCCCGCATCATGAGCGCAAACAGCAGGCTGAGCGTCAGGATGCCGATGAATATGCCGGTGGTCAGCAGAAGCGTGTTCGGCAGCGGCCGTTTCAATACCTTCGATTTCTTCTGCCCGGTTGATTTCTGGGTGAAGGCATCGAAGTCGATTTCAAGTCCGCTGAGGAACATCAGAAATATGAAACCGAGCGTGGAGAGGATGTTCAGCCACGGGTCACCTGCATCGACGATATCAAGGAATGATCTTCCGATGATGACCCCGACGATGATCTCTGCAACCACGACCGGGAGGAAGCTTACTTTAAGGCGGCTGATCAGTATTGGCGTAAGCAGTGCCGCAAGCACAACGATCGCCAGTGATACTACAGATGGTCCATGTTCCATAGGTTACTCCTTATAACAGATACGACATGAAGGCATTCGCAAGCGAGAAATAGACGAGCAGGCTGATGATGTCGTTTGCCGTCGTTATGAATGGTCCGCTCGCAACTGCCGGGTCGATGTTCAGCCGGCTCATCAGCAGCGGTATGAGTGTTCCGAGCAGCGTGGCCAGCGTCATCGCAATCAGCAGACTGACTCCGACGATGATACCAAGAATAGAGGAGTCATACAAGAGTGAAATGATCCCGAATATGATCAGGCCGCATACAAGTCCTGTGATGAGACCCGATCCCATCTCACGGAGGGCCAGCTTTATTTTACTTGTGTCCTTTATTTCACCGGTTGCGATACCGCGGACGGCCACAGCCAGCGACTGTGTGCCGCTGTTGCCGGCCATACCACCGATGATGGGGATGAAGGCACCGAGGACCGCGACCTGGGCCAGGGTGTCCTCGAATGTCGTCAGCATCGCTGCGGTGATCATCCCCATGAACGTCAGGCCGATGAGCCACGGCAGCCGCTTCTTAGCTGTGGAGAATGAAGAGTCGGAAGTTGGTTCGATTTCACTCATACCGGCAAGCCGGGAATAGTCTTCGTCGGCCTCTTCAGCCATGACGTCCATGATGTCGTCTGCCGTGATGATGCCGACCAAGTGGTCCTGGTAGTCGACGACCGGCATCGCAAGGAAATCGTAGTCCCGCATGATCTGGGCCACTTCCTCCTGGTCGTCGGAGACGCGTGCCGAAACGACACGCTCGACCATGATGTCCCCGATATAGGCGTCGTCATCCGCAATGATCAGTTCACGGAGGGAGAGGATCCCCGCAAGCTTCCGGTCCGGGTCCACGACGAACACATAATAGATCGTCTCCGAATTAGGCGCCATCTGCTTAAGGTGCCGCATGGCCTCACGCACAGTCATGAGGGAGGTCACGCTGACGAATTCGGTCGTCATGATACCGCCGGCCGTGTCCTCCTCGTAGTTCATGAGCTTGCGTATTTCCTGCGCATCCGCTTTCTCCATCAGTGTCAGGAATGAAGTGAGCTTCTCCTTCGTCACTTCGTTCAATATATCGACGGCATTATCGTACTGCATCGCCCCGAGCATGCTTGCTGCATACCGGGCATCCATCTCTTCAAACAATGCGTCGTACTCTTCCGGATCGAGCTCCAGGCTGTCGAAGAACTCCGCCACCTCTTCCGGACTGAGGAAATGGTACATCTTCTGACGGTCTTCTTCCTCGAGCTCAAGATAGAATTCACTCTGCTCATAGGTGTGCAGATCGAAGAATGCATCACGGAACGCATCCATCTCCCCCTCCCTCAGGCGGGCGAGCAACGCTTCATATTCAAGTTCCATTTCTGTCTTTTCTATCACATCAGCCATGATGCCACCCCCACGGGATTATTTTTTTCCAAAGGATGCCTAAACTAAAAAAGCACCATGACAGTGCTTTCACCCTAGGAGATAAAGGAATCGTGCACCCGTTTCCAGAATGGGAACGGTCTGAAGCGGGCAAACCTTATCTTTTCATCCGCCACCCTGAACTGGATCGACTTGACACCTTTGTGCACGAGATTGATATGGTCGATCGTCATCTGGTAGACTTCGCTGTTCACCGGCAGCACCTGGCATGTGTGGTGTTTCGGCAGGACCAGCGGTGAACCGACGGTACGGAAGACCCTGTTGTTGATCGAGGCGATCTCGGTAATCTGTATCGCTTCGATGGACGGGTGGATCAGCGCGCCGCCGAGGGCCTTGTTGTAGGCGGTCGAACCGGATGGTGTCGAAATGCACAGGCCATCCCCCCTGAACCGTTCGAAATGCTGGTTCCGGATATCGACATCCATGACGAGCGTCGTCCCATTGTCGGTCCTGAGTGTCGCCTCATTCAGCGCGAGATACCGCGTTTCCGTGCCTTCCGTCTCATACCGGATGATTGTCTCCAGCAGCGGATATTCGATCACCTGGAATTCGTCGTTCTGTATGGCGATGATGAGCCGCTCCACTTCCTGAGGCAGCCAGTCTGCGTAGAAGCCGAGATGTCCTGTATGTACACCGACGAACGCCGTGTGGTCAAGAAGGTGCTGATAGCGGTGGAAGGCCTGGAGCAGCGTGCCGTCCCCTCCGACCGAAATGACGATGTCGGGCGCCTTCTCATCGGGTGTCATCCCCATGTCCACCATGTAGTTCATCATTTTATCCTTCAATGCATTCGATTTGGTGTCTCCTTTGGAAACGATGAAAAACCTCATATAGCCACACCTTCCTCAGCCTTTGTCTGTAGTCGATCAGCGGATGTTCCGCTTTTTCGTATAATATTTCTGGGCATCCTGGATCTCCTCGCGGATCTCTGACATCTCCTGGTCGAGAAGATATGCCGCTTCAGCCGCGTTCTGGAGACGTTTCTTTATTTCCGGCGGGTATTCCCCGCTGTATTTGTAGTTCAGCGTATGTTCTATTGTCGCCCAGAAGTTCATGGCCAGCGTGCGGATTTGGATTTCTGCGAGGATGGTCACCGCGCCGCCGATGCGCTCCACCGGATATTCCACGATGAGGTGGTAGGAACGGTATCCGCTCTCCTTCGTGTTGGCGACGTAATCACGCTCTTCGACCACCTTCATATCCGAGCGATTGCGGATCTGGGTACAGATCAGTTCGATGTCATCAACGAACTGGCACATGATCCTGACACCTGCGATATCATACATGCCCTCCTGCAGGCGGTCATAGGGAATATTGCGCGCACTCGCCTTCTCTATGATGCTCTGCACCGGCTTGACCCTTGCCGTTACGAATTCCACCGGCGAGGACTGGCGAGTGAGCTGATAATCCTGGCGCATCCCCTTGAGTTTGATCTTGAGCTCCTCGACAGCCTGCTTGTAAGGTGCAAGAAATTTCTCCCATTGTTCCATCACTTACACTCCAGTCCCTAAATCCGTTCTATTGTATGAACTCTTCTTTGACTGCACTCTCAAATGCTTCCCCGTAATTGTCGTTGTCCTCGATGTTATCGACCAGGTAATCCAGCTCATCCCAGAAATCCGTCAGGATGACATCCGTATTCAGGATGACTTCAGCACCATGGTGGGCCTTCAGCATGGACCACGTTTCCTTTACAAAGTGAACCCTTCTGAACGCTTCCCCATCGTCCAGCATGTATATGAACGCCATGTTATCAGAATCGACGATCATGCGCGCAGCTGCCTTGAGTCCCTGTGTGTCTTCCTCTGCGTAGCATTTCAATGCATCATCTTCATATTTCATCTCTGTTACATATATATCCATTATCTTCACTCCTTGCGCAATTTATTTTACCATAGTATCTTGCATTTGATAACGTTGGAATCTGTTTACTTTACACTGCATTTCAAATTTAAGATAATATACATTAAGGAGTGGATCTGATGAAAGAACTCGAAATAGAATTTAAGAACCTCTTGACCGGAGAGGAATATGGACGCCTGCACGAAGCGCTGTTCAAGAACACACAGCCGGTTGTACAGACGAATTTCTATATAGATACCCCGGATCTCAGCCTGAAACACAACCGCCTGCTGCTGAGGATCAGGGATACAGGCGGAGAACAGGTCATGACGCTGAAGGAACCGACCGTAAAAGGCGTGATGGAGTACCACGGTGAAGTGGAGAGCGACCTGAACTTCGACCGCAACATCCGTACGGACGAGATACCTGAACTCATCTGCGGTGAGCTCGAACGCTTCGGCATAGATACGACACAGCTCAAGATATATGGAGCACTGTCCACCGAAAGGCGTGAAACGTCATATAAGGATGGCCTGCTCGTGCTCGACAAGAACAGCTATCTCGACACGGAAGACTTTGAACTCGAATTCGAAGTGGACAATTACGACAAAGGTGAAACCCACTTCCTGAACCTGCTTGAGGAATATGGAATCGAGCGCCGCCGGGAAGTGACGAAGGTCGAGCGTTTCTACAATAAATTGAACGACATCAGATCGGGTGACAACTATGCCAATTCCATTTAAGGAAATCGGCCAGGACAAGCTGTACCGCATGATCGACATCTTCTACAGCTATGTTGCAGAAGATGCACGCATCAACCACCTTTTTCCGGACGACCTGACTGAGACGGCCTATAAACAGAAGCTGTTCCAGACACAGTTCCTTGGTGGGCCGAACCTCTACAATGAGGAATACGGCCATCCGATGCTGAAAGCACGCCATGCCCCGTTCCGCATCACGCCGGAAGCGGCTGAAGCGTGGCTTGAGAACATGGACCGGGCGATGAACGACGTAGGTCTTGAAGAGGAATTGAAAGCATACATTATGGCACGTTACACATTGACAGCGAACCATATGGTGAATTCAATAGATTAAGCAGGGTGAGGACATGAATAGAACTGGAACACAGTCACTTGTATTGGAACCGACATCCCATTATATTGAGATATTTTATTTTTTCGACCCGTTCTCCAACGACTGCCGCGCACTGGAACCGATCATCAACAAGCTCCAGCTCGAATATCGCGGACACGTAACGATCAAGAAGATATTGGCGCCATCATTGCAGGTGCTGACAAAGTGCCAGGCCCAGTCCACCTCGGATATCGACAACATCGCACTCGCCTACAAGGCGGCTGAAATACAGGGGCGCAACAAGGCACGTGCATTCATACGCTATGTTCTCAACCGCATTGTACCAACCAGGAATATATGCACAATCGAGCACATGGAGGAAAGCGCCAGGCTCGCCGGCCTCGATGTCAATGCCTTCACAGCCGATGCACACTCCGAGGACGTGCGCAGTCTGCTGAAGCGCGACCTCATGGTCTACCGTGAGATGGACGTCGAAGAGCTGCCCGCCATGGTCTTCTTCTCGGGAGACGTAGAGACTGAAGGTGTGAAGGTGGAGGGCGTCTACCCTTACCACATCTACACCTACATCATCAACGAGCTCATCGACAAGGAGATAGAGAAGCACCCGCTGCCGAGCATCCATGATTACATCGAGTCCTATGAAGTGGTCAGCTTCCACGAGCTGAAGACCGTCTTCGAATGGCGGACCGGCCTCCTGCTCAACGAGCTCAAGAAGCTGCGCCTGCAGCGGCTGGTGGAAGAAGTCGAAACGGAAGATGGCATGTACTACCAGATACGGGGTGGCCCCTCTTCCTTTGGAAGATAGTATTTTTATTTGTTTTGTATAGATTGATTTTGGGAGGGACACCAGAGATGGTGTCCCTTTTTTGGTTGGGCGTGCAGCGACACGATCTTCCAATTCGCAGTCGCGGGCGTTCCGACTGCAAGTTAGACCCACACGCCCAGCCCACAATCCATGCTTATATGATATGATATAGCAAAAAGAAAAGTGAGGTATCAAAGATGCAGCGAACCGATCTGGAACGTCTGCTTTCTCAGATTGAGATTTTCCGTTCATTGACGGATGAGGAACTCGGGCTCATCGTGGATATTTCAAATCAGAGGAAATTCTATCGCAACACCCATATATTCATGCAGGACGAACCGATGAATCATGTCTATTTCGTCGCATCGGGCAAAGTGAAGATCTACCGCAACGACCCTTCGGGCAGGGAGCAGATCGTGAATTTCTTCCAGGCCGGGGAGATGTTCCCGCACCATGGGCTGTTCCGTAAGGATTCATACCCTGCGAACGCAATCACTGTAGAGACGTCGGAGCTGATCACCATCGAAAAGTATGATTTCGAACAGCTGCTGATGGACCACCCGGAAGTGTCGATCAAGATGTTCCGGACACTCGGGCAGCTGATCGTCGATCTGCAGAAGCGTCTCGAGGACAAAATCTTCCGTTCGACGGACAAGCAGATCCTGCTGCTGCTCGAACGCCTGCTGACGAACCATGGTGAAGTGATTGATGAGACATACAGCCGGATATCCACACGCCTGACGAAGCAGGACATCGCGAACATCATCGGTACGACCCGGGAGACCGTGAGCCGCAACATTACACACTTCAAGAAAATGGAGATCATCACCGAGGGTGCAGACGGCCACCTCATCGTCCATCTTCCGAATCTGAACGCACATTTGAAAGCCTCCACCTGAATCAGGTGGAGGCTTCGTCGTAGTATTGGGACTGGTCTGTAAACAGCGTCAGCACAAGGTAGAGTATCAGGCACAGGCTGAAGAATGCGAATCCCCAGCCGACCGTCTTCTGGTCGACGAGCAGATAATTGTTGCACAGTGTGCTCTCGAAGAAGATGTAGAGATAGGCCATGATGCTGAAGAGGATGGCCAGCACGAGCAGCAGGATGCTTTCCGTCGCCTTTCCGATCTTCGACCAGCTGTCCCGGAGCGGAACGCCTGCCAGGAACGGAAGCGAGATGAACTTGAATGCTTCGACTGCCATGATCTCGAGCGATTCATCCATCGCCTTCGGCACCATCCAGTACATGACGATGATGAGGAAGAGGATGATCCCCGGCAGGCCGCTTTCATTCCACTTGCCGAAGAATTGCCGGAAACGCTTCATGAAGAATGGCGCCATCAGAAGACCAGAAACGAAGAGCAGCGGCATCTGCATGTGCATATGGAATGCCATGATCGATTCGAGCAGATGCCTCACAGGCGGCAGTGCAAGGAAGAGGAAGAGTACAAGTCCATACCAGAACTGCTTCATGATGCCGCCTCCCCTACATATTTGTCGAGTGTCTGCACTGCCCCGTCGATATCCCGGTAGTCGAGCACTTCTGCGAGTCCGCCGTCCGGTCCGAGCAGGTAGAATGAAGTGTTGTGCTGATAATCGGCATCCCCTTCAGGGATGACTGTGACGCCGTACGTATCGAGTACCGTGTCGAGGTCCGAAGCTTCAGGCACCCGGAGCATCCGCCACGTGTCGCCGTCGGCATCAAAGTATTCAGCATACCTATCGAGCACCTCCACCGTATCGCGTTCGGTATCGAATGACGTGCTCAGGAAGACCAGATCATCACTGTAGGCTTCCGCATCGAACGTATCGTACACTTCCTTCATGTTCGCCTCCATCATCGGACAGGCCGTCTCACATGATGTATAGATGAATGTCATCAGGATGTATTTCCCCTCGAATTCATCGAATGGATACGCCCGCCCCTTGTTGTCGACGACGTCCACATCCGGGAAATCAGGCTTTTCATTTTTCAGGGATTCGACGCGTTCCGCTTCAATCGTATAGATCCGGAAGCCGTCTGTGGAAATATAGAACAGGAGGCCTCCCAGCAGCAGGATGATTATGATGGATATGATGTCCTTTTTCATGCGGGCGGCCTCCTTTCATTTGAATTACCATGTTCTGTGCGGCGGTGATCCCGGTGGTGCATTTTCAATCAGGTCGACAAGCGGGACGACGTAGCCCATCGAGATGATGAGGATGGCGACGATGACCCACAGTCCCCAGTTCTCAGTCCATTTCGGTGTCGGATGTGCATTGTCCTCAACACGTGAATCCATGAATGGTGTGTCCCCTTTTGGTGCAAAGAACATCAGATGGAATACGATGTAGACGATGAGGATGACACCGAAGAACAGCAGCGTGCCGCCTGTTGCCAGGAAGGATAGGTATGGTTCCCAGCCGAGTGCCGTGGCGCTGTCCCCATATGTCGTATAGGAAGTCCGTCTCGGTGCGCCGAACAGGCCGACTGCATGCATGGAAAGTGCCATCAGTGCCATGCCGACCGTCCAGGTCGCTGTCTGGAACATTCCGAGATGGTGGATGAATGGTGTCATCACACGGCCTGAGAGGTGCGGGATGAGCCAGTAGACAAGTCCGAAGAATGTCATCACGACGGTCACGCCGACTGTGATGTGGAAGTGTCCGACCACCCACAGCGAGTTGTGCACGACCTGGTTCAACTGGTTGTTTGTCTGGGCGATGCCGCCGGCGCCCCCGATGATGAATGAAATCATCGCAATCATGATCGTGAGGAAGCGTACATCTCCCCAAGGGAGGACCCAGAGCCAGCCGAGGAGCCCGCGTCCGCCGCGTTTGCGTCCCGTCCGTTCAAGCACCGCGAACATTGCGAATGCCGTCATCAGTGAAGGGAATGCGATGGACAGGCTCATGAATACGTGCATGAACTTGAGTCCTTCTGAGAAGGCCGGGTCGACGATCTGGTGGTGGAAGCCGCCGGGTACATTCAGGATGACGATGAGTATGACGACGAGTCTTGCGAGCGTGTCGCTGAAGATGCGTCCGCCGATGATCTTCGGCAGGATCGTATACCATACGGATATCGCAACCAGGTACCAGACGTTGACCAATGTATGGCCGAAACTCCAGAACAGTGTCCGGCTGAGCATGACGTTGATGGTCTCCGTCCAGCCGAATGCCCAAGGGATGAGCATGAGTACTTCGACTGTGACACCAAGGCTGCCGAAAATCACGAGCGTATAGATGCCGACTGCGAAGAATGCCAGTATCGGAAGATGCTGCCCTTTATTCCTCCGCTTCCATTGGAAGGCACTGATGAAGACACCGAGGCCGGCCAGCCAGATGCACAGGACGACGAACACGAGGCCGATGTAGAACCACGGTGACGCCTGCATCGGCGGATAGAAGGTGTACATGACGGTCGCTTCACCGGCAAGCACCATCCACACGACGAGTACAGAGCCGATCAGGAAGCTCGCGAGACTGGACCAGGCGAGTATCTTCACGGTTTTGGACAGTTCACCGAGCGTATGCCTTATTGCTGCATACAGGTAGCCGTTCGTGAACAGCGTCGTGAATGCCAGGATCAGCAGGATGCCGTGGAGTGTAAGCACTTCGTAGTAGTTGAAGCTCGCCGGGAGCTCGAATACGCCGCCCCGGTTCAGCCCTTGGAGCAGTCCGAGCGTACCTCCGATCAGGAGCATGATGAATGCCAGGAAGAAGTGTACAAGCGGAAGGGTGTTGTTCTTCATGTGTGTCTGTATTGTATTTGCCATAGTCTATTCCTCCACCGTTATGGTCGCAGACATCATCTGGTGTCCGGTTCCACAGTATTCGTTGCATATCAGCAGAAACTCATCCGAGTCGTGGAAAGTCTGGGTGATGCGCTGGACCTGTCCCGGGACGACCATCGTGTTGAGGTTCGTATGCGGGGCATTGACGCCGTGGATGACATCCTTCGAAGTCATGATGAAGGTCACTTCCGCACCTTTCGGGACGGTGATTTCACTCGGTTCGAAGCTGAACGCCTGAAGCGTCATCACCACTTCATATTCATTCTCCCCTGTCTGGTAGACCCCTGGATTGTCGAACGGGGCGGTGTTCTCCACCTGGGTCGGGTCGATTGTCTCCTTGTGGCTTGGAGGCGCCATTCCCTGCGCGAATGCCTGATACCCTGTAATTGCCATCGAAATGACCAGCACAGCCACTCCGAATATGAGCCATATCTCTTCAAATCTATGCATTTTCATTTTCTTTCTCTCCCATCTAGAATCTCATCATATAGAACATCAACAGCAACAGTATGAATAAAATGATTGTGCCGCCTACGAAGACGACTGTAGAAAACAGCGTTCCCTTAAGAGATTCCAATTCCTCCTGCGAAGGCTGGTGTACTGTATTGTATGGCGGTTTCGTATATTTCCTTTTCATGCCGCTCTCCCCTTTCTCCTTGATTGATGTGTTTGAAATTTATCTTGATTTAATTATATATTTTAAATACATCTTTTAACGTGATGCATATCACGATGCCTCAAGTCGAATTTGTGACAATGGTGGATTTTGATGGGATATTTTGCAAGTTGATGTTTACTTCGCCGGTGTTGGCGTGGCGAGGGTGAATTGGAGGTTAACTCACCGTCGCAGGTGGAACGATGGCAAGTTGGACGCCTAACTCACCGTCGCGGGCGGAACGATGGCAAGTTGGACACCTAACTCACCGTCGCGGGCGGAACGATGGCAAGTTGGACGCCTAACTCACCGTCGCGGGCGGAACGATGGCAAGTTGGACGCCTAACTCACCGTCGCGGGCGGAACGATGGCAAGTTGGACGCCTAACTCACCGTCGCGGGCGGAACGATGGCAAGTTGGAGATCTAAACACAAAAAAGCGCGGCGATCCAATTCGGATCACCGCGCTGCAATAATTATATCCATGTTAAACCAATTCAAATAAAAAAAGCAGCACACCTTCTATAGTGTGCTGCTCAAACAAAGGGGATGGGAGAAATTTTTCACTGTTTTAACAAAGGGGTATGTTTCAGTGATAAAAATTTCATGTCTAGAATATACCACGGTTTAAGGTCTCAGACAATATTTTGAACGACTTTTCACAATATGGACATAATGAAAACGTATCCACATTATATCTTGTACATAAAATACATACATGTATAGTTTATTGCATAAACTAAAAGGTCCCCGACCTTAAAATAGATCGGGGACTGCCAGGCATTATACCTCCTGGAGCAGAGCTTCAAACTGATCGAGCTGTGCTTCGAATACCTTCATGGCATTCTCTATCGGTTCTGATGTCGTCATGTCGACACCGGCATTTTTGAGCACATTGATCGGATAATCGGATGATCCTTTTTTCAGGAATTCGTTGATATAGCGCTCTGCTGTCTCTTTGCCTTCTTCAAGTACCTGCTTGGACAGGCTGGCAGCCGCAGCATAGCCGGTGGAGTACTGGTAGACATAATAGTTCATGTAAAAGTGCGGGATGCGCGCCCACTCCACTTCGATATGCTCATCGTATTCGACCGCGTCACCGAAGTACTTGCGGTTGAGTTCTCCATACACTTCATTCAGCTTGCCGGCAGTGAGCGGTTCGCCGGCCTCCTTCATGGAGTGGATCTTATGCTCGAATTCGGCGAACATCGTCTGCCTGAAGACGGAGCCCCTGAATCCTTCGAGCTGCTCATTCAGCAGATAGAGCTTCTTCTTCGTATCTTCAAGATTTTTGAACATATAGTCGGCAAGCAAGGCTTCGTTGAAGTTGCTGGCGACTTCAGCGACGAAGATGGAATAGCCGGACATATTGGATGGCTGGTTCTGTCTGCTGTAGTAGCTGTGGACGCTGTGGCCGAATTCATGTGTCAGCGTGAACAGGTTGTTCACGTTGTCCTGCCAGTTCATGAGGATGAATGGATTCGTACCGTATGTGCCTGAGGAATAGGCGCCGCTCCGCTTGCCTTTATTCTCATACACATCAACCCAACGGTTCTCGAGTCCTTCCTTGATGATGTTCACATAAGTCTCGCCCATCGGCTCGAGTGATGCAAGCATCCATTCCTTCGCTTCCTCATAGCTCATTTCGAAATCGACATCTTTAACCATTGGTGTGTAGACATCATACATCTTGAGCTTGTCGAGGCCGAGCATCTTTCTGCGCAGTTCCGTATAGCGGTGCATCAGGTGCAGGTGATCGTTCACCGTCTTCACAAGGTTATCGTAGACTTCTTCGGGAATGAAGTTGTTGGACAGTGCCTGATGCCTCGCGGATTCATAGCCGCGCGCCTGAGCCTGGAATACATGCGTGCTGACGACGCCCTGAAGCGTCTGACTGAGCGTATTTTTGTATGCGCCATATGTGCTGTACAGATTTTCATATGCCGACTGCCTCAATTCACGGTCGCTGGATTTGAGGAGATCGATGTAGGTGCCCTGCGTCAGTGCATGTGCGTTGCCTTCGGAATCGACAGCATCAGGGAATTCAAGGTCGGCATTGTTGAACATGCCGAATGTGGAAGTCGGATTCGACATGACCTCCCCTGCCTGCGCCAGCAGCTTCTCTTCCTTGTCGCTGAGCACGTAGGCCCGCTTCCTGTTGAGCTTCTCAAGGTCGAAGGAGAACTCACTGAGGCGCGGATCCATACGCCACTCTTCGAGCGTCTCTTCATCGACCTTCATGACTTCCGGCACGAGGAAACTCCATGCAGTATTGAACTTCACCACGAGCGTGCGTGCCTTCGATTCGAGTGCGCTGTATTTGTCTTCCGATGTATCCTGATCATGCTTCAAGTGTGCATAGACGAACAGTCTGCCGATTTCCTCACTCAGTTCCCGTTCCGTCTCCAAAGCATCCGCAAGTGTTTCCAGTGAATCGATCTGTCCTTTGAAACGCTCCTCTTCCCCGAGACGCCCTTCCAACTCTTTATATTTTTCTTCGAATGCTTCATCCGATTCGAAGATGGTTTCAAGATCCCAAGTATTCTTCTCTTCCTGTTCCTGTCGCGTAATGACTTTTGCCATAATTACCCCTCCATTTTTCAGATGGTATAATTTTCTCAATATTCCTCATAAATTTCAAGTATCGAAGTTTATTGTGAAATATATAGCATTTTATAGGCGGCCAGAAGAGCCTTCAGCACTTCCTCTTTCGCGGGTGAAGTCTGCATTTCACGCATATGGATGAAGCGGCCGAACTGCTCTTTGTCGAACCTTCCCTTCTCCAGTGCATGCATGATATAGAGCTTCCATTCCAGCGGCGGATTCAGTATCCATCTTTCAGGCTCGACACTCATGCACAGATGCGGCGGCAGCTTCCCTGGGTCCAATGAAAGTTGGTAGAGGAATGTAAGTGTCGGATTCAGCCGGTTTTTCTGCTGGCGTTCCCGCTGTATCATACGCCTGATATCCCCCGCTCCGAGCTGGAGCGGAGCGACGGGTTCTGCGGGATGCGGACCAAGCAGGTCGTCGGGGGTGATTTCTTCGGTATGGTATGTCCACCGGTTGCCGCCCCTGTGATGTCTGAGATGCCATTTCATCAATCTTTTGTGAGTGTTCGAGTAGGTGAACAGTGCGGTGTTATAGAGCGTCGACATCTGAAAATGTGTGGGGCTGATGCATCCGTCCCCCTGTCTGATGGATGCTTCATCAAGCAGCCAGATGACATCCATTCCGATGGAATGGTAGCCCTTAGAGCGCTCGGTGATCAGTTCCGGGGAAATCGCCGAATACTGGATTTCAAGCGCCCGATTTCCAACCATCAAGTCAGGAATCTGCTCGATTTCCTGAAGGTAGTACTCCATCGAAACGTGATGCCGCCTGCTCAATGCCTGATAGAGGTCGTGCTTCGCCTCAAGATGTTCGAGAGACTCCTTTTTGTACAGGTAGCGGATGCAGTCGACGATCCTGTGATGGGAAAAGTGGGCCGTCTTGACATTGCCCGCCTTGAAAGTGACGGGTGCCTCACATACCGGGCAGAAGTATTTCACTCCTTTTCTTGCTTCATCTGCTGTGATTCTTGTGCCATTCGTGTCAGTTGCTGTGAACATAAAAAAACCTCCTCTTCTATATATGGAAGAAAAGGGGGTTTTTGATTTATTTTCGCTTCAAGTAAATTATTTTTCTTTAAAAAATCTTCTTACCCGGGCTCTGACGTTGATGCTCATGATAATTTGACCATATTCTTCAACCACCATGCTGGATATTTCTGCTGGAGAACTGTATTCGAGAAGTTTCGCTTCGATGCGCTCCATATCCATGTAATCCATGCGGTAGTCGAAGAAAATCTGATAGTAGTAGCTTCCTTCGTGGACGATGAGCAGATCTTCGTACTGCGTTTCATCGACTTCCACTTCATGGGTGTATTTTATGAGGTCCTCGAAATCATTGAATTTCACCATGACCGGCTCTTTCGTCACTGGCGCAATTTCTTCCTTGTCTCCGGAAATGCTTTCAAGGAACTGTTCTACATCATTATTATTCATATCCATAGGCGTCTGCTCCGTTGAGAATGGTTTATCATCCTGAGATTTGGAAACCACCACTTCAATCCCTTTGTCATAGGCATGCACTTGGATCCATAGCGGCCCTTCCATTGAGAAATCTTCTTCATGCTCGTGGTTCAC
This sequence comes from Salinicoccus sp. RF5, assembly GCF_020786625.1. Lineage (NCBI taxonomy): Bacteria > Bacillati > Bacillota > Bacilli > Caryophanales > Staphylococcaceae > Salinicoccus > Salinicoccus sp. RF5. The sequence goes on from NZ_JAJGRC010000001.1 coordinate 1,051,287, forward strand.
TTCGTCCATGATGGACCAGAAGAACTCTTCACCACGCTTCCGGTTCATCCATAGGTCTTCTCTATCAAATCCGCGATTCTCGATGTCCTGGTAGGTAATGAAAAACTTGATCGTCGAGTCGTCAATTCTTTCAATCCTCATACTTCTCACTCCTCTCCTTCAAGTATGCTCCTTATCTATATTATACCTTATTCTTATGGGGTAAAACCAGTTTTGGAATTGTCATGTCATTATACGCCAAAATACCCGCAGACATCAAGTAATCTGCGGGCATCTCAATCGTAAGTATTATATCAGTTATTTTTGGGGAAACACACTTATAGTTCAGCGAGGCGCTTTGCTTCCATCAGATGGAAAGTCCTCACCTTACGAGGCAGGAAACGACGGATTTCATCTTCGTTGTAGCCAACTTGAAGACGTTTTTCATCCATGATGATCGGCCTTCTGAGAAGACCAGGATTCTCCATGATCAATGTGTAAAGTTCCTGCATTGGCAAGCTATCGATATCTACATTAAGTTTCTGGAAAGTCTTGGATCTTGTAGAAATAATTTCGTCTGTGCCATCTTCAGTCATTCTGAGGATGGACTTCACTTCGTCCAATGTAAGTGGTTCAGAGAATATATTTCTTTCATTATAAGGAATTTCATGTTCTTGTAACCATGCTTTCGCTTTACGGCATGATGTGCAGCTTGGAGAAGTAAAAAGTGTTACCATACAACTCACACTCCAATTTTAAAAAGATTTGTAACAACAATCTATACCCGATTTATCTCCATTATAAACATATTTCATATAACTTTGATAAATTGATGTATAAACTTTATTTACACTATGTAGTATACAGAATGAACATTAAAATAAAATGAGAATCATGTAATAATCTAACAAATTTTTAGAAAAATTATGGTTAGATTAAATTTCAACATCACCGTGTCCATATTGCAAGCGGCCCGGAAGTTTATTATCATGTATATAATGACTAACTTAAAGGTGATTACGACATGAAAACATTATTCTCAGGAGTACAACCAAGCGGCATCCCCACTATCGGAAACTATATCGGGGCATACAAACAGTTTGTGGAGATGCAGGAGGAATATGATTCCTATTTCTGCATTGTGGACCAGCATGCGATAACCGTTCCGCAGGACCGACTCAAACTCAGGGACAATACAAAGAAACTCGCAGCCATCTATCTTGCCTCGGGGCTCGATCCGGAAAAGATCACCCTCTTCATCCAAAGTGAAGTGGCGGCACATGCGAAAGCAGCGTGGATGATGCAGTGTGTAGGATATATCGGGGAGCTTGAGCGCATGACCCAATATAAGGATAAGGCACGCAAGCAGAACCAGCGCGACGGCATCAGCGTCGGTTTGTTGACATACCCATCCCTCATGGCTGCCGACATCCTCATCTACAGCGCCGATGTCGTGCCTGTCGGAGAAGACCAGGGACAGCACCTTGAATTGACCCGCGACCTGGCAGAACGCTTCAACTCGAAATACAACGACATCCTTACAGTATCTGAAGTCAAGCACCCGGAAGTCGGCGGACGCATCATGAGCCTGAACGATCCGATGAAGAAGATGTCGAAGAGTGACGACAACCAGAAGGGCTTCATCTCACTTCTTGATGATCCGAAAGCCGCGGCCAAGAAGATCCGAAGCGCCGTAACGGACTCGGGCAGCGAAATCAAGTACGACAAGGAAGAGAAGCCCGGAGTTTCAAACCTGCTGACGATCTATTCTTCCCTGACTTCAAAGAGCATCAAAGATCTCGAGAAGGAATACGAAGGCAGCAACTACGGCACATTCAAATCCGACCTCGGAGAAGTTGTTGAACAGTTCCTGATCGAATTCCAGGATAAAGTGAACCACTACCTGGAAAGCGGTGAGTTGGATGACATTCTTGACGAAGGCGCCATGAAAGCATCACGCAAGGCCGATAAGATGGTCGAAAAGATGGAACGTGCAATGGGACTCGGCAGAAAACGCAGATAAATTTCATATTACGGCGGACAGGCAGCTGCCTGTCCGTTTTTTGTTACCTGTGAAGGCTCTGTGACCCCCAATTCACAGTCGCAGGCGTTCCGACTGCGAATAGAACCCCCCAGAACAGCAGAAAGCCTGCCTTCCACACGGGAAGGCAGGCTTCATCTATATAATCTATTCTTCGTATTTCTTGAATACAAGGCTTGCGTTATGTCCACCGAAACCGAAGCTGTTTGATATTGCATATCGGAGATCCGCTTCCACTGCACCTTCTGTGACATAGTTCAAGTCGCATTCAGGATCCGGATTGTCCAGGTTGATCGTCGGGTGCACCTTGCCGTCCCGGAGGCTCAATACGGTGATGATGGCTTCCATGCCACCGGTACCGCCGAGCAGGTGTCCTGTCATCGATTTCGTGGAGTTGACGAGCAGGTTGTAGGCATGGTCTTTGAAGACGTTGCGGATGGCCATCGTTTCAAACAGGTCATTATACTGTGTACTTGTTCCATGTCCATTCACATAGCCGATTTCGTTCGGGTCGATGCCCGCATCCTTCATCGCTTCGATCATCGCGCGTGCACCTCCCTCGCCTTCTTCAGCCGGGGCTGTGATGTGGTGTGCATCGCCTGTAGTGCCATAGCCGACCACTTCACCATATATCTTTGCACCGCGTGCTTTAGCATGCTCAAGTTCTTCAAGCATGACGATGCCTGCACCTTCCCCAATGACGAATCCATCCCTGTCTTTGGAGTATGGGCGGGATGCCTTGTTCGGGTCATCAGATGTGGTCAGGGCCTTGTTGGCCTGGAAGCCTGCAACCCCCATCCGTGTGATCGGGGCCTCTGTTCCGCCCGTCACCATGGCATCGGCCTGGCCGCGCTCTATGAATTTGAATGCTTCACCGATGGAATTCGTACCTGTCGCGCAGGCAGTGACCGTAGCACCGTTCGGCCCTTTCAATCCATGCTTGATGGAGACCTGGCCGCTTGCCATGTCCGGAATCATCATTGGAACGAAGAAAGGACTCACACGGCGTGGTCCGCGTTCATAGAGCACTTTGAAACCATCTTCAAGGGCCTGTATACCACCGATTCCGGAACCTATCCACACACCGATCCGTTCACGGTTGTCATCGGTGATTTCAATCCCACTGTCTTTCACAGCTTCATCGGAAGCCACCATCGCATATTGCGTAAAGCGGTCCATACGGCGCGCTTCCTTCTTGTCCATGTAGTCTTCAATATTGAAGTCCTTGAGCTCTCCCGCAACATGAACATTGTATTCACTGTTGTCGATGCGGGTGATCTTATCGATACCATTTACTCCCTTGAGGGCATTCTCCCAGGTCTCAGGTGCAGAATTGCCAATTGGCGTCAACGCACCGATACCCGTTACAACTACTCTTCTCTTATCCATGAGTTTCCTCCTTATTGTCTCCCCATGTCAGGCATATTGCCCCCCATGTCAGGCCGCCACCAAAGCCGACCAGAACGAGGGTGTCTCCTGACTTTATTCTACCATTTTTAACTTCGTAATGGATACTTAACGGTATTGACGCAGCCGAAGTATTGCCATACCTGTCAACGGTGACACTCATGCGGTCCTCAGGCAGGCCCATGCGTTCGCGTGCTGCATTCATGATGCGGATGTTCGCCTGATGCGGCACCAGCATATCGATGTCTTCCTTGGAGAGGCCAGCCTTCTCGGTCACATGGACACTGGACTCGCCCATCTGCCTGACGGCAAACTTGTAGACTTCCCGGCCATTCATCCTGATGTTGCCGTCCTCTTCATCGTCATACAGATACGGGCCGCCATTTCCATTGCTGCCGAGCTCGAACGAATGCATTCCGTGTCCATCCGCCACTTCTCCCATGACAACTGCGCCGGCGCCATCACCAAACAGGACAGCTGTGGAGCGATCGTCAAAATCGGTGATTTTGGACAGCTTGTCTGCACCGACCACCAGAACATGATCATATGTCCCCGTCTGGATGAACTGCTGTGCTGTGACCATGCCATAAATGAAGCCCGTGCATGCTGCAAGCTGATCCATCGATGGCACTGACCTCAGTCCAAGTCGTTTCTGGAGCATGGTTGCCACAGTCGGGAATTGATGATCGCCTGTCGAAGTCGCCACGATGACCAGATCGATGTCCTCCGGGGTGACGCCTGAGTTCTCCAGCGCCTCCTTCGCCGCTTCGTAGGCCATATCACTCGTATCCATGTTTTCGGCAAAACGTCGCTCTTTGATGCCCGTCATCTCTGTAATCCATTCGTCGGAAGTATCAAGTATCTTTTCAAAGTCATGGTTGGTAAATACCTTTTCCGGTACATAGGTACCCAGACCCAGAACGCCTACATTTTTCATTTGACCACACCTTATAATCTCATATTATCACTAGGTACTAATTTATCACATTTGAGAATGTCATACAACAAAAAAAGCATCCATGCCAAGCATGGATGCTTCATGTTTCAGCTTATTCAGTTTCCGTTACGCCCCAGTTGTAAGGGAGTGTTTCTTCATTGTAGCCGAGTTCGATGCTGTAGTTTGCGACTCTTTCATTTACAGGTACAACATAAGATCTGTAAAGTGTCGGTACTACCGGCATTTCCTCAACCATAAGCGCCTGCCATTCGTTGTAGATTTCCTGTCTCTGCTCTACATCGAATGCATCCGGAGAGTTACCCTCTTCCATCAGCTGTGTGCTTTCTTCAGTCTCATAGCGTGGGTAGTTGAATGGTACATCCGGACCGTAGAGTCCGTATGGATCCACATCGGAACCGACGCCCCATGCACCCTGGTAGATGTCCACTTCAGGATCGTCGTTTTCAACCATATCGTAGAATGTGTTGAATTCGATCAGGCGGCCGTTTGTAAGCTGTACATTCAGGCCGATATCTTTCCAGGATTGGATGTAGTAGTTTGCCAGTGGTTCTGCAGTGTCGCCGCCGGACATGGAAGCAAAGTTGATTTCAAGCGGTTCGCCATCCGGTGTTTCACGGAAGCCGTCGCCATCAGTATCTTCGTATCCTGCTTCATCAAGGATCTGATTCGCCTGCTCTGGATCGTATTCAGGCACCTCCAGGCTGTCATCATGCCAGTTTGCATGGTAAGGCGTGATCAGGGATGTCGCTTTCCAGCGGAGTCCATTGTAGAAACGCTCTCCGACTGCATCGTTGTCCATCGCATGCCACATTGCACGACGGAGTTCCTTGTCGCCCATCTTCATTTCTTCCGGCTTGTAGTCTACACGTCCTTCGTCTTCGTTCCACTCACCCAGTTTGAAACCGATGTAAGTGTATGCACCCTCGATGTTTGCGAGCCATTCCACGCCTTCCATTCCCTCAACATCAGGATACTGGTCGGTCGGGAAGTTGATTGCAACATCGACTTCTCCTGTTTCCAGAGCATTCGCTATGGAAGACGGAGATACGACAGTCAGTTCGACACCGTCAAGGTTCGGTTCGCCTCTCCAGTAGTCTTCGTACTTGGACATTACAACCGCTTCACCCGGAGTGATGGAATCCACTTTGTATGGTCCCATTCCAAGCGGGTTTTCGCGAGTCTGTGGCGCTTCAGCCATATCTGCGATCTCTACCCCTTCATAGTGGTGCTCAGGCATTGCGTATGCCCAGAATCCACCGGCAGTGAGGGATGGTGCCAATTCAGTGTAAGTAAACGTAGCAGTGTACTCATCTTCCACTTCGATGCCGGAAATTTCTTCTGCATCTCCAGATTTGTACTCGTCATAGCCTTCGATCAGAGTGAATCCGTCAGTCGCGCCACGGATACCCGGGTATTCCGGATGTCCGATGACTTCGTATGAATAGACATAGTCATCGATTGTGACAGGTTCACCATCGTGCCAAGTGACACCTTCCTGCATAGTGAATGTAACTGTGTTATCATCTTCATTCACCTCATAGGTCATGGCGCCATCATTCGTGTACTGGAAGTCTTCATCCATTGACATCAGCGGCTCATCGAAGAGGCTGATGACCTCGAAGTCAGGGTTCCCCTGGTAAAGGTTGAAGTTCAATGTACCCTCGAATGGCGTGTCTGAAGTCAGACCTACATTAAGTGTACCTTCTCCGCTCGCTTCACCATCGTTTGATACGGTCTGGTTGAAGTCTTCATAGTTGTATACATCGCCTGAAGCTGAATCCTCGGACCCTTCCTCGGACCCTTCTTCAGTTTCCTCTTCTGAACCTTCTTCTGTTGATTCTTCAGACCCTGTGTCGCCAGAGCCCTCTTCTTCTGACGTCTCTTCTGATGAGCCCCCGCCACATGCAGCCAATGCCAATACCATGATCAGCATCGTAAGAAACATCAGTTTCGACCAAGAATATTTCCCCATCATATTTCCTCCCTATAATTTAGAATATAACTGATATATATACTTAGTTCAGCTGAAACTGAAACTTAGTACCATAATATGGTTAAAACCGTCTTTGGATTTTAATGCGTATGTAACTCCATCTACGCATAATGTTATCACAATTGTCTGAAATATCAATGTCTTGTTAAGAATAAATTTCAATATATGTGTATTATAACACTCTATTGTTAATTTTTTGTAAACATCAGCAGTTTCATAGAAAGCGCTTCCATTCCATTTCATTTATAAGGTTCCATTTCACTGGAACCTTGTAGATTATGCCTGTCTCTGTCTTGCATCTCCGGCACGTCTCATCGCTTCCCCGATGTTCCGTACACACAGCATGAGCACGAGGATCATGATTGCTGCCGGCACCCAGATCCACGGTCTATGCTGGAGCGTCTGGGAATTCGTGGCGTAGGCCATCAGCGTACCGAGGGAAGGATAGTCTTCCGGGAAACCGAAGCCAATGAATGACAGCCCGGATTCGATGCCGATGTTCGCCGCAAGCGACAGCGTACCGTTGACGATGATGATGCCGACCAGGTTCGGCATGAGTTGCGTGAATACGATCTTTCCATGCGAACTGCCCAGGGTTTTGGAAGCGCTGATGTAGTCGAGCTCCCGCTCCTGGATGGCAAGGGACCGCACGAGGCGGGCGGTACCCGTCCACAGGAATGCCGCCATCATGAACGAGAATGTGAAGATGTCGTAGGATGGTGAGATCGTAACGAAGACGATGACGATCATCAGGAATGGCAGTACCATGAAGAAGTCCACGATACGCATCATGATGTTGTCGATCTGACCGCCGAAGTAGCCGGAAACGACCCCGTATACGACACCAAAACCGACACTCATGATCGTTACGAGCATACCAATCGCGAGGGAGTTCCTCGTACCGATGATCAGCTGGCCAAAGATGTCACGTCCGCCATAATCGGTACCCAGTCTGAACGTCTCATCAGGTGGCTGGTTGATGGCAAACAGGTCGACCATGACGATCTGCTCCCTGTTGAGGAACATCGTCAGCCCGAATACATAGGCTGTAATGATCGTGAACAGTATGAGTGAAAATAGTGCAAGCTTGTCTGCTATCACTTCCTGGATGATGATCCGCCATCCCGGAGTACTCCTCGGCAGATTCTTGGAATCGAGCGCGCCATGGCCCGCAGCCCCGTGAGGCAGGTCTGCCTTAACGGTCATGTCCATATCGCCCTTTTCGTAGGTATGGTCATCATCCGTGCGTGCTTCGAACGGGTCCCCATTTCTCGGCTTGTCATCACTTTCCGTATTGCGTCGATCCAGTTCCTGCTGACGGAGACGCGCTTTGTCTTTATTTGCATCTTCTTCCGGACGCCCGGCGCCGGAATTCTGATTGAAATCATTTCTATTGCCCACTTTATACGCTCCCTCCTATTTGATGCGGATCCTAGGATCTACGATACTGAGAATGATGTCCGATATCAGTGCACCGAGAATGGCCAGGAATCCATAGAATAGGATGAGCACATTCGCTACACTGAAATCGCGTGTTGAAATGGAATCCAGGAACAGGCGGCCCATGCCCGGATAGCTGTAGATCATCTCTATGAAGATGGAGCCACCGAGCAGTGCAGTGATCTCATAGCCGAAGAATGCTGCAATCGGCAGGATCGAGTTTCTGAATACATGCCTGTTGTAGACGGCGGACTCCTTGACACCCTTGGCACGTGCCAAAATGATGAAGTCCTTCTGTTTCGTCTCGATGATGCCGCTCCTCAAATACTGCACTGTCCCTACCAGCCCGATCAGGGCGATGGCGAAACTCGGCAGGACAAGGTGGTTTATCTTGCTGAGGATATAGTCGATGCTGCCCGGCTCAAGTCCCGGTGCGACGGAGCCGCCTGTCGGGAACCAGCCCAGGTTGTAGCCGAATACCCACAGTATGACGAGTCCGAAAATGAACTGCGGCGTTGCAAAACCGAGATATGTATATCCAGTGATTGCATTATCGAGCAGTGAGTCGTTGTAGCGTCCGGATACGAGGCCGAGCGGCAGTCCGAGCAGGTAGATCAGCACTGTTGAGAACAGCGACAACCATACCGTGTTCATCAGGCGGTCTCCAATCACGTCCATTACCGGACGCTGGTGGAAGATCGATGTCCCAAAGTCGCCCTGGAACATTGCGAAGATCCAATCCCTGTACTGTATGTACCATGGATTGTTCAGACCGAGCGCTTCCCTTCTGGCCTCGATGGCCTCCCTCGGAATGTTCGGATCGATCAGTCCGGACAGTGCATCGCCCGGCATCATCGATCCCATTATGAATACGAGCACGCTCAAAATGACGAGCTGTGGAAATGTGATCAGGAGTCTTCTTATTGTAAATTTCAGCATATGTTCATCAACCTTTCACCGGCAACGCCACTCTGTGCGTCTCCGTAATGGATTGCAGCGGGAAAGCCCTGCCCTCTTCATCAAGATGGTCGGCGAAATTCCGGTCGTACTCTTCCTTGACCATCTTCCTGAATGCAAGGTTGGCTTCTATTTCATCCACATCCGTATCGGGAATCGCTGCAATCAGCCGCTTCGTATAGATATGCTGTGGGTTCTTGAAGATCTCTTCCGTCTTCCCCTCTTCAACAAGCCGGCCCTGATACATGATGCCGATATGCCGGCACATGTGCCGGACGACACCAAGGTCATGGGCGATGAACATCATCGTAAGGTTCATATCCTGCTGGATGTCCTGCATGAAGTTGAGCACCTGCGCCTGTACAGACACATCGAGGGCCGATACCGGCTCATCCGCGATGATCAGCTTCGGGTTCAGAGCAATCGCCCTGGCCACACCAATCCGCTGGCGCTGACCACCCGAGAACTCATGCGGATACTTATAGAGGGAGCCCGGCGGCAGACCGACACGCTGAAGCAGCCCCAGTACTTCGGGAACAAGTTCGTTCCTCGGCTTCTTATTGTAGTTCCTGATCGGTTCAGCGACGATGTCGAATACGCGCTTCCTTGGGTTGAGCGAGGAATACGGATCCTGGAAGATCATCTGGATATCATCCCTGACATCGACCTTCTTCCCCTTGCTGTTGAGCTTCTGACCTTCAAAATATATTTCGCCATCAGTGACATGGTTCAGTCCCATGACTGCTTTTCCAGTCGTGGTCTTTCCCGAACCCGATTCTCCCACAAGGCCGTAGGTCGTACCCTCAGGGATGCTGATGCTGACCCCATCCACCGCCTTGACATGATCCTTGACCGTGTTGAAGAAGCCGCCCTTTATCGGGTAGTGGACTTTAAGATCTTTGATTTCCAATAGATTCATCGTGCACTTCCCCCCCGGGCTCCTGTTTCAATCTGGTATTCCTCTGCATCGATATTCTGGGTGGTCCCGCCTTCCAGGGAGAAATTCTTGTAGCAGGTGCAACGTACATGATGCCCTTCTGAAATTTCCCTGAGCTGTGGGTTGTGCTCATGCGCATCGGCCGGCACCCATGGGATCCGTGGTGCGAAACGGCATCCTGTACGGTCCATCTTGTTCAATGCCGGCACCACACCCTGGATGACATGAAGCTTATTGCCGAGCATGGATTCGGTCGGCAATGAATTCAGAAGCGAGCGTGTATAAGGATGCTGTGGATTCTTGAAGAGCTCCCGTACCGGCGCCACTTCGACGATCTGGCCGGCGTACATGACGGCCACCCGGTCGGCCATCTCAGCAACGACGCCAAGGTCGTGTGTAATCAGGAGGACGCCTGAATTCAGGTCATCCTGAAGTTCGCGGATCAGGTCGAGGATCTGGGCCTGTATCGTCACATCCAGTGCCGTCGTCGGTTCATCTGCGATGAGCAGCTTTGGACGGTTGGCGATCGCGATGGCGATGACGACACGCTGGCGCATGCCTCCGGAAAGTTCATGTGGGTAGGCTTCCGCTACACGTTCAGGACGCGGTATGCCGACGCGGTCCAGCAATTCGACAGCGTAGGACTCCCGTTCATTTTTCGATTTCGTGTTATGTATCTTGAGTGTTTCAATAATCTGCTGCTTTATCTTCATCAGTGGATTGAGCGCCGTCATCGGATCCTGGAAAATCATCGCCAGGTCGCCTCCACGGATCTTATTCATCTTGCCTTCATTCAGTTTCAGGAGGTCCCGTCCCTGAAAGTTTACTTCTCCTTCAATGCGGGCTTTCCTATGCAGCCCCATCAGTGAGAAGGCTGTAGCACTTTTCCCAGAGCCCGACTCTCCCACGAGCGCCAGCACTTCATTCGGCTGTATGCTGAAAGAGACATCATCCACGGCCGGGAAGTACTCGCTTCCAATCTTGAAGGAAGTCGTCAGGTTGTTCACTTCCAGAAGCTTATCAGTCATTTGATTTCACCTATTCTTTCCCCTTTTATACATGATCGATTGTTCCAATACGATATATTCTGCACCCTTGCAGTCGACGCCTGGAATATGCATTGATGAATGGAAGATGGATGCCTTCCTTTCAAAACGTATCGCCCACCGAGGGATTCGGAGGAGCTGCGAAAGCTTGCAGCCGGCATATTCCATTGATTTCGTCTCCATATATTGTAAGGTCACAGGTAATAATTTGCAACATTCATTTTTTGAATTGCAACAATATTTAAGCATTTACAGGAACTAAATATACACTAGTGAATAAATGTTTTCAACTCATTTTCCATATATTTAAGCCCTTTATTGAAAACGTTTACATTTTATTATTATCGTGACCGGCTTCCGAAGCCATTATGTGAAAAAATTATTTTTGTAGCCTTGTGTCGAGATTACCACTATACATGGAAATCGTTTTAGGTTATCATTAATTTATATAATTATGTAGTGGAGGCAGGACCATGAAATATATCATCAGTTTCATCTGGGCACTCATGCTGACTCAAATGGTCAACTTCGTTTTGAACAGCCTTGGCGGCGGCGGACCGCTCAACATCTGGAGCGGTGTACTCCTTGCAGTACTTGTCACACTGACAATCATCGTTCTGGACTTCATGCTGAAGCCGGACAAGACGAACGAAGCACAGCATAACCATTGATTACAGAAAAGACTCACCACAATGTGGTGAGTCTTTTTTCATTATGTTCGGGCTGCCCTTAGCACATGCCCGTCATACTTCCACCCCGAACGTCCTCGTTTCTATGACTAGCTGCCGGACCAGTTCGCCGGCAGACATGGTGCGGGCCATGCCCTTCCCCTGGCCGGCAAGGAGCATGGCATATTCTGTGCTGCCTGCAGCCTTCGAAGCATCCTGGACCGGCTGGGTCAGGCGCCTCTGGACTGGATAGTCGACCATGCTCTTCGTATGTTCGGCCATATCCCTGATGAAAGTATTCTGGATCGCCCGTGCAGCACGACCAGTAAATACTTTCGTCAAGACGGATGGTATATGCCGATTTTCACTCAGCGCATTCTTATGTACCAGATGCGCCCCGCTTTCTTCAGTAGAGATGAAGGCCGTACCCAACTGGACACCTGCTGCACCGAGGATTCTTGCAGCCGCAACACCGCGTCCATCCATGATGCCGCCTGCAGCGATGACCGGAATGGACAGCTGGTCTGCCGCTTCAGGAATCAGGCTCATGAGGCCCACGAGACTGTCGTCCACCGGATTGAGGAATGTCCCCCGGTGGCCGCCTGCTTCTGCCCCCTGAAGCACAACAGCATCGAATCCGGCCCGTTCGATCGCTTCAGCTTCCTCCACTGTCGTTGCTGTACCGAGCAGGATCGTCCCGGCCTCTTTCAGCCGTTCGATGTGATGACTTTCCGGGATGCCGAAAATGAAGGAGCATACAGGCACCTTCTCCTCCACAATGACATCGAGCTGGGCATCGAACTTCACTTTGATGTCCTTCATATCCGGCGGTATGAAAGTTTCCTGCTCCAGCCCAAAGTGGTCATACACCGGCCTCAGCTTTTCATAGGCACCGGCAATATTCTCTTCAGTGACTTTGAAGTTCCATGGGACGAACAGGTTGGCACCGAAGGCGCCATCGTTCCTCTTCTTCAGTTCATGAATCGTTTTACGCAATGCTTCCGGATCCATGCCGCCTGCACCGATCATGCCGAGTCCCCCGGCCCGGGAGACGGCACTGACCAGTTCTTCGGTCGTTATGCCGCCTGCCATAGGCGCCTGTATGATTGCATGCTCCACCCCGAGCAGTTCCTTGAGCATACTGTTGCCTCGTGATGTATCCACTTGCCCTACCCCCTTGACGTTACTTCCATGAACGTGTTTCTACTATTTAAATGGAGGTGGTCCGTCCACCCCCTTGTTACTGTACACTACAATGGCCCACATTGTGTTTATCTATACCCCAATTTCCAGATGCTATACAATTTTACATATCTATTCTATGATAAAAGGAATAATAAATTTGAAATGAAGGTGCAATGGTGTGAAAATTCTACCCGCAATCCGTTCCATGAAGGATTTTGAAAAACTGATCGGCAGTCCCTATCGGGCCTGTGTCATCCTGGATATCCATATCGGCCACCTGGAAAGCCATATCACCACCATAAAGAAACATGGTTTTGATGTCTATCTTCATCTCGACCTCATCAAGGGGCTTGCGGTGGACACCGCTTCGCTCGAATACATACACCAGAAATATAAGCCGACGGGCATCGTCACCACACGTGGCAGGATCATCAAAAAGGCCAACCAGCTCGGCCTGGAGACTGTTCTGCGCATTTTTGTCATCGATTCCTCAGCCATCGAGAAAAGCATCGAACTCATCAGACAGACGGAGCCGAAGCTGATTGAAATCCTGCCCGGTGTCGTGCCGAAAGTGATCCACCTGATCAATTCAGAAGTGGAAGCTGATGTCATCGCAGGGGGATTGATTGAAACGCAGCGTGAAGTCGACGAGGCCATCGCCGCCGGAGCGAAGTATGTGACGACAAGCAAGACCAGCCTGTGGTTCGATCCCGCCAACCAAACTCCCTGAAGTATATAAAAGTTGACAGCGCTGCCATTATAGGATAGATTATAAAGTAAGTTAATAGGACACGGAGAGACAGAGCCCACATTAGTAGCTTTTACAAAGCTACCAGTGTGGGCTTTTTTATGTTTTATTAGCGGATCAATCAAACAAAGGAGTGGTTTGCAATGAATGAACTCGTTGCAGAATTTGTTGGAACGGCAATACTTATCCTGTTCGGGGCAGGCGTCGTAGCCAACGTCAATTTGAAGGGGTCCCTGGCGAAAGGGTCGGACTGGATCGTCATCGCATTCGGTTGGGGTTTTGCGGTGGCTTTTGCCGTATATGCCGTCGGCCAGTTCTCAGGTGCACACATCAACCCGGCCGTTACACTCGGCTTCGCATTTGCGGGTGAATTCGAGTGGGCGAAAGTAATTCCCTACATCATCGCACAGGTACTCGGGGCAATGGTTGGTGCATTCCTCGTCTGGCTGCACTTCATGGCGCACTTCAAGGATGAGGATGACGAAGGCACGAAACTTGGTGTGTTCGCCACAGGTCCGGCCTATCCAAACTATGTCGCCAACTTCACCAGTGAGATGATCGGTACATTCATCCTTGTCATGGGCCTGCTCTTCATCGGTGCCAATGATTTCACTGAAGGCCTGAACCCGCTCATCGTCGGCTTCCTCATTACGGCGATCGGACTCAGTCTCGGCGGTACTACGGGATATGCCATCAACCCGGCCCGTGACTTCGGCCCGCGGCTCGCTCACTTCCTCATGCCGATTCCAGGCAAGGGAAAATCGAACTTCGTCTATGCCATCGTACCGATACTCGGTCCTTTGGCCGGCGGTGCGCTCGGTGCAGCGGTATATAACGCGATATTCCTGGGTTCACCGGACCTTTTCCTCGCCATTGCGATCGTCTTCACTGTTTTGGTTCTCGTGCTTGGGGTATTTCTTAATAAAAGCATCCTTAAGGACGAAGCTTCCAAACTGATGTAGATTTCAACGTTTTTGAATACAACAAAAGTAAAGGGGAATGAATCAATGGAAAAATATATCATGTCTATCGACCAGGGCACTACGAGTTCACGCGCCATCCTGTTCAACAAGGAAAGTGATATCGTCGGCACCAGCCAGAAGGAGTTCAAGCAGTATTTCCCGGAATCCGGATGGGTGGAGCATAACGCCAATGAAATCTGGAGTTCGGTCCTCTCCGTGGTTGCAGGTGTCATGTCTGAAAATGACATCAAAGCCGAACAGATTGAGGGCATCGGCATCACAAACCAGCGTGAAACCACCGTCGTCTGGGATAAGAACACCGGCCGGCCCGTCCACAACGCCATCGTCTGGCAATCCCGCCAGACCGCAGACATCTGTGATGAACTGAAATCCCAGGGCCATGAGGATACATTCCGCAACAAGACCGGTCTGCTCCTCGATCCTTACTTCTCCGGTACGAAAGTCAAATGGATCCTCGACAATGTCGAAGGCGCACGGGAAAAGGCGGAGAACGGCGACCTTCTTTTCGGTACCATCGACACGTGGCTCATCTGGCGCTTCACTGAAGGGGATGTCCACGTGACGGACTATACCAACGCCAGCCGTACGCTGATGTACAACATCCATGAGCTGGAATGGGATAAGGAACTGCTCGACATACTGGGTGTTCCGGAATCCATGCTGCCGGAAGTCAAATCCTCGAGTGAAGTATACGGGGAAACGACGAAATCCCACTTCTTCGGACGCAACGTTCCCATTGCAGGGGTTGCAGGAGACCAGCAGGCGGCCCTGTTCGGCCAGACCTGCTTCAAGGAAGGCGACGCGAAGAACACTTATGGTACCGGCTGCTTCCTGCTCATGAATACAGGCACAGAAGCCATCCAGAGTCAAAACGGACTGTTGACGACGATTGCCTACGGCATCGACGGCAATGTGAAATACGCACTCGAAGGATCCATCTTCGTTGCCGGATCCGCCATCCAGTGGCTTAGGGACGGGCTGCGCATGTTCAATGACTCGCCGCAGTCGGAATCATATGCGAACCGCATCGAATCGACGGAAGGCGTATATATGGTTCCGGCATTCACCGGACTCGGCGCGCCATACTGGGACTCTGAAGCACGCGGTGCCATCTTCGGATTGAGCCGTGGGACTGAAAAGGAACATTTCGTCCGCGCCACGCTTGAATCCCTTGCATACCAGACGAAGGACGTCCTCGATGCGATGCAGAAGGATTCAAATATAGAACTGGAGACGCTGCGTGTAGACGGCGGCGCTGCAGCCAACGACTTCCTCATGCAGTTCCAGGCAGACATCCTCGATACGACTGTAGAACGTCCGGAAGTGCTTGAAACGACGGCCGTCGGGGCCGCCTATCTTGCAGGCCTCGCAGTCGGCTTCTGGAAATCCACCGATGAATTGAAATCGGTCAGCGAAACGGACAGCGTATTCGAACCGAAGATGGAACAGGAGCAGCGTGATGCCCTCTATGATGGCTGGCAGCACGCCGTACAAGCCACACAGGCATTCAAACCGAAACACAGTTTCAAGAAAGAAGATTCACAATAAAGACCCGGGGACGCATGGGCTTTATTTGCCATAAAAATAGGAGGTAGGAAAATGCTGAACACATTGACCAGAAAAGACCAGTTACAGCATATGGAGAAAGTCGACTACGATATCGTCGTCATCGGCGGCGGCATCACCGGTGCCGGAATCGCACTCGATGCGGCGAAGCGCGGCATGAAGGTCGCACTCGTCGAGATGCAGGACTTTGCTGAAGGGACGAGCAGCCGGAGCACGAAGCTCGTCCATGGTGGCCTGCGGTATCTGAAGCAGTTCCAGGTGGGTGTCGTACGTGAAACCGGAATCGAGCGTGCCATCGTATATGAGAATGGCCCGCATGTGACGACCCCTGAATGGATGCTGCTTCCCTTCCACAAAGGCGGCACCTTCGGACAGTTCACGACAAGCATCGGCCTGCGTGTCTATGATATGCTCGCTGAAGTCAAAAAGAGCGAGCAGCGCAAGATGCTGAGTGTGGATGATGTCCTTGAGAAGGAACCACTCGTGAAGCAGGACGGCCTGCTTGGCGGCGGCTACTATGTAGAGTACAGGACGGATGATGCGCGCATGACGATCGAAGTCATGAAGAAAGCTGCAGAGTTCGGTGCTGACCCGATCAACCATGTGAAAGCCATCGGCTTCGTATATGACGAAGGCAAAGTAGTCGGCATTCACGCCGAAGACCAGCTCAGCGGGGAGACCCATCAGATCCTCGGCCGCCGCGTCATCAACGCCACCGGGCCATGGGTGGATGATGTCCGTTCGAATGATGAAGAAGCCAAAAAGGGCAAGAAACAGCTCTTCCTCTCAAAAGGTGTCCACCTCGTTTTCGATGAGGAGGACTTCCCGCTCCACCAGGCCGTCTACTTCGATGCCAAATCGGATGGCCGTATGATCTTCGCCATCCCAAGAGATGGCAAGACATATGTCGGAACGACGGATACGCATTATGAAGGGGACAAGCAGAACCCAGTCACAACGCGCGAAGATCGTCAGTATCTTCTCGATACGGCGAATGATATGTTTCCGGGACTCGGCCTTACAGAGGAGCATATTGAGTCCACGTGGGCAGGCATACGGCCCCTCATCCATGAAGAAGGCAAGGACCCTTCAGAAATATCCCGGAAGGATGAAATCTGGGAAGCGAAGAGCAATCTCATCACCATCGCCGGCGGAAAGCTGACCGGCTACCGCCACATGGCCAAGGAGATCGTCGACCTTGTCGCTAAGCGCCTGGCCAAGGACTATGGACTCAAATTCGATAAAAGTGATACTGTGAACCAGCCGATTTCAGGCGGTGATGTGGGTGGCAGCGAAGGTTTCAGTGAATTCGTGAGGAATATGGGCGACCGTGCCCCATCCTACGGCCTGTCCATCACAAATGGCCAGAAACTCGCCTCCCACTACGGCAGCAATGTCGAAAAAGTATATGAAATCATCGGTGGACTCGGGGAAGCTTCAGAACACTACGGACTGCCGAAGGACGTTCACGCAAAAGTCATCTACAGCATACAGCACGAAATGGCTGCAAACCCGCGGGACTACTTCGTCAGACGTACAGGCGAACTCTACTTCGACATCGCCAAGGTAGAGGAATACAAAGATGGCGTCATCCAATTGATGAGCGACATCCTCGATTGGGATGACAGCACACGCCAGACCTATAGGGATGAACTTGAAGTCGCCTGCCGTGAAGCAAAAGGTGTCTCCACCATGGAACACGCATAAACCATCCTCACCCGCCCCAATATGGGCGGGTTTTTTATGTTGGTTCGGCGAGTGGGCGGGCGGCGTGGGCTTAACTCCCAGTCGGAACATCTCCCACTGTGAATTGGAGGTCTAACTTGCCGTCGTTCCGCCTGCGACGGTGAGTTAACCCCCTAACTTGCCGTCGTTCCACCTGCGACGGTGAATTAACCCCCTAACTTGCCATCGTTCCACCTGCGACGGTGAATTAACCCCCTAACTTGCCATCGTTCCACCTGCGACGGTGAGTTAACCCCCTAACTTGCCATCGTTCCACCTGCGACGGTGAGTTAACCCCCTAACTTGCCATCGCTCCACCTGCGACGGTGAGTTAACGCTCCAACTTGCCGTCGTTCCGCCTGCGACGGTGAGTTAACGCTCCAACTTGCCGCCGTTCCGCCTGCGACGGTGAGTTAACCCCCTAACTTGCCGTCGTTCCGCCTGCGACGGTGAGTTAACCCTCCGCCCCCGGCACAAATCAAAAAAGCGCCGGCTTCTGCAGCCGGCGCTTCATCTTTATACTTCTTCTTTTCTGAATCTCCTCAGGAAATCCTGGAGTCTTGGGTTGTCTGACTTGTTGATGACCTCATCGGCGGTTCCGGATTCAGCAATGACCCCGTCATCCAGGAAGAGGACGCGGTCTGCTATTTCCAGTGCGAAGTCCATTTCGTGTGTGACGAGCACCATGGCCATATCATCCTGTTCTGCGAGGTCACGGATGACTTCGAGCACTTCCCCTACAAGTTCCGGATCGAGTGCTGAAGTGACTTCATCGAACAGCATGATTTTCGGCTTCATGACCAATGCGCGAGCCATGGCGACACGCTGCTTCTGACCCCCGGAGAGATTGGATGGATAGGCTTCATATTTGTCACCAAGCCCTACCCGGTCGAGCATCTGTTTGGAGAGCTCCACGGCTTCCGCTTTTTTCAGCTTCTTGACCTGGACAAGCGGAGTGACGCAGTTGTCCAGTATGGTCTTATGCGGGAAGAGGTTGAAGTGCTGGAAGACCATGCCGATATTCTTCCTTACTGACCGAAGGTGCTTTTCGTTTGCCGTCTTCATCTTGCCCCCTGATTCCATCTTCCATAGATTTTCTCCAGCGACGATGATGTCCCCTTCACTCGGCTCCTCAAGTGTCATCAGCAGGCGGATGATTGTGGTCTTCCCCGAGCCGCTCGGGCCGATGATCGCAATCTTCTCAGTCGGGTATATATCAAGATTTATGCCCTTCAGAACATGTGTATCACCGAATGACTTATGGACGTCTTTGTATTGTACGATGGGTTCCATTATTCGGTCACCTTCACTTTCTTTTGCTTAGTCTCGAATCGACGATTCATTTTATTTTCAAGTCTTCTGATCAGCAGTGCAGAAGGATAGCTGAGCAGCAGGAACAGCAGCGCGACGATGGTCAACGGTTCAATATAGGACCATGTCTGTGCACCATAGCTCCGTGCGATGCTCAGTATGCCGACCACCCCGATGGTTGCTGCAAGCGGTACTTCCTTGAACAGTATGATCAGGTAGTTTCCGAGCATCGGTATCGTCGGCGGCAGTGCCTGCGGCAGGACGATCTTCGTCCATTTGTCGCGCGTCGAGAAGTTGAGTGCGGTCGACGCTTCCCACTGTCCCTTGTCCACGCTTTCTATACCGGAACGGTACACCTCACTGATATAGGTGGAAAAATGGATTCCAAGTGCCAGCATGGCTGCGACGAAGGGTGTGAAGGATGTTCCTACATACGGTACCATCGGCCACGCAAAGTACAGGAAGAAAATCTGCACAATCGGCGGCGTGGATCGTATGAACTCTTTTATCCAATAGACGATGAAATTGAATGGTTTGACTGGTGTGGACTCGAGGAGCAGCCAGACGAACCCTGCAACCAACGCAAGCAGGTAACTGGCCACAGTGAGGCCCAATGTGATCTTGAGTCCCTCCAGTATGATTGGAAATGCATTGAAGAATGTTTCCCAACTCCAATATGTTGCTGACATCAGCTCGCCACCCCTCTCTTGGAGATTTTCTCACCTTTTTTGGAAAGCCAGATGAGCGGCAGTGCGATGATGAAGTACATTACCAGTACCATGAAATAGGCCAGTGGTCCTTCTGAAAGATTCGATGACCGATATATGTCCCCGTAGTAGAGTATGTCGGTCAGACCGATCAGTGAGACGAGGGCTGTACCTTTAAGTATCTGTATTGAATAGTTTCCGAACTCGGGCAGCATCAGCCTGAGTGCCTGGGGCAGTATGATATGCCTCATGCGCTGGAATCTTGAAAGATTCAGTGCAACACTCGCCTCCGTCTGGCCCTTGTCGATGGACAGAATGGAACTTCTGACCACTTCCGACATATACGCCCCGTAGTTCAGTGCAATGGCAACGACCCCTACCCACCAGTTGCTTCCAAGGTCGATATTGAACAGCATCGGCACGGCATAGTAGAGCCAGAAGAGCTGGACAATCAGCGAAGTCCCCCGGAAGATTTCAACATATAATGTAGTGAAGCCACGAATGAATGGATTTTTCGCCAACCGTGAAAGGCCGGCGATGAATGCCATTACGAAAGAGAAGAACGTGGCCATCAGAAATATGCTGATGGTCGTCCATGCACCCTGGGACAGGTAGGTCAGTATGTTCACCCCGGTATCAAACATTTTCCTCACTCCTTATCTTCCAATAAAAAGGTCCAGTTTTTCCAAAGGAATGACTGGACCTGAAAAGATTATTCGCCTTCACACAGCTGCTCGGTTGTCACTTCTCCGACTTCCACTCTGTTGTTTTCTGCAGTGAAGCCTTGGGATTCATCGAGAATCTCATCGATTGTGCCATCTTCCTTCAGCGTTTCGAGTGCATCGTTATATGCAGTGCGGAGCTCTTCATCCTCAAGGTTGAATGCTGCTGCACCGAAGCTTGGTATACCCTCGATATCAGGCTGCTCGAAATCTTCGACGATTTCCACATCGTCACTATCCAGTGATTCATATGCTGCCCTGAGCGTTGCTTCAGTCGCCGCTGTCACATCCGCGTTACCGGATTGTACTGCTGAAAGCTGTGCAGGTATGTCTCCGACCGACATGATCTGGCTTGGATCTACACCCTCCTGATCGAGGAAGTCGAACTGTGTCGTTCCTTCCATAAGTGCCACCGTCACGTCAGGGTTGTCGGCGATATCCGCATAGCTGTGGATATCTTGCGGGTTGCCCGCTTGTACCACGAGCCCTTCACCGTACTGCATTTCAGGTTCTGCAAACAGTGCATTTTCACAACGGTCCGGCAGGATCGCCATACCGGCAGTGATGACATCATACTGTCCGGCCTGTACGCCCGGAATCAGTTCGCCCCAGTCCGTCAGGTGCCCTTCCACATTGTCGATGCCCATTTCCTGGAACACCGCTGTCGCTATGTCTATTGCGGCCCCTTCAAGTTCTCCGCTCTCTGAATCTTCATAAGCATAAGGCGGTTCATTCGCAAATCCGATGTTCACAGTCCCGCTTTCCTGAAGTTCAGCAAGCTTTCCTGATTCTCCACCGGATTCCCCTTCTCCGGACCCGCTGTCTTCCGAGCCTCCATTACCGCAGGCTGCGAGTACGAGAACAAGCCCAAGCATAAGTACTAATGCGTAATTCTTCAAAAGAATCTCCTCCTAGTAAGTTGGTTATCTTTCCCTAGCCATGAACATGTACAACGTTAGTATACAGGAGTGACGTTCTGTGTCAAATTCAGGATGCGGTGGATAAAAAAGGGGGGAAACATAACGTCGGGGGACTATGCTGTAAAAGCAGTAGGACTTGAATCAATTTTAATATAAATTTACAGATAATTCAAATTATATTGTAAATGTTCAACTATTAAAATGATTTTCATCATTTGAGAACATATGCAACAAAAAAGCTGCCCCTCATCAGAGGGACAGCTTGGATAAAACTGATCTACATCTCAAATTGCAGCGCGCCGTCTCGGTAGTCTATCTTTACATTGATGCCTTCCGACATATCCGCTTCAATGAGCTTCCTTGCAAGCGGTGTTTCGATGTGGCGCTGGATGAAGCGCTTGAGCGGACGTGCACCGAATTGCGGTTCATAGGCCTCTTCAGATATCCAATCCTTAACCGCATCCGTGACTTCAACGGTCATATGCTGGTCTGTGAGGCGTCTGTTCAGGTCGTTGATCAGCTTGTCTGTAATAAGCTTCATGTTCTCCCTGGACAGCGGGCTGAAGATGACGATGTCATCCATGCGGTTGATGATTTCAGGTTTGAAGTGCTGATGGACCTCCTTCATGACGATGTCCTTCGTGCCTTCGGAAATCTCCCCATCCTCCATCACCGTATCGAGCAGATGGTTCGAGCCGATATTCGATGTCATGATGATGATCGTATTCCTGAAGTCGACCGACCTTCCCTTCGAATCCGTCAGGCGGCCTTCGTCCAGCAGCTGGAGCAGGATGTTGAAGACATCCGTGTGGGCCTTCTCCACTTCATCCAGCAGGATGACGGAGTACGGCTGGCGGCGGATGGCTTCCGTCAGCTGGCCGCCCTCCTCATGTCCGACATATCCCGGCGGTGCACCGATGAGCCTGGAGACGGCATGCCGTTCCATGTATTCACTCATATCGATGCGGATCATGTGCTTCTCGGAATCGAACATCGTCGCCGCCAGCGTCTTAGCGAGTTCCGTCTTGCCGACACCGGTCGGGCCGAGGAATAGGAAGCTGCCGGTCGGCCGGTTCGGATCCTTGATGCCGGCCCGTGCCCTTATGACAGCATCGGCAACGAGGTCAACCGCCTCATCCTGCCCGACTACACGTTCATGAAGTATATCGGACAGCTTCAACAGTTTATCCTTTTCGGTTTCGACGAGCTTCGTTACCGGTATACCGGTCCACTGGCTGACGATGTAGCCGATTTCATCCTCCGTCACCACTTCACGGATGATCCGGTTCTCCCCGGCGCTTTCCTCCTGGAGGGCCGCTTCCAGCTCTGAGAGTTCACGCTCGAGCTGCGGCAGCCTGCCGTGCCGGAGTTCTGCGGCCTTTTCAAGCTCATAGTTGTTTTCGGCCTCCTCGAGCTCCTGGCGTGTACGGTCGAGTTCCTCACGCTTATCGTTGACCTTCTGGATCTGTCCTTTTTCCTTCTCCACACGCTGAGCGAGGGACTGCTGGGCTTCACGTGCTTCGGACAATTCCTTCTGCAGTTCTTCAAGCCGTGTCCTTGATACGGAATCATCCTCCGACTTCAAGGCCTGCTCCTCGATTTCAAGCTGCATGACGCGGCGGTTGATCTGGTCGAGCTCGGTTGGATTCGAGCCCATCTCCGTCCGTATCGTGGCGCTCGCCTGGTCCATCAGGTCGATCGCCTTGTCCGGCAGGAACCTGTCCGTAATGTACCGGTCGGACAGTTCAGCCGCTGCAACGAGGGCGCGATCGGTGATCCGCACCCCGTGGTGCACCTCATAGCGCTCCTTGAGCCCGCGGAGGATGGAAATCGTATCCTCGACATCGGGTTCCGGTATCTGTACCTTCTGGAAGCGGCGTTCCAGGGCGGAGTCCTTTTCGATATATTCGCGGTATTCATTCAGTGTGGTGGCCCCGATGCAGTGGAGTTCCCCTCGGGCGAGCATCGGCTTCAGCATATTGCCGGCATCCATCGCACCTTCAGTCTTGCCGGCGCCCACCAGCATATGGATCTCATCGATGAAGAGGATGATCCGCCCTTCCGACTCCTTCACTTCCTTGAGTACAGCCTTCAGGCGTTCCTCGAATTCACCGCGGTACTTCGCACCGGCGACAAGCGCAGAAAGATCGAGTTCAAATATCGTCTTATCAAGCAGGCTGTCCGGGACGTCCTTGCGCACGATGCGTTGGGCGAGCCCTTCAACGATCGCCGTCTTGCCGACGCCCGGCTCCCCGATCAGGACCGGGTTGTTCTTGCGTTTTCTGCTCAGTATGCGGATGGAGTTGCGGATTTCCTCATCGCGCCCGATGACGGGATCCACATTGCCGCTCCGGACTTCCTCGACGAGGTCACGTCCATATTTTTCCAAAACTTCATATTGCACTTCCGGATTTTGTGTTGTCACATGATTTCCCCCTCTTACTTTGTTGATGATCTCCCTGATCACTTCACCCTTGTTTCCGACGGTCTCCTTCAGGATCGGTTCCGTCTCGATGCCTGCCATGAGCATGTGTTCGACCGAGATGTATTCATCCTTCATTTCGCCCATGATCTTCTCTGCCCTGTTCACTACCTGTGTGAAGCCGTTCGACATGTACTGCCCATATTGGACATTGTCTCCCTTGACCACATTGTACTTCGACAGTTTTTCATCATATTTCGTGAGCAGTGCATCCACATCGATGTTCGCCCGTTCCAGCACATCCCGCGCCATGCTTTCATCAATGGTGAAGAGCGCCTTCATGACAGCTTCCACCTCGATCGACTGGAGCTTCAGGTCGACTGAGATCGACTGTGCCCGTTCGATGATGGACTGCACGCTGTACGTCATCCTGTTGATATCCATATTCATCACCTCTTGTTTCAAAATGGGAGCAGTTGTTTACCAACTGGCTCAAAAATGTTTGACCTTTTTTGACCTTTAATTATATTATACACCCACTGCATTAATTTTCAAGTAATTGATAGCTTTTATCCGGCATTTATTTTATATTATATCCTAGGGTTTCATAGGAGGTTGAATCATGGATATCTTGGAAATTATCCGTTACATATTTTTGGGGCTGCTGCAGGGGTTCACTGAACCGATTCCTGTATCATCCAGCGGCCATCTCGTCATCGCCCGGGAAATCTTCGGGATAGAGGCCAAGGGCCTGTCGTTCGAAATACTGCTGAATACCGCATCACTCATTGCGATACTCTTCATCTACCGTCTGGACATCACTGCAATCATCGTCAATCTGAGCCGCTTCCTGTTCAAAGGGGCCAGGGATGAAGAAGCGGTCGAGGACTTCCGCTATACCATCTATCTGATCATCGCCACCATCCCGGTCGGTGTCCTCGGCATCCTGCTGAAGGACATCATCGGGGACAATGTCTCCATGCTGACCGTCGGAATGATGCTGTTCATCACCGGCCTCGCACTCTGGTTCATCAAGAACAAGCGGGGCGTGAAGCGCGACGGCGACCTGAGCATCAAGGATGCCATCATCGTCGGGCTGGCCCAGTGCGTTGCACTGATGCCAGGCGTGAGCCGCAGCGGTGCCGCACTCGTCGGTTCAATGGCTGTAGGCATGAACCAGAAGAACGCCCTCAGGTTCGTATTCCTGCTCTACATCCCCGTATCGCTCGGCACGGCACTGATCTCCGTCGGGGACCTCGTGAACGACCCCGAGATCATATCGCTGGCCATTCCCTATGCGCTTGCATTCATCGCCAGCATCATCGCCACATACTTCGGCCTGAAGTGGCTTCAGGGGGTCATGGAGCGCGGAAATCTCGCCATCTTCACCTATTACTGTTTTGCACTCGGTTCATTCGCCATCCTGTATCATCTATTCATACTGTAGGATATGGGTCATACAGTATTATGCATACCCCGGTAGCATCCTCCGGACACAAAAAAATCCCACAACCTGGAGGTTGTGGGATTTACTTATATGCTGGCCTAGCTCACACCGAGTGCAATCTTGGCGTAACGGCTCATTTTATCTTTGTCCCATGGTGGATTCCATACGATATTTACTTCCGTCTCTTTGACTTCGGGAAGTTCAGAGAGTGCAGTTTTGACCTGATCCACAATCTGTGGTCCCATCGGGCAGCCCATGGAGGTAAGTGTCATTTCAACACCTGCGTTGCCATCTTCATCAAGATGCACACCATAGACGAGTCCGAGGTTGACGATATCGATGCCGAGTTCCGGGTCGATGACGTTCTCAAGGGCACCCATCATGCTTTCTTCCATTGCTTTATCCATTTATCTCACTCCTTTTAGAGTATATACTATATAATATATCAAAAAAACTACACGATATAAACATAAATGATATGATAGTTATGATAGTTTTATGAATGTTGACAAGGAGATTTGCCGTAATGGAAAAGCATCTTATATGTTTGGACCTGGATGGGACGCTGCTGACCGACGACAAGGCGATCAGCCCATTCACCAAAAAAGTACTACTTGAACTCAAGACCCACGGCCATGAAATCATGATCTCGACCGGCCGCCCCTATAGAGCAAGCGAACCCTACTACCGGGAACTTGGCATGAATACGCCGATCGTCAATTTCAACGGCGCCTTCGTCCACCATCCCCAGGATCTGTACTTCAAGACAGTTCATGAAGAACTCGACCTCGAAGTCGCCCAGGAGATCGTCAAGCGTGTGCCGGATTTGAACATCCAGAACATCATCGCCGAAGTGAAGGACAATGTCTATATCCACTACCATGACGAGGTGCTCTTCGAAGCCTTCAGCATGGGGAACCCACAGGTCAAGATCGGCGA
Organism: Salinicoccus sp. RF5; assembly: GCF_020786625.1. Taxonomy (NCBI): domain Bacteria; kingdom Bacillati; phylum Bacillota; class Bacilli; order Caryophanales; family Staphylococcaceae; genus Salinicoccus; species Salinicoccus sp. RF5. The sequence continues at coordinate 1,077,388 of NZ_JAJGRC010000001.1, forward strand.
CCTGACCCAGAACATCGACTCCGGCCCGACGACCATACTGATCCAGGCTGAGGAGCCGGAGGTGCCGGCCATAAGGCAGGCACTGGATGACCTGTTCGCCGAAACGATCGAACACCGTCGCTGGGGTGCGCCCTATCCAGTCATAGAGATCGTCAAGAAGGGCATCAACAAGGCGGTCGGAGTCGACTACTGCCGGGGCTACCTCGGCATCGACCAGAAGTACACGATCGCCTTCGGCGATGAGGACAACGACACCGAAATGCTCCGCTATGTCGAGCATGGGGTGGCGATGGGCAATGCCATCGATGAAATCAGGACAGTGGCCGACTACATGACGGACACCAACAACGACGACGGCATTGGCCAGTTCCTGAATGACTTTTTCAAATTGAAACTATAACGAAGAAAGGAGCAGATGATATGCAATTGATCGCAGACAGCTGTTCAGATATTTCCGTAGAGGAACTGGACAGGATGGAGATAGAAATGGTCCCCCTGAAGATTACGATTGATGACAGGGACTACCTGGACCAGTTCGACATTTCAAGTACGGAAGTACTCGATGCTATATCCGAGGGCAAACGCCCGTTGACGAGCCAGGCAAACCCGGAGGATTTCACAAAAGTCTTCCAGAAATACGTGGACCGGAAGGAACCTCTGCTCTACATCGCCTTCTCGAGTGAACTTTCCGGGACATACCAGAGTGCCGTAATCGCCAGGGATACGATTCTCGATGATCATCCCGATGCCGACATCACCATCATCGATACGAAGGCCGCAAGCTATGGCCTTGGACTCATCGTGGAGCGTGCCCACAGCTATGTGGAGTCAGGACTCTCCAAAGATGAGATCATTTCCAAAGTGGAAAAGGATGTCAAGGACATCCGCCACTTCTTCACAGTGGACGACCTCGACTATCTGGCAAAAGGGGGGCGTCTGTCGAAAGGTCAGGCATTCCTCGGCGGCCTACTCAACATCAAGCCGCTGCTCCATGTCGAAGAGGGGAAACTCGTCCCGCTTGAGAAGCACCGCGGCGTCAAGAAGGTGCACAGCAGCATGGTCAAACATCTGATCGCCGATAATGTCACCCGTGAGGTGCATATCACCCAGGCCAATGCGGTAGAGCAGGCGGAACAGCTGAAGCAGAAGATACTCGACGGAACCAACATCACCGATGTCAGAATCAGCACAATCGGCCCGACGATCAGCAGTCACACCGGCAATGGCACGGTAGCAATGTTCTATTTCAATGAGGGAGTGTAGGCATGTCGAAAGTTATTATTGTAGGGGGCGTGGCTGGAGGCGCCACGACAGCCGCTCAGCTCAGGCGAATCGATCCGGAAATCGACATCACCATCTATGAAAAGGGCCGCGACATCAGCTACGGCAATTGCGGCCTGCCATATCACATCGGTGGGGAAGTCGAGGAACGCGACCAGCTGGTCGCAGCGACACCCGAAAGTTTTGCAGAACGCGATGTCACCGTCGAAATATTCCATGAGGTGACGGCAGTCGATGCGGATAACAGGACGGTACAGGTGAAAGATATCAAAAATGACCGCACGTTCGATGCAGCGTACGACTACCTGATCCTCTCCCCCGGCGGCTCCCCGCGCCTCATTCCAGCACTGCTTGATGTGCCCCAGGCCTTCGTCCTCCATTCCCTGGAGCACCTTGATGAAATCAAGGCCCACATCGAGGAGAAGAACATCACCCGTGCAGTCGTCGTCGGTGCCGGGTACATCGGTCTTGAGATGACCGAAAACCTTGTCCATCGCGGCATCGAGGTGACACTTGTGCACCGGGACACGGAAATCTATCGGCCGCTTGAATCCGATATGAGCGATTTCTTCATGGAGGAACTTAAATCACGCGGAGTCGATGTGAAACTGGATACGGAAATTGTCGATGTTTCAGGTGAGACTGCGACCCTCTCAAACGGTGAAGAAATCGATGCACCTATGATCATCGCAGGAATCGGCATCACGCCGCGTACAGATTTCCTTGAAGGGTCAGGCATCATGTTGAATGATGAAGGCTATATCTGCACAGATGAGCATGGCCGCACCAACAAGGAAGGTGTATATGCTGTCGGGGATGCAATTGAAACGAACTACCACCACGTAGACCGCCCGGTCCACGTGGCACTGGCATGGGGCGCCCACAGGATGGCATATGTCATCAGCAACCAGATCAGCGGTGACAGTTCGGTCTGCTTCGAGGGTCTGCTCGGCACCAACATCATGCGCTTCTTCGACTATGACATCGCCACGCTCGGACTGACCGAACCGGAGCTTGCGGACTATCCGCACTTCGTTGTGGACCATAAGCAGAAGAACAAGGCTGGATACATGTCGGACAGTGTCCCGATCCATGTCCGCGCCTATGTCGGCAGGGATGACGGCAAAATATTGCGTGCGGTGGTCGTCGGTACCGAAGGCGTCGACAAGCGTATCGACATCCTGTCCGCCCACATCCGCCTCGGTGGGACCGCCATGGATCTTGCCAACATCGAAGTCGCCTATTCCCCGCCATACTCAAGCCCGAAAAGCGTGCTCAACATGGTCGGATACAAGGCGATAGAGAAAATGAAGAAAATACATGAATAAAATTATGCTCCCCTCCGATTGGAGGGGAGTTTTTCTATGTGGATGAACAAAAAGATGACCAGGATATCCATCCTGGTCATGCATCTCATTAATATCCAATTATTCTTTCGTTTTTCTTCCTCTTCTCGCAACAATCCAGATGAAGATTCCGAACCCGCCGAAGATGATGAGTGCGGCATAGATGTAGCCGTTGTTGAATCCTCTTTCTTCGACTACGGCATAGAGTTCCGTCTCTTCGCGGTCAAGCACTGCCAGGAAGGCATCATCCTCCATGTCGCTGCTGCGCAGAAGGTCACCGATCAGGAGCCCGCTCAGCATCTTTCCTTCATCCTGGGACTCGATCGGGATTTCGGCATTTTCCGTAACCGACGTGTCGTTCAGATTCAGTATGAAATCAACATCGGAAGTATAGTATCTCTGGACATAATGTCCATCTTCGTTCTTCAGTATCTCCCTTTCCCCTTCAAACATGTTCGGGTGCTGCGACAGCACGTTATTGAGCGACTCGATGTAGTCCACGACCTCCTGGTCGGTCCAGAGGTCCATCTGACGGTGAACGTGCGGTATGTCGTCCCCATTCAGTGCGACTTCCGTTCCGTATTGGAAGGCGATCGGCCCCGGATATGCATACAGATAAGCCGTGAGCTGGCTGATGCGGGTGCCGGGGAACATGTTCTCTTCCACCGCAGACTTTGTGAAGCGTTCGCTGAACCAATGGTCGGCAAGCAAAAGTGTGCCGTCGGTCGGATGTTCGGGAATCTCCCTGTCCGTCGTACTGAATGATTCAGTCAGCTCATTGGTCATGGCAGGGTCATTCGTATGGTCGAACCCTTCCGCAGACATCCCCTCGCCTGGAATGATGCCGTAGGTCGTCACGCCTTCAGGCATGAAGGTTTCGGCATCAATGCCATCCTGCACGATGGTCATGCTGAGTCCATCGACATCATATTCGTCGACGAACGCCTGGGCCATCTCCTGATACCGCGCCTGGTTGTCCGTATTGGTGAAGTCGATGAATTCGGCATCGATCATATCATAATAGCTCTGCTGAAGTGCATTCAGTTCAGGTTCCTCAAGTGCCGTGTAGCCATCGGCCATTGTGGCCGGCATGTCGATGACGACTTTCATATCGCGTCCATGTGCGGCATCGATCAGATCTTGGAATGCTTCCGCACCGCCGAAAGCCGCTTCGATCTCTCCATAGGCTTCGACATCATAACCGAGGTAATCCTCATCCGCCTTGTCGAATACAGGAGACAGCATCAGCGTATCGAAGCCCATCTTTTCTATGTAGTCCAGGTGGTTCCGGATGCCCTCGAAGTCGCCGCCAAACGGCAATGGTGCGTCTTCATCGTCTGTGACGCTGATGTCATTCCCGGAATCGGCATTCAGGAAACGGTCGACGACGATCGTATAGATCCGTGCCTCATCGTTCTCCTGGGCCGCCACTTCTCCATTCGACATGGATATGCCCATGAGCAGAACCGCCATATATATCATTAATCTCTTCATTGCTATCCTACCTTCTGTTTTTATACTGCAAGTATACTAGATAAAATTTGAAAAAAGCACCATGTCAATAAACGTTCACAAATTTGCATGAAAAAAGGCACCCTGTAGAAGAGTGCCTGTCTCCGTCCCGTCTATGCAAACATTGCGCTCAACGGACCGGCCGGTAGATAGATTCCAAGGGCAATCGTCACGATCAGGAAAATGACCAGCGCGATGACGAGGTTGCGCCCCGTCCCTTTTTTGCGCTGCTTGATCAGTGCCATCTCCATCAGGCCGATCGTGATGAGGCCCGCAAGGAATTTAAGTCCGTACATCATCTGGTCACCGCTGCTGAAGTCGAGGAACAGCATGAGGCCAGTGAACAGGATGATCAGGTAGATCAGCCTCAGGACCATATGCAGTGCTTTTGAATACTTGGATTCGCCATCCGGACGATCGATCGAATTATACGTGATGATGAATAGTATGATCGCCAGGACCAGCGATGTCAGGTGCAAGTGTATCATTTAATCTTCCTTTCAAATATGAATCAAGAATATCTTATCATATTTCAGGAAAGATTACCCATCAATATATGTCGTCAATGTACCGATTCCATTGATGGAGATGCGCACCTCATCGCCGGGCTGCAGGAACTTCGGCGGATTCATGCCGGCGCCGACGCCGCCCGGTGTTCCAGTAGCGATGATGTCGCCCGGTTCAAGGGTCACATATTTGGAGACTTCAGCAATCAGTTCGTCGAGCTTCAATACCATCTCGCGCGTGCTGCCGTCCTGTCTGATCTCCCCGTTCACCTTGGTTACGATGGAGGTCTGCTCGGGATTCGGCAGTTCATCCTTTGTGACGATGAAGGGCCCCATCGGACATCCGCCCTTCAGGCTTTTGGAAAGGAAGGCCTGGTGATGTTCCCTCTGCAGGTCACGGGCAGTGATGTCATTGATGATCGTATAGCCGTAGATGTGATCCAGTGCCATGGAACTCTGGATCTTCTCGGCGCGCTTACCGATGACGACACCCAGCTCCCCTTCATAATCCAGTTCGCTTGTGACGTCCTGATGGTCCGGAATGGTCGCCTCATCACCGACAAGGCTGGTCGCCGCCTTTGTGAAGACGTAGAGGCTCTGCACTTCGTTGTTCATCTCTTCGGCATGCTTCCTGTAGTTCCGTCCGAATGCAATCACATTGTTCGGCGGCGTGACGGGTGCACGGAAAGTGATTTCATTGAACGGTGCCTTGTACTGGTCGGCATCTCCCGACTCTTGTGCCTTTTCCACTAATTTTCGGACATGTTCCTGGAAATCCAGCGTGTGGTATTTTGAAATGCCGTCAAGCAGGGTTTTAGGATAATCCGCTTCATCCCCGAACGCTTCGAACAGCTTCGGAAGGATCCAGGCACTCTCCTCACGCTTTACTTTGACGCCGTAATACGTATGATTCCCATAATCAAATGTTAAAAATTTCATGGAATACGCTCCTTATGTGTGTATTTACTTCATTATAACAGACAATGGCTATCTGTTGATTCCATTTTCAGAATTATGCGCAAATAAATCCTCGATGCTTCTGATACGGTAACGGTGCATCACGGTTGCAAGGACCATCAGGAAAACCAGAATGATGAGGACGGTCCATATCATGGCAGTGATCTCGATTTCCCCATACATTCCCGCGCCTATGCCGTAGAAGATCAGCATGAAGACGACGTTGGACAGGATGTAGAGCGTCAGGAAATATCTGCCCATCCGTCTGAACACTTCCAGTACGGAAGAGGGCACGATGGTGGTGAGGTACATCACCAGCAGGAAATAACCGAGGGCGAGGACCGGCCCGCCGAAGTTCTCAGCCAGCAGGCGGCCGCTGTAGCTGCCGAGCGTCAGCACCTGGATCATCTTGATCGCCATGCCGCCGCCTGCAAGTACGATGAAGAGGATGATGTGCATCACCGGATTCGAACGGATGAAACGGACGATATCGAGTCTGCCGAGGCTCATGCCGACGAGCAGCCAGGGCAGTACGGTGAACAGCAGGCCATAGAGCGTGCTGACCGCATTCCTCGAGAACAGTTCAATGTTCAGTGCGATGATGGCGAAGTAGTCCGTACTCCTGAAGACACTCGTGAACTCCTGGACATCCTGCATCGCCGTATAGATGATATCCGTCGGGGAGCCGACGCTCGCAAAGAAGCCGACGAGCACATTGGCCGTCAGATGGAAGAAGAACAGCAGCAGTGCCGCCAGGAGCGACACCGCCCAGTGCGCCTTCAGGAAGAGCAGTGCCACCAATGCCATCAGCGCGAGTCCGGGCAGGAAATCAAACGCGAATATGAAGAATGTCTGTACGATGCCGAGTGCCAGCACGAAAGCTGCCACTTTGGCGAGATTGCCCATCCCATAATGCCTGAAGGCATGGATGAGATAACCTGTGGCCAGGGCCACAAACGGCACGACGGCGCCTCCAATGAGGATATCCAGCACCTGGAAGGTGCTCAGATTGCTGCCTCTCAAATATTCATATGGGTTCAACGCTTCATAGGGCATCATGAAATAAAGGCCGTTCATCAGCAGTATACCGAGGAACGCAAGCCCTAGGAAGATGCTTGAACGTATGTTGTCAGTCATCAAATTTAATCGCTCCATAATCAAAGAAATATAGGTATACCGTAACATCTTTCCCAAGCGCCTGCATTATCGAGCGCCTGTATATGTCCATCTGCGTCCGGTATCTTTCCACAAGATCCGCTTCAGTCAGGCCGGTATGCGCCACCCGGTCCGTCTTATAGTCGATGATGACGAAATCCTCCTCCATCTCGAGGAGTGCATCGATTATACCCTGCACCATCTGCCGGTCGAAACTGGAATAGCCGATGGCCTGCTGGTTCATGATGAATGGGATCTCAGTGTGGATCGACTGTTGGTCTGCAAGCAGCTGCTGCATCGTTTCATCTTCCAGGAACCGGTGGATGTTCTGGATCATCTGCGTCTGGTGTGCCGGCGTGATCAGCGGATCGTCGGCCGTCTGTTCCAGAATCATACGTTCGATGAAGGCCGCCTGCGCTTCTGCATCCAGCGTGCGGAGCGCATCGTAGCGGTTGAGCAGATGCATCATCATCTGGTGCATCATCGTCCCGAACACCGGTGCATCGAGCGATTCATTGCGGAAGTTCGGGGCACGGAAGTTCGGCGTGCGGTCGTGCCGGATGATGGCACTGTCGTCAGGCGGTGTTTCATTGCGCCGTTTGATCTCCGTCACGGATTCCTTATATACGGTCTCAGTCGCCTCCCTGTGCGGATACCGGTGGAGGATACGGTCCTTCAGCAGCTGGTCCCCCCTGACCTTCAGGTCTTCCAGCGCTTCGAGGGAAGTATATTCTACCGCCTGGGGCTCCGCCTCCACCTCTTCAATGGTGTGCACCTCAAGTGCATCCATCGGCGTATTCATGAGGACCGGGGCGAGCAGGTCCTGGATGCTCCGGATGGAGAGCCTGTCGTCCGCATGGACCTTTCCGCCTTCATAACTGTACTTCTCCGTCACCTCATGCTTGTAGACGAGGGGGATGATCAGCTGGTCGATGGCACGCGTCAACGCCACATAGACGAGGCGCATCTCCTCACTGATCCGTTCCTGCTGGATTATCTGTTTGACGACCTGGGCATGGATGCTCGGCAGGAGCACCTGCTGTTCCGGCATGAAGCGTTTGAAGGCGATGCCCCCGTCCGGGTGGATTGTCACCTTCTTTGTGACATCCATCATGTTCAGCTGCCTGTGCAGGCCGGCATATATGACATGGTTGAATTCGAGTCCCTTGGATGCGTGGATGGTCATGACACGGAGCGTATCCGCATCATCGGAGACCGTATTCTCCTCGCCGAAATCCTGGCCGTCCTGGATCATGCGGCCGATGTAGGTGATGAATTCATAGAGGGAGAGGTGGGACATCTTCTCGAAATCCATCGCCTTCTCCACAAAGCCGTTCAGATTGGCACGGCGTGTAAGTCCGCCCTTGAGCCCTGCGAAATACTCCAGGATGTTGAGTTCAAGATAGATTTCATCGATCAGCTCCGGCACACTCATGTACCTTGCATAGTCCTGAAGCGTCCGGAGCGTATCCAGGAATTCTTCGATCTTCTTCATCACGAGTGCCGGGCCCTCGTAGCCGACGAGGGCTTCATACATGTATTCGCAATCGGAATCGGCCCGTATGCGTGCGATGTCATTCTCCGAGAAATTGAACATCGGCAGACGCATGACGCCGACCAGATGGTCATCCTGGAGCGGGTTGTCGACGATGGACAGGATGCTGATCATCGTGCGGATCTCAAGGGTGTCGAGATAGCCCGAGCGGTTGTTGACGAACACCGGCAGTTCCGCTTCCGACAGCAGTTTACGGTAGGCTTCATTATCCCTCGTGTTCCGTGTCAGTATGACGATGTCCCGGTAGTCCGCCCCGGCTTTCCTGAGGCACTTCACCACCTGGACGATGTGGAGTATCTCCGCGTCCTCCCCCTTGCCCTCTGCATCTTCGATGATGTGGCACTCCGAGGCGAGCGGCGGGGCATCCAGATAATTCCCCTGGACGAGGCGGTGGGTTTCATCATACTCCACTTCCCCGACCTCCCTGTCCATGATGCGCTCGAAGACCGCATTCGTCAGATCGATCACTTCGCCGCGGGAGCGGAAATTGTGGTTCAGGCTGATGACTCGGCCGCTGCCGGGTTCGCGGAAGCGTTCGGACTTTTCGATGAAGAGTGAAGGATCCGCCTGCCTGAATTTATAGATGGACTGTTTGACATCCCCCACCATGAACAGGTTACCCGTCGCCTCATCCCCTCTTTTTAGGGATTGGATGATCGCCTCCTGGACACGGTTGATGTCCTGATATTCATCGATCATGACCTCCTTGAACTGGCTCTGGTACATTGATCGGACCGCCCCGTCGGATGCATTCAGGATAGCCAGTGCGTAATGCTCATAGTCGGAGAAGTCCATTTCATTGCGGGTACGCTTCTGTCTGCGGAAGCGTTCAACCACTTCCAGAACGATGCGGATCAGGGTATTGCTGTAGCCGTTCAGCGGGCCGAGTTCAGCCTTCACACGGTCGAGCGTATAGGCCGGAGCCTCCCTGATTTCCGCATACCGCTTCTTCACCCGGTTCTGTACTGCAAGCAGCTGTGCTTTGGCGTCCGGGTCTTCGATGTTTTTGATGAATGCAGAGCGGCCATCCTTGAGGCCGAACACCGGCAGTTCCACCGGCCGCCCTTCGCGGTTCTCCTCCATCGCACCCATGACGGTACGGCCGAGGCCCTCGAGGGCGTCGAAGGCATCCCGCACCTGCGTTTCCTTGATCGATTCGTGCGTCACCACATGATAATGTTGGCGCAGCTGATCGACATCGGCCATCAGGGCGTCTAGCTTCAGCTTGATGTTGTGGTTGTGCGCATCCAGGATATCCTTCAGGTGCGCTTCATCCAGATACTGGTCGATGTTCCCTTCCAGATAGCCTTCCGGGTCGGGGCTTGCCACAGCCGTATAGTAGAGGTCGCGGATGGTATTCAACAGCCCGTCGTTATTCTTGTCGGTCGACAGCATCATCGACAGCGTGTTGAAATCCTCTCCTCCTTCATCATAGTAGGATTCGAGTACATTTGATATCACCTGATCCAGGCGGATCTTCATCTCGACATCCCCGAGCGTCCGCATATCCGGGGACAGGCCGATCGTATTGTAGTGCATCTGTATGAGGTGCAGGCAGAAGCTGTGGAGCGTGGATATGTGCGCCTCCTTCAGCTTGAGCATCTCGGTGTAGATTGCCGGATCCCGCTTCTCCCCATACGCCTGGCGCAATGCCTTCTCTATCTTATCCTTCATGTCCCGTGCACTCATGTTGGTGAAGGTGGCCACGAAGATTTCATCGATGCTGTAGCGGCCCTCGAGGATCTTGCGGATGATCCGCTCGACCAGGACCGTCGTCTTGCCGCTGCCGGCCGCTGCTGCCACCAGCACGTCCGATCCTTCATATTCAATGGCTTCAAGCTGCTTATCTGTCCACTGGACCATCGATGGACACCTCACTTTCAAATAGGCTGACTGCTTCCTCATCCAATTCGTTCTTTCGTATATCCTGGCGGTTCATCAGCGCATCGATGTGGCACGCGGACTTGAAGTCGCACATCTCACATGCGAGCCGGGTATTTCCGGCATCCGTCGCCATCGGTGATGCGAGCACTTCCCCGCCATATATCTCATCCGTTGCATTCCTGTACATGTCCATGATGTGATCGGCATAATGCCGGAAGAGTTCCGGACTGAAGTACTTGCCCCGCGTCCGCGCATTGATCTTGCCGTTCTTCGAGACGGATATCGGCAGATACCTGTTGTATTCCTTGAAATCATCGAGATCCGCAAGCATCCCCTGTATTCCGATGGACGTCTCATCGAGCTGAGCGTCATATTCCGCATGCTCATTGATGAATACGCCATCCGGCCGCATGCGCTTCTTGTGCTCGGCTTCCGCCGCTTCCAGAGCCGCTTCGTCATCGAGTGACAGGAGCGGGTCCCTGACCGGGAAGAAGAGCATGCTGTTCGGCATGATCTTCTCCTTGCCGAAGTATTTCCTCCCCTGGTCCATCAGCACATGCATATAGGTCATCATCTGCAGCTCGAGGCCATTCAGTACGCCTTCACGCGAGATGCTGCGGGTGCTCGACTTGTAGTCGATCAGGTTGACGTAGGCGCCGTCCTTCGTCTCGTACATGTCGACACGGTCGATCTTCCCGCGCAGATGGATCTTGTAGCCATCATTGCTCGTCAGCGTGACCTCCTCCATCGGGCTGTCCCTGAAGCCGAATGACAACTCGACATCGGCGATCCTGTAGTGGCCGAGCGCCTCGATGTCCTTCATGAAGAGGAGCAGTTTGATGATTGCGTCGCGGGCCCTTGATTTCAGGGATTTATAGTAGCCGGTATGTTCGAATATGCCGAACTGGATCGCCTGTGAAAACCGCTCGATGGATTCCGCCACCTGTCCGCGGATTTTTTCGTCCGGATGGCGCAGCGTATAGTCGAGCGATTTGACGACATCATAGAGCACCTCATGATACAGGTTGCCGAGTTCGAGCGGCGCCACCTGATAGGGTTTACGCACCTTGAGCTTCAGGCCGTAGCGGCTGAAATGCTGGAAGGGACACCTGAAGAACGATTCGAACCGTGAAACGCTGGCATTCATCTCGGGGGTATAGAGCGCCTCGGCCGCCTCGCGCGTCAGCGGCTCCGCCCGGTTGTCATAGGTCAGGTTGCGCTTGAGGCGCGGGTACACATCGTGCCAGCGCTCCTTCATCAGTATATGATATGCTTCGATCCACCCCCTGTATTCCGGGAGCTCGAGGAAGGCTTCCGGCGACCCGACGGGTGCCGTCATCATCTCGCGCATCTTCAGATGGAGGAGCGGCTCCATGCTTTCTATGGAGGTGATGAGCCGTGACGGGTTGAAGCGGTCATATTCCGATGTCCGTCTGTAGTCATAATGCTTCACACGTGCCTCCCCGGGCAGGAGTTCTTCGAGGAACGGGCTGATCTTCGTCGCTTCGCCGGACGGCAGTGTACTCGACCAGCTGAGATAGAGCCCCTCCGTCGCACGTGTCACACCAAGATAGAAGACGAAGCGTTCATCCTGTGCAAGGGTTCTGGAACTTGGCGAGAGCTCGATGTCCGCATGTTCGAACACCGTCTTCTCCTCATCGGAGATGATTTCCGTATTGCGGCTCTCCCGCGGCATGACGTCCCTGTTCAGGCCGATGATGAAGATGTATTTCTTGTTCTCCACCTTCGACAGGTCGAGGGAGCCGACCATCACCTGGTCGATCGTCGAGGGCAGCAGGCTGAACTCCGCATTCTTCAAACCATCGATGAAAGTCTCGTAGAAGAGCGTGAACGGGACCTCTTCATCATCGAACACCGTATAGGCATCATCCAGCAGCCGGATGAACATGTTGTAGGCCTGCTCGGTCTCATCCCGCACCTGGATTTCGTTCCTTTCATCGAGCGCCTGCATCTCTTCGGCGAGCACATCGATGATCCCCTCATCCACGATGAAGTCATAGATGGTGTTGATGTAGTCGCGCACTGTGCCTTCCTTCCTGAATTCCCTGAAGATATTCTCGAGCTTCTCGAGCACTTCATTCTTGAAATCGATCATCCCGGCGTACGCATCGCTTTTGTCCACCCGCCTGATGCCTTCATCCGTCACTTCCGTATGATAGCGGAACTGTTCGTCATCGAAAAGGGAGGCGCCACTCAGGCCGCGCTCCAGCACGAAGTTCTCGAGCTGATCGATGTAGTGCCGCTTTGATGCTTCGCACAGGTATCCCGTCTTCAGCACATTCATGAATGCGCCGAACTCATAGTTCCGCATGTAGCACTCCAGGAGGCTCATGATGAACTGGATGAACGGGTGGGCGTGCATGGGCACTTTCTGGTCGATATGATAGGAGATTCCGTACCGGCGGAAGACCGACTGGAGCACGGGTTCATAGTTGGCGTCCCGATAGAGTACACCGATGTCGGTGTACTGGGCCTTCCCATCGAAGACGAGCGACTCGACCTCCCGTGCCACATCATTGACTTCCTCAAGGACGTTCGGCGCCTCGGTGAATACGACCCCGTCATAGTCGTAGATCGATTCGTTCCGGTCGAAGTACCGTTCGACCTGGATGAGCCCATTCCTGCTGGAACGTCTGAAGTCCTCCCCGAAATGCTCGAAGGAGAGCTTGTGGTCACCCATGTGGTAACGCAGGCGTTCGATGACTGAATCCGTCTTCCGGAACAGCTGCTTGTTCGTCCCCTGATGGGTCAGCAGCAGGTTGATTTCCCTCACCCGTGTCTCAAGCGCCTGGATCAGGGCGAACTCGCTCTCTGTGAAGTTGTGGAAGCCATCGATGTAGATGACGGCGTCCTCGAGCGAGCGGATCGGCGTATCCGAATACAGAAGGTTGATGAACTGGTCGGCCAGATTGATGTCCTCTATCTGGAGTTCCGTGATGCGCTTTTCCCAATTTCGGTAGATGATTTCAAGATCATGCATCTTGTCCCGGATGCGGCCGGAAGGGGTCTCGATGCGTCCGAAATCGTCAGGTGATACACGGTAGGCACGGAATTCACTCAGCATATCCAGCACCTTGCCGGAGAATTTTATGTACTGCGCGCTGTCGCGATAGAACTCGAATTCAGACTTCATCTCATTCATCATCTTATGGAGCAGCATGATGTGGCCGCTCTCGGACAGTGCATCCCGTGTCGAATGCCCCGTCTCATTGAAGATGTGCCACATCAATCGCGAGAAGCTGAACACCGCGGTACGCAGACTCCCGACACTTGGGTTCTCCCCCGTCGGGTTGGTGATGATGTTCTCATAGCGTAATGTATTCTGGGTAGGGGTGACGATATAGATGCTCGAACCGAGCGGTGCTTCACTTGTGATGGCATTTATCTCATCGAACATGCGCTGCGTCTTTCCAGTTCCGCTTATTCCTGTCCAGATGTTGATTCCCATGTATTTCCTCCTTATGAGTAGACAAAAGACACCCCAAGGGGTGCCTTTCTAATCAAAATTTACTGCAATCCTATTGAATGGCCAGAACCTGAGCTGTACCTCACCGATGATCTGGGATTCATCGACGGTACCGAAATCGCGGCTGTCGCGGCTCAGCGGCCTGTTGTCCCCGAGTACGAGGTACTGCCCTTCCGGTATGGTCTCCCCTTCGACCCCAAGGTCCTGGAGCGTAAAGTTATCCATGTACGAATCGGTCCTGTGCACAACGTAGTCCTCTTCCAACGGCTCACCGTTCACAAAGACCTCCTTATCCTCCATCGTCACCGTATCCCCCGGCGTACCGATGATGCGCTTGACGTAGGCAGGCCCCGCCTCCGAATTGAAGACGACGACATCGCCCGTTTCATATTCCCCAAAATTGTCCATGAGCTTGTTTACGACCACCCTGTCCTCATCTTCGAATGTCGGGTCCATACTGAGCCCGTCCACTGTATAGGAGACGAAAAGGAATGACCGGATGAGGACGATGAGCACAACGGCAATCAGGATCGCAACAAGCCATTCACCTATTTCCTTCTTCACTCGACTTCACCTCTATTTCTCTAATTTGCGGTTTATATATTTCTGGTACCATTTCGAAAAGAAATAGAGTACCACAAGGAATATGATTGACACTGTCAACTGCAGCGGTGAAGTGAAGAATGAAGTGATGTCATATCCGACGACCGACATCAGCAGTATCATAATCGCTTTTGCTGCAATCAATATGGATAAATATACAGTCTTTTTCATGTTGGATAAGGCCGCGATGACATTGACCGCAAAACTCGGCGTAAACGGCAGGGACAGAAGGATCAGCAGAAAGGAGAAACCCTTCGTGTCGATGAAGTGCAGCATCCTCCCAAGCCGTTCATGCTTCTCGATGTATCTTTGGGCCGGCTTCCTGAAGAGGTATCGGACGAGCAGGAACACAAGGTAGCTTCCGATCACCGTGCCCGAGTAGCTCGCCACGAAACCCAATAAGAACCCATATGAATTGATGTTGATGATGACGATGGCGAACAGGGGAAGGAAGGCAAACAACGACTCGGCCATCGCAAGCAGGAAGCCCACGATGAGGCCAAGCGCCTCTACCTCTGCAAACAGGGACTCCATCCCTTCCCGGGTGGTCAATTTTTCAAACAGCTTTTCCAATTCCACACACATAACCTCGCACATTTAATAAAGGCTATATTACAGTGTAATATAGCCTGACTATCCTTCAATTATATAATTTTTATCCGAGTCTGTCATTCAATTGTTTTCTGAGGTCCTCAAATCCTGATTTTCCGAGCAGGGCGAACATGTTCTGCTTGTACGCTTCCACACCCGGCTGGTTGAATGGATTCACACCAAGCAGGTAGCCGCTCATCGCACAGGCGATCTCAAAGAAGTAGACCATATACCCGAATGTATAGGCATCGAGCTTCGGCACATTCACAATCATGTTCGGCACGCCGCCGTCCACATGGGCGAGTACCGTCCCCTGCATGGCCTGGTGATTCACTTCGTCCACCGTCATGCCTTCGAGGTAGTTCAGGCCGTCGAGATCCTGTTCCTCGGCCTCGATCACCACATCGCTTTCAGGCGTCTCGACATTGATGATGGTCTCCATCAGCATGCGGCGGCCTTCCTGGATATACTGGCCGAGCGAATGGAGGTCTGTAGTGAAGTTTGCGCTATGCGGCAGGATGCCCTTGTTGTCCTTGCCTTCACTTTCACCGAACAGCTGCTTCCACCACTCCCCGAAGTAGGAGAGGCGCGCCTCATAGTTGATCAGCATCTCCACATCGTATCCCTTGTTGTAGAGGGCATTGCGCACCACTGCATACTGGTAGGCCGGATTCCTTTCAAGCGATGCCTCCGAGAGGTCGCCCATTGCGGACCGTGCACCTTCCATCATCTTTCCGATGTCGATGCCTGCGGCTGCAATCGGCAGCAGTCCCACTGCGGTCAGGACAGAATATCTGCCGCCGACGTTATCAGGTACGACGAACATTTCATATCCCTTTTCACGTCCGAGCGTATTGAGTGCACCCTTCTCCTTGTCGGTCGTGACATAGATGCGCTCTGCCGGATTGTCGTATTTCTCCTCGAGCAGTTTCTTGAAGACGCGGAACGCTATCGCAGGTTCGGTCGTCGTGCCGGACTTGCTGATGACGTTGATTGAAAAGTCCTTATCCTTCAGATGGTCCTTGAGCTCATTCATATAATGGCTCGACAGCTGATGTCCGGCGAACAGGATCTCGGGGCCGTCCTGGCCGAAAGTCGGCGTCAGCATTTCAACCGCCGCCTTCGCACCGAGGTAGGATCCGCCGATACCGATGACGACGAGCACATCGGAGTCCGAACGGATCTTATCTGCAGACTGCTGGATGCGTGAGAACTCTTCCCTGTCATAATTTTCGGGAAGGTCCACCCAGCCCAGGAAATCACTGCCGGCGCCTGTGCCCTTGTGGATCATTTCATGTGCACTTGAAACGAAAGGCGCCAAGCCTGACATCTCTTCTTCACTCATGAATGGTGATGCATTTGAATAATCGAATTTAATATGTGTCATAGGTATCCTCCAAATAGTTTATCCATCATCCATATTGTAGATAAAAACAGGAGGCCATTTCAATTATTTTGTCGCATCCGCTGCAATATCGCGATTTTTGGGGATGAGCGTCCTTATTTCATCCGCCTTCCCTTCGTTCAGCAGGTTGACGATGCGGCTGCCGACGATGACACCATCACAGTGTGCACCGATCTTCTCCGCCTGTTCCGCATCATTGATGCCGAAACCGGCACAGACAGGCACATCACTCGCCTGGCTGATCTTCTCAAGATGGTCGTAGAGGGAGTCGACAAAGCCTTCCCTCACACCCGTCGTGCCGTTGACCGTCACTGCATAGATGAAGCCCTCAGCACCTTCAATGACTTCCTTGATGCGGTCTTCCGAACTCGTCAGCGTGATGAAGCGGATCATCGCGATGTCATACTTTGCAAGGGGCGCGCCGAACTCGTACTCCTCCTCCAGGGGTACATCCGGAATGATGACGCCTGAGACGCCCGCTTCATGTGCCAGTTCCGCAAAACGGTCTGCACCGAGGCGGAGCACCGGATTGGCATAGGTCATGATTACGACCGGGATGGATACCTCGTGCCTGATCCGTGCAAGCTCGACCAGCACCTTCTCAAGTGTGACCCCCTGCGCCAGTGCGCGCTGGCCGGCCGCCTGTATGGCCGGGCCGTCTGCAACGGGATCTGAAAACGGGATGCCGAGCTCCACGATCGATACACCGGATGCTTCAAGCGATTGTATCTGTCCCTTCAGATTCTGGAGGCCGCCGTCGCCCGCCATGATATACGCGATGAACGCCTTCTCGTCCTCTGTCCTCAATGTACCGAATGCCTTTTCCAATTCGAATTTGCTCATAGTTCCCTTCCTTCCTCTCTTGCCTTGATCTGTGCCACGTCCTTGTCTCCGCGTCCCGACAGACAGATGACCAGTGTTTCATCCGGGGACATCCCTGCCGCCATCTTCACTGCATGCGATACCGCATGGGCGCTCTCGAGCGCCGGGATGATGCCTTCGGTATGCGACAGCAGCTTGAAGGCTTCAAGCGCCTCCTCATCCGTCACATGTTCGTATTCCGCCCGTTCGATATTCTTCAGGTGGCTGTGCTCCGGTCCGATGCCCGGGTAGTCCAGTCCGGCTGAGATGGAATAGGCCTCCTGTACCTGGCCTGCTTCGTCCTGCAGGAGGTGCATCTTGGCACCATGAAGGATGCCGATGGATCCTTCATTCAATGAAGCTGCATGCTCCCCGGATGGTATGCCATGGCCTGAGGCCTCGACTCCGACGAGACGGACCCCACTGTCATCGATGAATGGATGAAACATGCCGATCGCATTGCTCCCTCCGCCGATGCATGCCACGACCGCATCGGGCAGCCTGCCTTCCTTATCGAGCATCTGCTGCTTCGTCTCCTTGCCGATGACCGACTGCAGGTCACGCACAATCTGCGGGAACGGGTGCGGTCCCATCGCCGAACCGAGAATGTAGTGCGTATCCTCGACATTCGCCACCCAGTAGCGCAGCGCTTCATTGACGGCATCTTTGAGCGTGCCCCTGCCCTGGTCGACGCTGACGACTTCGGCACCGAGCAGCTCCATGCGGAAGACGTTCAGCTCCTGGCGCTTCACGTCCTCCTTGCCCATGAAGACCACGCATTCCAGGTCCAGCAGTGCACATACGGTCGCTGTCGCGACCCCATGCTGGCCGGCCCCCGTCTCGGCAACCACCTTCCTCTTGCCCATCCGTTTCGTGAGCAGCGCCTGACCGATCGTGTTGTTGATCTTATGTGCGCCCGTATGGTTCAGGTCCTCCCGCTTGAGGTAGATTTTTGCCCCGCCGGCCTTTTCCGATAAGCGCTCCGCGTAATAGAGCGGGGATTCCCTGCCGACATAGTCCTTCAAGTAGTAGTTGAGCTCCTGCTGGAATGCTTCATCGTACTGGGCAGATTTATATTCCGCCTCCAGTTCCTTGATGGCGCCCATCAGTGTCTCCGGCACATATCTGCCGCCGTATTCTCCGTAGTGGCCGTTTTCATTCGGCTGAGTGTAGATCTGTTCCATTTATATGCACACCTTTCATCTGTTCAGTCAATTCGAATATCTTCTTCCTGTCTTTCACACCATCCGTCTCCACCCCGCTTGAGATGTCTACATATGCCGGTGATACGGATTCATATGCCTGGCGGATATTGCCGCTGTTGATGCCGCCTGCGAGAATGAGGCGGCTCTGGTCCACGTCCGGGTGATCGAGGGCCGACCAGTCGAATGTATGGCCCGTGCCTCCCCGGTACCTGCCCGGCGGACTGTCGATCAGTATATAGTCTGCACTGTATCGGAACATCTCCCGGATATCCGTCTGGCGGATGGAGAAGGCCTTGATTACTGGAATTTCCAGAATATCGACGTAGTCCCGGGATTCGTCCCCATGCAGCTGTACAAAGTCCAGGCCGACCGATTTGTATATCCGCCTCACTTCATCGACCGGCTCATTGACGAAGACACCGACGGTTCCTATTTCATTCCCAACAGCCCGGACGATTTCACGCGCTTCTACCACACCGATCTTCCGGCGGCTGTCGGCGAACATCAGGCCGATCATGTCCACCCCCGCCTCGACTGCCCAGCGGGCCGCTTCCACCGACTGGATGCCGCAGATTTTGATCTTCATCCGCGCGTCACCTTGAGTGAACGGATGGTCGCGTCCGGTTGTTCTGCACGCATCAGCGTCTCGCCGACAAGCAGCGCGCTTGCCCCTGCGTCCCGCATGCGTGCGGCATCCGCTTCGGTCTTTATACCGCTCTCTGCGATGAAGTGCGTGGAGGCATCGCCATATTTTGCGAGCAGCCTTTCGGTGTTTTCGAGATCCACTTCGAATGTCTTAAGGTCCCGGTTGTTGACGCCGATGAGTTCAGGACTTATTGCGAGCGCCCGTTCCATCTCTTCTTCCGTGTGGACTTCTACGATCGACTCCAGGCCATATGTCCCGGCATAGTCGTACAGACGTTTGAGCGTTTCGTCATCGAGGGCCGCCACGATGAGCAGGATGACATCGGCACCGTACAGGTACGCCCGGTCGATCTGCCGCTCGTCGATGATGAAATCCTTGTTCAGCACCGGTACACCGACTGCACATTTCACCGCTTCAAGATCTCTCATGGACCCCTTGAAGTAGTTCTTATCCGTCAGTACGGAGATGGCATCCACACCGCCTGATACGTATTTTGCCGCCTGGTCTTCAGGCCTGATGCCGATGTTGATGTCCCCTTTCGAAGGGGATGCCCGCTTCACTTCTCCGATTACAGCCATCGTCTCCGAGTCTTCAAGGCGTGCCCTGAAGGATACCGGCTTCCGGCTCCGGATGATCTGCTGGGCATCCAGTGATTTTATTTCAATGCGTTTATGTGAAATGATCTCTTCAAGTATTGCCGCCATTTTATATCCCGCCTTCTTGTGTATAGGTAACCAGGTGGTTCAATTTCGCAAGTGCCCGGCCAGAATCGATGCTCTCCCGCGCTTTTTCTATGCCTTCCTCGATCGTTTCCGCCCGCTCTGCACTGAACAGTCCGAGTCCCGCATTCAGCAGGATCGTGTCGCGCTGGGCCGGGGTGGCCCGTCCGGAGAGGACATCAAGGAGGATCTGTGCATTTTCACTGCTGTCGCCACCGGTGATCGCTTCCTTCGGATATGCCGGCAGGCCGACCGATTCCGGGGTGAACGTCATATTCGTGATTTCACCACCGTCAAGTATCGTCATGTGGTTTTCGCCGAGCAGGGATGCCTCATCCATCGAACCTGCCCCGTTGATGACCACGGCGCGCTTCCTGCCGAGACGCTTCAGCACCTGTGCCATCATCTCCACCTTATCCTTGCGGTAGACGCCGAGGAACTGGTAATCCAGGGCTACCGGGTTGATCAGCGGACCGATCAGGTTGAAGATCGTCGGCACCTTCAGGTCGTGCCGCACCTTCATGATCTGCTTGATCTTCGGATGAGCGTGTGGTGCAAAGAGGAATGCGATGTCGTTCTTGTCGAGCAGTATATCGATATCCTCCGTGTCGAATGATAGGGAAACACCGATTTCACCCAATACATCTGAACTGCCCGTCTTGCTCGTGATGCTGCGGTTACCGTGCTTCGCAACCTTCACGCCCGCACCCGCCAGTACAAAGGCGGATGTCGTCGAGATGTTGAAGCTGTTCGAGCCGTCCCCTCCAGTACCGCAGTTGTCCATCACGCCATCGATATGGCGGCGGATCGGCATCGCATGTGTGCGCAGCACTTCGACGAGTGCCGCAATCTCCTCCACAGTCTCACCTTTCGCCTTCAAGGCCATGAGGAGTGCTGCGATCTCACTATCGCTGACTGCATCCAGCAGCAGGATCGACACGGCTTCCGACATCTCTTCGAAAGTAAGATCCTCGCGCTCGGACAATTTTGCCAGATAAGGTTTCATGCTTCTATCCACTGCTTGTTTGACTGCTTCTGATCTCATCATTTTTCCCTCCCAGAATATAAAAAATCCTCCACAGACCAATATGGTCTATGGAGGACGATTTCACCGCGGTGCCACCTCGCATTGAGCCCGTAATGGACTCCTGCTCTTTCCGCGTAACGTGCGGCGTACGGACGCATTCCCACCAGGCCCATTCATGGAGCATGCATGCATCGGTTTCCAGCTTCCCCGACTCTCTGTGCCATGCGGTGCTCCACTACTTGTTCTGATATGCGTTCTATCCCATTTTTTATACAAAAAGGCTCCCCTGTCTTTAAAAAAGGACGGGGAGCCGTGGTGCCACCTTTATTGACCGGTCGCGACCGGCCCGCTCAAGATATGGACACATATGCATCCATATCAACCATGTAACGTTGGAAAGACGCCGGTGCCTTCTGCAGCAACCGGTTATACAGAAGTCCATTCACAATATCATTGCACCGGTTCGCACCACCCACCGGCTCTCTTCAGCATGGAGAAATTGCTACTTCTCTTCTTCAATCAAAGGCTATTCAATTGATTGAATATTATAATAATACAAAGGCGGCATAATTACAACCCTTAACCGGAAAAAAGTTTTTGCCGATTAAGGGAGACCCCGCCACTACAGGGTCTAGTTCAGGTCGCGGAATTCATCTGCGATGCGGTTCAGCGCCTCTTCAAGCACGGATCTTGGGGAAGGCACACAGATCCTCTGGAAGTCATCGCCCTCCTCGCCGAACATCTTTCCGTCCTCAAGCAGCACGTTGGCCCTGTTGTAGATGCGGTCGTGCACTTCCTCCAGCGTGATGCCGTATCCTGAGAAATCCATCCACAGGACATATGTGCCTGCCGGACGCTCCACCTTGACCTTCGGCATTTCACGTGACAGGAAATCGATCACGAAGTCGATGTTGCCGTCGATGTACTCCCTGACCTGATGGAGCCACTCGTCGCCTTCGGTGTAGGCGGCGATGAGGGCGGAGACTGTAAACGGGCTCGGCAGGCTCATCCCCTGTTCTTCCTGGAACTGCTTCCTCAGTTCCTCATCCGTGATCACCACATTCGTACAGTGCAGCCCTGCGAGGTTGAATGTCTTGTTTATGGCCGTCAAAGTGACGATGTGATCCGTGTGGGATGCGGCCTTGACGATCGGTGTGAAGGTCTCACCCAAGCGGATCAGGTCCCCATGGATTTCATCCGCGATGATGGTGACGCCATTTTCACGGCAGATCTTGGCAAGGCGTGCAAGATCGTCCTCCCTGAAGATGTTGCCCGTCGGGTTGTGCGGGTTGCACATGATGAACATCGTCGTATCATCTTCTTTCGCCAGCGCCTCGAAGTCTTCGAAATCGATATGATAATGGCCGGAATCATCCCGCTTCAGCATGTTGTTCTTCACTGTTCGCCCATTGCCTTCGATCGCTGAAGTGAATGGTGGATATACCGGACGCTGGATGATGACGCCGTCCCCTTTGCCGGTGAACGCCTTCACCGCGATGTTCAGGGAATGCACCGTCCCAGGGGCATATATGATCTCTTCCTTGTTGATCTCCCAGTCATATTTGTCCGAAAACCACTTCTGGATGGCTTCATAGTAGGCGGGCGGCGCTATCGTATAGCCGAATATCTGATGATCCACCGTCTTCCTCAGCGCCTCGACGACCGGTTCGGCCACCTGGAAGTCCATGTCTGCAGTGAACAGTGGGATCGTATCCTCATCATAGCGCTCGGTCAGCCCGAACTCCTTGATCAGTTCTCCGCCATCCCATTTCATGGCATAGGTGTTCCTTCTGTTTATTGGTGTATCGAAATCATATTTCATCATAACCGCTCCTTGTAGATATGTTCATATGGGACAATTATAGACTTTGATGTGCAGGAGTTGAAATGATTCAACTTGAAAAACCCCTCCTCTAGGGAGGGGTTGAACCTATACCGCCCTGTCCATGCATGTGATCAGGCGGTCCTCTATGTCCTGGGCGAATTGCTTGAGTGCGTCATCGTTGACCATTTCAATCAGGGCCGTCGGTTTTGGCAGGCCGATCTTCGTCGTGCCCCCGTCTTCATAGACGACCATCTTGCACGGCAGGAAATAGCCGACCATCTGGTTCTCTTCGAGGACGTTCTTCGCTTCCTGCGGGTTGCATACTTCAAGGACACGGTATGGCTGCTCGAATTCAAGGCCTTTCGATTCAAGCGTCTCCTTGATGTCGAAGTGCCACAGGACGCCGAACTTCTCCTCCTTAAGGCTCGCTTCAAGTGATGATACCGCCTCTTCAATGGGTTTGTCCGTCTCTACTGTGTAGTGGAACATGCACTCATCTCCTTGTATGATTGATCTGCACAAGTACTCTATCCGTTAAAGGGGCCGATGATTCATGGATTATCCCGGTCGTTCAGCATGCTGTTGGTGATGTTCAATGTACCGATGTGTGCCACCCGCTCATACAGTGCACTCAATTCACACTCCGTGAGGTTCTGGCCGTTCTCCACCCACAGCTGGTACATGTTGATCATGCCGGATATATGGTATTCGATGATGTATTCGTACTCGATTTCCTCCCTGATGCCCAGTTCATGCACGAAGTTCATGATGATCTGACGTACCCGTGCCTTCATCTCATGCGGAAATCTCGGATCCCCCTCGGGACCAAGCAGTATGGCGATGCGGTCACCATGCTCATTGATATAATCGGAGACGCCGTTCAGCGACTCCTCTACCTTCCCGCCGTTCTCCCTGATCTCCTTCAATGGATCGAGGATCATGTCTTCTGTCGGCATCACTGCGGCCTTCTGTATTTCCAGCACTTCGTAGACATCGGAGAAATAGGTGTAGAAGGTCCCCCGGTTGTACCCGGCAAGATCCGTGATTTCCTTGACTGTGATCTTTTCCAGCGGCTTCTCCACATAGAGCGACCAGAATGCATCCAGGAGATTTTTCCGCGTCTCCTCTTTTCGACTTATTTTCGACATATTACTGCTCCTTTTCAACACTTGCCAGTGGATTGTATATTGAATCGATTATATAATTTAACTATCATTGAATATTATACAACATGTTGTTGGATAAAAGTATGCATTTTTCATATTAAATTAGGAGTGAAAATATTTGAAGCTAGCGGATTTCTCGATAAAGAGACCCAAGTTCACCATCGTCGTAATGATCATACTGATCCTGCTGGGGGCCGTCTCGCTGACCCGCCTCCCGCTCCAGCTCCTCCCGAATGTGCAGCCGCCGATTGCTGCGGTTGCCACCACATACCAGGGAGCCGGGCCTGAAGAAGTGATGGAGGATGTCACCGTGCCGCTTGAGGCGGAACTGTCGACCGTCAGCGGATTGACCAACATCTCATCCCAATCCCAGGAAAGTTCCTCGATCATCCTTCTCGAATTCGGTTATGACATGACCATCGATGAGGTCGAGAACGAAATCATGCGGACAATCGAGAATACAAGTCTGCCCGACCAGGCGGGCGATCCCTCCTTCCTCGAATTCGACATCACGATGTTCCCGAGCATGACGCTTGCCGTCACCTCGGGCAATGACAGTGTCAGTGAATTCCAGGGTCAGGTCGATGATCTCATCGGGGAACTCGAGAACATCAATGGTGTCGCCTCGATCAGTGAGACCGGAAGCATCACCGAAGAGATTGCCGTCACACTTGATACGGAAGCACTCGAAGAGTATCAGCTGAGCCAGAGTGATGTCGCCAACATCATTGAAGCGAACAACATCTCCATCCCGAATGCCACCATCGTCGACGAAGAAGCACAGGAGGCCATAACGACACGGACGGTGAGCAGCATCGACGGTGTGGAAGAACTCCAGAACCTCGTGCTGATCGACCTGCCTGAAGATGCGGGCACCATCGCCCTAGATGATGTGGCCGATGTGGAAATACAGGAGCAGGATAACGATGTCCTGACACGCCTCAACCAGGACGATGCGATGCAGATCGAAATGAGCCTCTCTTCCGATGCCAATGCATCGACAGTCAACGGCGAGTTCCGTTCCGTGCTGGAAGAACAGCTCGACAAGGAAGAATTTGAAAACCTGACGGTGGAGACACTTTATGACGAAGGTGAGTACATCGATGTCGCCGTCAACAGCGTCTACCTGTCCCTGATCAGCGGGGCCATCCTCGCTATGGTGGTGCTCTTCGCCTTCCTGCGCAACCTGAAGTCGCCGCTGATCATCGGAATCGCCATCCCGTTCTCCGTAATCACCACATTTGCACTGCTGTACTTCACCGACATCAGCATCAATATGATGACGCTCGGAGGACTGGCACTTGGAATCGGGATGCTTGTCGACAACGCGGTCGTCGTCATTGAAAACATCTACCGGCACCTCTCCATGGGAAAAACGCCGAAGCAGGCCGCAAGCGACGGCGCGAAAGAGGTCGCAGCAGCCATCACCGCTTCCTCCATGACGACAGCGGCGGTATTCCTGCCGGTCGTATTCGTCAGCGGACTTGTGGGGCAGCTGTTCGCGCCATTTGCAATCACAGTGGTATTCAGCCTGCTTGCCTCCCTGTTCGTCGCACTGACCGTCGTGCCTATGATTGCAAGCCGCATCCTGAAGGCACCGGATGAAAACAAAGAGAGGAAACGCCAGAACAAAGCCTATATGAGAGGGCTCAGGAAGCTCTCACGCTGGACACTCGCGCACCGCATGCTCGTTCTGGTGCTGACGGCAGTCATACTTGCCATCGGTGTCGTCGGCATCTATATACAGGGCATCGATCTGCTGCCGGAAAGTGACGAAGGCACAATGATGGTGGAAGTGGAAATGCCCCAGGATGCCATCCTCTCCGATACGGAAGAGACCATCGGACTGATAGAGGAGAAGCTTGAGGAGTACTCCGAAATCGAGACCTATATGAGTACCATCGGTTCCGCATCTACGATGAGCCCGGTCGATGAAAGCAATGTCGGGAACATCATGGCCACACTCGTCGGTCAGGGCGAACGCAGTGTCACCACCAATGAGTTCATCGAAGACATCGAAAGTGACATCGAAAATATCGATCCTTCCGCAGACATCAGCGTCAACCCGATGTCGCAGGCGGGAACCGGCTCGAATCCGAATACACTTACGCTCAATGTGGCGGATGAAGATTCCGACCGTCTGGCGGAATCTGAGGCAGCCATCATTGAAGCACTTGAAGATGATAGTGAGATTGAAGGCGTCACTTCCAGCCGTGAAGAAATGATCCAGGAACTCCAGGTGCGCGTCGACCGTGCAGCTGCACGTGCGAACAACCTCCAGCCTGCCGAAATCGGCAGTTCCATCTACGAAGCGGCAAACGGCGTTGCCGCCTCCACTGTGGATGAAGGGGAGGAGTTCCTGACCATCAACGTCAAATATCCGGAAAGCATCCTCTCCAGTGTCGATGCCTTCCAGGATATCCAGATCGCCAACGGCCAGGGGGAATATGTCTCCATCGGTGATGTGGCCGAACTTGAAGAAGCGGAAATGCTGCCGCTCATCAACCGGGATGACCAGAGGGAAACGAGCGAACTGACGGTCAACTATTCTTCCGACATGAGCCTGAACGAAGCGGGCACCCACGTCGAATCCATCGTGGACGACGCAGAATTCGCTGATGAAACCGAGACTTCGATCGGGGGAGACCTTGAAATGCTCGAGGATGCAATTCCACAGCTCGCCCTTGCGATTGCACTCGGCATCATCTTCATCTACCTTGTGATGGTTGCCCAATTCGAATCATTCAAGCACCCGTTCGTCGTCATCTTTACACTGCCGCTCAGCATCATCGGTGTGATGTTCTCATTGATCATCACCAATAATCCGCTCAGCGTCATTGCCGTGGTCGGCATCATACTGCTGCTCGGCATCGTGGTCAATAACTCCATACTGCTCGTCGACTACATCAACCAGCAGAAGGAGAAGGGCATGCCTGTACTCGAAGCGATCGAAAAGAGTGTCCAGGACCGTTTCCGCCCGATCGTCATCACCGCGTTGACGACGGCGCTCGGCATGGTGCCACTCGCCATCGGCATCGGGGAAGGTGCAGAACTCATCGCTCCGATGGGCATCGTCGTCATCGGCGGTCTCATCAGCAGCACCTTCCTGACATTGTTCATCATTCCGATCATCTACAGCTACTTCGACAGTGAAACCCGCAAGATGAACAAGAAGTACATGACGCCGGATGGTGAAATCATCACCCAGAAGGAAATCGATGCACAGAAACGTGAAGAGGAAGCACTTCATTCCGAAAACGAATACGATTATAATTCGGAAGCCGCATATCCCAATGAATCAGATCATGATGCACCGAAAGTGCAGGAAGATCTGTCCGGACAGGAAACCGGCGGTTCCGACCGTGACTACATCGATGAGATGGAGCGGTTGATCGATAGAATGAAGAACGACCGAAGAAAAGAATAGAAGACAATACAAAAAGCCTGTTCTCCAAAGTATTGGAGAACAGGCTTTTTCGATGATGCAGGGTGGCCGGGCCCCGCCCCCTAGGCCCATCCTCTGAATCTGACTGCTTCTGAAGTCCGTTTGATGCCTACAGTATAGGCTGCAAGCCTCATATCCATATTCCGCGCTTCATGCAGGTCATATATGGTATCGAATGCGCTCTTCATCTTCTTCTCGAGCAGCTCCTGGATCTCATCCTCTTCCCAATAGAAGCCCTGCTTGTTCTGGACCCATTCAAAGTAGGAGACCGTCACACCACCGGCTGAGGCGAGGACATCCGGAATGATGAGGGCGCCCTTTTCCGTAAGTATGCGGGTCGCCTCTTCTGTGGTCGGGCCATTGGCCGCCTCACAGATGATGTCCGCCTTGATGCGTTCGGCATTCAGTTCAGTGATCTGATTCGCGATTGCTGCCGGGATGAGGACATCGCAGTCCAACTCAAGCAGTTCCTCATTCGAAAGGACTCTGACTGCCATATGATCTGCAAGATCAACTTTTTCCCGGTTGTCGAGGACATAGTCTATATCGATGCCTTCAGGATTGTACAGGGCACGGGAAGACCTTGAAATACCGACGATCTTCGCTCCTTTGTCATAGAGCATCTTGGATATGTAGCTTCCTGCATTCCCGAATCCCTGGACGACGACGCGCGCTTCTTCGATCGGGATGCCCCTCTTTTCCATCGCCTGCTCGACACATATGACCGCCCCCATTGCGGTAGCTGTTTCACGGCCTTTCGATCCGCCTACTGCAAGCGGCTTGCCTGTAATGAATTCAAATGGATCATCCGAGTTCTTGACGCTGTATTCGTCCATCATCCATGCCATCACCTGAGCATTGGTGTAGACGTCAGGCGCAGGGATGTCCTTTGTCGGGCCCACAATCTGGGAGACGGCCCGCACATAGCCCCGTGCGACCCCTTCGAGTTCCCTTGTGCTCATGACCCGCGGATCACAGATGACGCCGCCTTTGCCGCCACCATACGGAATGTCCACGATTCCCGCCTTCAATGTCATCCACATGGACAGCGCCACGACTTCATCTTCTGTGACATCAGGGTGGAACCTGATGCCGCCCTTCGTCGGGCCTGCAGCATCATTATGCTGCGCACGGTATCCTGTGAATACTTTCGTCGAGCCATCATCCATTTCTACCGGTATACGGACTTTCAGTACTCTGAGCGGCTCCTTGATGAGTTCATACATTCCCTCATCATATCCGAGGTTATCCAATGCCTGATGGATGATCTTTTGAGTGGATGTGATGAGATTCGATTTTTCTGTCATGCTTTCCTCTCCTTTTCATACGATACTGCCGCCCATCGGATTGAATCTTATATGTATATTTATACTAAAATGATGCAAAATCATTATACAGCAAAAAGTGTAGAGAGCAATCGCAATGGACACTAATATTATTAGAAATTTTCAACATATTCAAATATTTATAATAATACATTTATCTTAATAAATCAAGGGAAGTCATGGATTAAAATGCAAAAAAGCCGGACAGATGTTCTGTCCGGCCCTTCTTCTGTCTTGCTTATGCCCAGCCTCTATAGCGTGCAGCTTCAGCAGTACGTTTGATGCCGACGATGTACGCGGCAAGGCGCATATCGATATGGCGTTTTTCATGTAGATCATAGATTTCATTGAATGCTTTCTTAAGCTTGATTTCAAGCTTTTCATTCACTTCTTCTTCATCCCAATAATAGCCCTGGTTGTTCTGGACCCATTCGAAGTAGGAAACTGTAACCCCGCCTGCAGATGCAAGGACATCCGGTACAATGAGTACACCTTTATCGGTCAGTATCTGCGTCGCTTCCTTCGTCGTTGGACCATTGGCCGCTTCACAGATGATATCTGCCTTGATGTTGTCTGCATTCTCTTCTGTGATCTGGTTGGCGATTGCAGCCGGTATGAGCACATCACAGTCGATGTTGAAGAGCTCTTCACCTGCAAGAACATCATCGAACAGATTGGTCACCATGCCAAAGCTGTCACGGCGGTCAAGAAGGTAATCGATATCGAGTCCATCCGGTTCGTGGAGGGCACCGTTGGCATCTGAAATGCCGACGATCTTGGCTCCTCTGTCCGCCAATATTTTGGCGAGGAAGCTTCCTGCATTCCCGAAGCCCTGAATGACGACCCGTATCTCATCCATCTTCTTGCCGCGCTTTTCAAGCGCCTGTTCGAGACACAGGATGACACCCATCGCTGTGGCACGGTCACGGCCCTGGGACCCGCCGAGCACAAGCGGTTTCCCCGTGATGAAACCTGGAGAGTTGAATTCATCAATGATGCTGTATTCATCCATCATCCAAGCCATGATCTGGGAGTTCGTAAAGACGTCCGGCGCAGGAATATCCTTCGTCGGTCCAACAATCTGGGAAATCGAACGCACATATCCGCGACTCAGGCGCTCGACTTCAGCGATGCTCATTTCCCGTGGATCACATACGATGCCGCCTTTACCGCCGCCATACGGCAGGTCCACGATCCCTGATTTCAAGGTCATCCACATGGAAAGCGCGACAACTTCCTCTTCATTGACGTCCGGGTGGAAACGTACGCCACCTTTCGTCGGTCCGACAGCATCATTATGCTGTGCACGGTAACCGGTGAACACCTTGACGGAACCATCATCCATACGCACCGGGATGCGTACTTTCAGAAGACGCATGGGTTCCTTGATCAGCTCATACATTCCCTCATCAAAACCGAGTTTATCCAAAGCCTCATGAATGATTGCCTGTGTGGAAGTGATAAGATTTGATTTCTCTGACATTTTATATCCGCCTCTTTTTTGGAACTGTTTTCAATGTTATTGTAACATATTAATTACTATTTGAAAGCGTTATTTGGACAGTACCTTCCTCACTCTTTCGAGCGCCCAATCCAAGTCTTCCTTCGATATGACAAGCGGTGGTGCAAAACGGATGACCGTGTCATGCGTTTCCTTGCACAGAAGGCCGAGTTCTTTCAGCTCTTCACAATATGGACGTGCAGACTCCGTCAGGTCGACGCCTATGAACAGGCCGCGTCCCCTGACTTCCTTTATCAATGGTGTGTCGATTTTTTCGAGTTCGGCTTTGAAGTATTCCCCAAGTTCATTCGAACGCTCGACAAGTTCTTCATCCACCAGCACATCCAATGCTGCCTCGGAGACGGCACATGCAAGCGGGTTTCCTCCGAATGTGGATCCATGGGATCCCGGATTGAACACGCCAAGGACTTCCTTGTCTGCAAGTATGCAGGAGATCGGGAAGACGCCGCCGCCAAGCGCTTTACCCAGAATATACATATCCGGCTTTACATCATCCCAGTCCGTCGCGAACATTTTGCCTGAACGGCCAAGTCCAGCCTGGATTTCGTCTGCGATGAAGAGGATGTTATGTTCATCACACAATTCCCTGACTTCCTTCAGGAAACCTTCAGGTGGAATATTGATGCCTGCTTCCCCCTGTATCGGCTCGAGCAGTATCGCTGCTGTATTTTCGGATACTGCATCCCTGATCTGCTCGATATCGCCGAAATCGACCAGCTTGATGCCGTCGAGCAGCGGGCCATAGCCACGGCGGTATTCCGCTTCCGAGGAAAGTGAGACCGCAGCCAGTGTACGGCCATGGAAGTTCTGGTTCATTGCGATGATTTCAGCTTTGTTGTCCTCTACGCCCTTCACATCATATGCCCAGCGCCTCGCTGCTTTGATGGCTGTCTCCACAGCTTCCGCACCAGTATTCATCGGCAGTGCCATTTTCTTGCCGGCAAGCTTGCAGACCTTCTCATACCATGGGCCGAGCCTGTCGGAGTGGAAAGCACGGGAAGTCAGGGTGAGCTTATCTGCCTGATCCTTGAGTGCCTGGATGATCTTCGGGTGCCTATGCCCCTGGTTCACTGCAGAATATGCACTGAGCATATCCATGTATTCATTTCCTTCCGGGTCCCTGACCCATACTCCTTCTGCCTCCGAGATGACGATCGGCAGCGGGTTGTAGTTCGGTGCACCATACTGTTCTGTCTGCTTGATGATTTCTTGTGATTTCGTCATTTTACATCCCTTTCCAAAAAACAGCGGGTGGATTCCCGCTGTTCTATTTGTGTTCTTGCTGGTGATGGAGCTTGAAGCTGTTCGGAGCTTGTCTTACCTTGCACATGGAGTGTCAGGCAATCCGGCCAACCTGTTTCCGGGCCGGCGATGGAACATATTGAAGCCGACGAATGCCAGACTGGAGATTTCCTCCTGCATGAGCATATCTTCATGCTTCATTACTGGTATTTCCCTACCTCAAGTTTACCTTCTTCTTTCCCGATTTCAATATGCTTTTTGATTTTTCCGGGGAAATGGCTGAGTGGTCCGGGATCGATGCCGGATTCCTTCCTGTCATCCATCATGACAAGCTCCCCTTTGTGCAGCATCACTCAGTAATCTTCCTTATAACAGTGAAGCACTATAAATAATAATGGACTTTTTTTCAGATTTTTTCAAGCTTTATGAAAAATGGGCTGCAGACCTCCCAATCCCCTTTGCAGGCATGTTCTGATCTGCTTTTCCAGGATCAGGATTTGCGCCCCTGATATTTTCGGCAAATAAAAAAACTGCAGAGGATCACCCCCTGCAGATTCCATATTTCCGGCTGTACGTTTCGATTGTCTGGCCAGCTATGCTACTTCATGCGTCGTTTCGCCGTCTCTATCCATTCCGGCATCTTTTGTCTAAGGGACTCGAATCCATATTTTTCCGTATCCTTGATCTGGTCCAGGACGGAACGCCTATCCCGTTTCCTTTCCTCATTCTTGAAGTATTCATTATCCTTCAGAGTAAGGTTGAGTTTCCCATTCTTGTCCACACTGAGCACTTTCGCCTTGACTATCTGCCCTTTGGATAAAAATTGATTGACATCGTGGACGTAATCGTTCATCACTTCTGAAATATGAATGAGTCCTTCTTGATTATCAGGGGTTTTGACAAAAGCACCATACGGCTGGATACCAGTTACTTTGACCTTCACGAACTGGCCTGTCCGATATTTTTTTGCCACTTGGATTACCCCACTAACTTTCAGTAGTTCATACGCACTGATTATTTTATCATAATAGGAAGGGATTATCTAATCATAGGTCGGGAACAACGCAAAAAACCGCATGGAGAGCTCGGCTCATCCTGCGGTCAAGGTGCTTTATATAATTCCACGATCTCCAGTCCCTCTTCAGCTACCGGACGGATTTGTGCAAGCGGTATCTCCTCTTCAAACGAATGGAGGAAGATCTGCTGTATCTTCCGGCCCGCCGTTTCGACGTCCCGGGTGCTGTGCAGCACTTCCATGCTGTCATAGATTTCAGCATCATAGTCGAAGTCCTCCGCCGCCAGACCAAGTGGATCCCACTCCTTGAGCAGCCGATAGAGTTCGATGCTACCTTCCGGATTCATGGTACTGTTCCTGTTCAATTCTTTCCATCACCTGCTGCTCGAAACGCTTCATCTTCTCTTCCTGCTTTTCTGAATGCCTCTTTACGAACCGGTAGGCAAGGTAGGCAAGCAGTATGCACAGGGCAAGCATGAGGAGCGCAGGGATATACTCCGTCTTATCCTCAGGGAAATATAGAAACGGCATCATGATTAATCACTCCCCTTTACTCACTACAGTATAACAAACACCATTTATGTATGAATCCTTTATTAATGACTATTTTGTGAGCATTTTATGATGAAGGGAGAGGGCCTGGTGCCCTCTCCCTCATGATCCTATTCGGTGATTCCAATCGTTTCGATCTTGACATCCTCAACCGGACGGTCCTGCGCACCCGTCTTCACTTCAGCGATCTTCTCGACGACATCCATGCCGCCGATGACCTGGCCGAATACAGTATGACGCTGGTCGAGCCATGGTGTGCCGCCGCGCTCTTTGTATGCTTCGATGATTTCAGCAGGATACCCTGCGCCCTCAAGCTGGCCGAGCATCTGGGAAGGGACTTCCTTCGCCTGGACGATGAAGAACTGGCTGCCGTTTGTACCCGGGCCGGCGTTCGCCATGGACAGGGCACCGTACAGGTTGAATGCCTCGGTGGAGAATTCATCCTCGAAGCTGCCGCCGTAGATGCTTTCGCCGCCCATGCCTGTACCAGTCGGGTCTCCTCCCTGAACCATGAAGTCCTTGATGACACGGTGGAAGATCTGGCCATCGTAGTAGCCGTTCTTCGCATGGGTCGTGAAGTTCTCGACCGTCTTTGGTGCGATGTCCTTGAAGAGCTTCACCTCTACATCCCCATGGTTTGTATGGATGACGGCCTGTACTTCATTACTGCCTACTTCTGTCGTTAACTGTGGGTAAGTCATGTTATGCCTCCTGATTTCATTTATTGCAGATTCAGTGCCTGAAATGTGAAAAATATGTGACAGGAAACTGCTTTTTTCCTATTTATACTATACAGATATTTTCACATTTTTCAAACCCTATACGTTTATTTACCCTATTGGTTACTGTATAATTGCTATATATATTGTGCAAATAAAGGAGGATACACTTTGGCACTGATACACTTAGCGATCTTATTGCCTCTGATCGCCGCCATAGCAATCGGCGTCATCTACAGGTATTATAAACGTCTTCACCTGGGCTGGTTCGTTCTGCCGGTCCCCCTCATCATTGTAATCTACCTGCTTACACTTATACCCAGGGTGAGCAGCAACCAGTTGATCTATGAATCATTGGCAATCATGCCTAGGATCGGCATGAACTTCGATGTATACATAGATGGTCTTGGACTTTTATTTGCCATACTCATTTCCGGCATTGGGGCACTCGTTGTACTCTACTCGATCGGTTACCTGTCCCACAGGGAGGATCTTGGAAGTTTCTATGTCTACCTGCTCATGTTCATGAGTGCCATGCTTGGTGTGGTACTGAATGATAATGTCCTCATGCTCTACCTTTTCTGGGAGCTGACATCGATTTCCAGCTTCCTGCTCATCGCCTTCTGGTTCATGAAGGAGCGATCATTATACGGTGCACAGAAATCCATGCTGATCACAATGGGCGGCGGATTCCTGATGCTCGGCGGTTTCATACTGCTCTATATAATGACCGGCACATTCAGCATCAGGGAGATGCTGAACCAGGTTTCAGCCATCCAGGAGAGCCCTCTGGCACCCCTGGCGGTCGTGCTCATCCTGTTCGGCGCCTTCACCAAATCGGCACAGTTCCCGTTCTACATCTGGCTGCCGGATGCAATGGAAGCGCCTACTCCGGTAAGTGCCTACCTCCACTCCGCCACCATGGTAAAGGCGGGCATCTACCTCGTGGCGAGACTGACGCCACTGTTCGCATTTTCGGAACTGTGGGTGTGGATCATACTCCTCGGCGGACTGATCACCATGGCCTGGGCCTCCTTCAATGCGATACGCAAGGATGACCTGAAGGCCGTCCTCGCCTTCTCGACGGTATCCCAGCTCGGACTAATCATGTCACTGCTCGGTCTCGGTGCCCTGAGCGTCGTGACCGGTGCAAACGAGGAATACTTCTCGATCGCCGTGGTCGCGGCAGTCTTCCATCTGATCAACCATGCGACCTTCAAGGGCGCACTCTTCATGGTGACGGGCATCGTCGACCATGAAGCGGGTACGAGAAGTCTGAAGAAGCTCGGCGGCCTGCTTACGGTCATGCCGGTGTCCTTCACTCTGACGCTGATTACAGCGTTATCCATGGCGGGGCTCCCGCCGTTCAACGGCTTCCTGTCGAAGGAACTCTTCCTAGAAGCGATGATCCACGTGGGAGATGCGAACTTCAGCGCACTGGCGGATGTCGCATTCATCTTCCCACTGCTCGCCATTGTAGGAAGCATATTCACCTTCATATATTCCATACTGCTCATATACGGTGTCTTCTTCGGCAAACGGACTTATGATACGCCGAAGGAGCCGCATGAAGCGCCTGCGCTGATGCTCATCTCCCCGGCGATCCTGACTGTCCTCGTTCTTGTCTTCGGCTTCTTCCCGAACGTATTGTCAGGAACGATCATTGATCCGGCTGCAATGAGCATCATGGCGTCCGATACACCGCTCGAGACCCATCTATACATGTGGCATGGGTTCGCCAACCCGGCCCTGTGGGCAACGGTCTTCATAGTGATTACAGGCACCCTGTTGTTCTACTTCAGGGACAAATGGATGTTCATCTACGACTATCATAAGGACCGCTTCACCCTGAACTACCTGTATGACCAGGGATTGATCTACAGCCGCTTCGGCTCGCGGAAAATAACCGATTCATACATGAGCGGCTTCATCCGCTCCTATCTCGTATATATATTCCTGTTCTTCATCGTGATGGGCATCCTCACGCTGCTGAATACAGGGATACGGATCAGCTTTGATGATATGGCACCGGTCGGCATACATGAAATGGCCGTCGTACTCATCATACTGGTGTCGATTGCCGTCATCCTCGGCACGAAGTCGCGCATGGTTTCGATCATTATGCTCGGAGCCATCGGCTTCTCCATGTCGCTGTTCTTCGTATTCTTCAGGGCAGCCGACCTTGCACTGACACAGCTTGCCATCGAAACGGTGACGACTGCGCTCTTCCTGGTCTGCTTCTATCATCTGCCGAAGAACAGCAGACATCAGGAGCGTATGAGGTTCAAGCTGACGAACTTCCTCGTCTCCCTCGGGGTGGCGCTCATCGTCATCATCATCGGGCTTACCGCCTATTCGAACCAGCTGTTCGACCGCATCAGCGAGTTCCATATAGAAAATGTATATGAGCTTGCCGCAGGCGGCAACATGGTCAACGTCATACTCGTCGACTTCCGTGGTTTCGATACACTCTTCGAAACACTCGTATTCGGCATCGCAGGCATCGGCATATACAGCCTGATGAAACTCAGATTGAACAGAAAGGATGGGAATAATGAAGAACACGCTGAAGAAAGCCGGATATAATAAAGTTCAGAAACAGATGAACGATGTGTTTCTCCAGTTCACTGCGAAAGTGGTCTTCTTCATCGTCATCATGTTCTCCTTCAACCTGTTCTTCGCAGGCCACTATACACCGGGTGGCGGATTCGTCGGGGGGCTGCTCGCAGCAGCGGCACTCATCCTCCTTCTAATCGCATATGACAGGAAGACGCTGGAAAGCATGGTGCCCATCGATTTCAGGTTGGTCATCACGATCGGACTGGTGTTTGCAGCAGGCATACCGACGCTCTCCTTCCTGTTCGGCACACCGTTCTTCACACACCAGTACACCTACGTGGAAATTCCGGTATTCGGGGAAGTGGCGCTCCACTCCGCAGTCCTTTTCGACATCGGAGTCTTCCTTACAGTAGCTGCCACTGCCCTCCTCATCATCGTACTTGTAGGGGAGGCGGATGAATAATGGAACTGATCACAATCATATTGAGCGGCATCCTCATCGGCTCTGCCGTATACATGATGCTGTCGAAAAGTGTTTTGAGAATCATCATCGGCACTGCGCTCCTCAGCCATGGGGTCCACCTTATGCTCCTTACAATGGGACAGCTGAAGCGCGGGAATATCCCGGTGCTCGATGAAGAAGTATCCAACTACTCTGACCCGCTGCCGCAGGCGCTCATCCTGACCGCAATCGTCATTGCCTTTGCACTGACCGCCTATATATTGGTTCTTGCCCTGAGAAGCTACAGGGAGCTTGGTACAGACGACGTTGAACAGATGAAAGGAGTCCCACATGACGACTAACATATTGCCTCTATTGCCAATAATGATTCCATTCTTTGCGGGAATCATCATGTTATTTACAGGGCAGCGGCCATTGGCACATAGGGTGATTGCGACAATAAGCAGTCTGCTCATCATCATATCTGCCGTTTGGCTGGTCGTCCTCGTCTATCGGAACGGCACGATTGCGACTTTCCTTGGAGATTGGGCTCCGCCCTTCGGCATCAGTGTCGTCATAGATATGGCGGCGGCGCTCCTGCTCCTTACAACCGCAATCATCACATTGTTTACCGTAATCTATTCCTTCCAGTCCATCGGCGTCGAACGTGAGAAATTCTACTACTATGTCATGGTCATGTTCATGATTTCCGGTGTGAACGGTGCCTTCTCGACCGGAGACCTGTTCAACATGTTCGTCTTCTTCGAAGTCTTCCTGCTCGCCTCCTATGTACTCATCACGTTGGGCGGCACTAAGATCCAACTTCAGGAAGGATTCAAATATATACTCGTCAACATGATCTCCTCGAACTTCTTCGTCCTTGGACTCGCCTATCTCTATTCGGTGACAGGCTCACTCAATATGGCTGATATCCATGCGAAGCTCGCAGGATTTGAAGGAAACTACAGCATCATGACACTCGTCGCTGTTGTCCTGCTGTTTGTATTTGCGACGAAGGCTGGGGTCTTCCCCCTCTACTTCTGGCTGCCAGGCTCATACTATGCCCCGCCGATGCCTGTACTGATCCTGTTCGGTGCACTGCTTACGAAAGTCGGCATCTATGCGATTGCCAGAACGTACAGCTTGCTATTCATAGATAATGTCGAATTCACCCACCAAATGCTGCTTCTCCTCGCTCTGGCCACCATCGTCATGGGGTCCATCGGTGCACTCAGCCACGCGGATATGAAGCGCATCATCATCTACAACATACTGATTGCAGTCGGCGTCATTCTTGTCGGCGTATCGATGATGGATGAGTCCGGAATGCTCGGTGCGTTCTACTACCTGATCCATGACATGATAATCAAAGCGGCGCTGTTCATGCTTGTCGGCTTCCTCATCTACCGTACCGGGGAGACGAACGCCGAAAGGCTGGGCGGTCTGATCAAGATCCACCCCATTACAGGCTGGATGTTCTTCATTGCCGCTCTGTCACTTGCAGGAGTGCCGCCACTTCCGGGATTCTACGGCAAGCTGTTCATCGTGCAGTCGACGTTCGCCAACGACAACTACATCGCCGGCATCCTCGTGCTCATTTCAAGCCTTGTTGTGCTGTACTCCGTCATCAGGATCTTCATCAGCGCATTCTGGGGCGAGGATATGGACTTCAGCAGGCTGAAGCCGGTCAAGAGCGATAAGCTGCTCTTTGCCTCCATAGCGATGGTGATCGTCTCCGTCGCTTTCGGTCTCGCGGCGGATGCACTCTATCCGATGCTCGAGATGGCAGCGCAATCGTTCCATGATCCAGCCTCTTACTCTAATTATCTGCCGGAGGTGGAATAGATGGCATTACAAATACTGATCAATCTGGCCCTCGCCGCCCTTTGGATGTTCCTGTCCTCGAATTTCAGTGTGGCATCATTCACTGCCGGGTACCTGCTTGGGATGCTCGCAGTGTACATGCTCAGGAACTTCCTGCCGGGCTCCTTCTATCTCAGAAGGGTCAAAGCAGTTATCGTTCTTGTGTTCATCTTCATCTGGCAGATGATCCTGGCCAACATCGACGTGGTGAGGATCGTCCTGCGGCCGAAGATAGATATACGTCCCGGGTTCTTTGCATATCCATGCGACCTTGAAGACGAATGGGCAGTCAGTCTGCTGTCCGCCCTGATCACTTTGACTCCGGGGACTGTCGTAGTAGCCATATCGGATGATCATTCCACACTGTATGTACACGGACTTGATGTTGAAGATTCAGAGACCGAAATCGCCTCGATCAAGGACAGCTTCGAACAGGCGATCAAAGAGGTGAAGAAACCATGAATACTTTCCTTGATATCGTCATCATTCTGAGCATCATCATTCTTGCATTCTCGATGGTCGGCATGGTGTACCGCATGGTGAAGGGGCCTTCCCTCCACGATAAGGTCATGGCCCTCGACGCCTTCGGTGTCATGCTGATGGCGATGATTGCATTGATTGCCATGACGCTCCATACGACCTACCTGCTTGTAGTCATACTGCTCATCGGCATACTGGCCTACATCGCCACGATCGCATTTGCCAAATATCTGGAGAAAGGCGTGATTTTTGAAAATGATAGAGATCATAATGAGTAGCCTCATCGCCTTCTTCATACTGGGTGGTGCCTTCTTTACAGCCGTCAGTGCCATCGGTGTCATCAGGCTGCCTGATGTCTATTCCCGGATGCATGCAGCTTCGAAGAGCTCCACTCTCGGAGTGATGATGATGATGATCGGCACCTTCCTCTACTTCTGGTACATGGACGGCTACATGGACAGCAAGCTTTTCCTTGCCATCCTGTTCATCTTCATCACTGCACCGGTATCCGCCCACATGCTTTCACGCAGTGCGTTCCATACCGGCGTCACGCCCTATAAGCTGACTGTGCTGAATGAACTCAAACGGGACGAGATGGGCGAATCCGACGATACGGACACCCACCCGATCACAATAAAGAACTTCAAGAAATAAATAAAAAAGTGCAGTGGCACCCAAATGGGTGCCACTGCACTTTTTTCATCTCTTCTTTTTCACTGCCATGGTACACCGGGACAGGCAGACGAGTGATTCCTCCTCGTCCATGATCTCGATTTCCCATATCTGCGAGCTCCTGCCCTGATGCCGGCACCTTGCTGTGGCGGTAAGCATGCCCGACTGCTTCGTCTTGATGTGGTTGGCGTTTACCTCCATGCCGAAGGTGATCTCATCTTCGGCAATAAGCCCTGCGGCTCCGCGGCTGGCGGCTGTTTCCGCCAATACCACATTTGCTCCGCCATGAAGGTAGCCGTATGGCTGGAGCACCTTCTCCGTAACCGGCATCCCCATTACCATGAGGCCCGGCTCATCCCGCACGACTTCAATCTCGAGCAGTTCGATCAGACCGCCGCTATTCATGGACATCCCCTGTCTCGAACAGCTTTACGATGGTGCGTATCATCACGCCTGTCGCCCCTTTGGGACCATATGGCGTTTCTTTATCCGATGTACCCGTCCCCGCAATATCGAAGTGGATCCACGGTGTGCCGTTGGCGAACTGCTTGATGAAGCAGGCCGCGAATGATGCTCGGCCTGGCTTCTCCACGTGATTCGTGAGATCTGCGACCTGCGACTGGCGTACATTCTGCTCCTCGATTTCGGAAATCGGCAGCTGCCAGATCTCTTCACCGGTATGCTTCGTCATTTCCACCAGCGGTGCGAGGAATGAAGCGTCCTTGTTCGTGAACACCCCTGTACGCTCTGTACCGAGTGCAGCCACGACGGCACCGGTCAATGTAGCGAAATCCATGATCAGGCTTGGTGCGTACTGGGAGGCATGGAAGACTGCATCCCCGAGTACCAGACGGCCTTCAGCATCCGTGTTCTTTATTTCCACAGACTGTCCGCTATAGGAAACATAGACATCGTCCGGCCGCATGGCATTTCCATCCACCATATTTTCTGCGAGTGCTACGACTGCGATGACATGGACCGGCAGCGACATCTCCGAAATGGCATGGACCATGCCGATTACATTCGCAGCCCCGCTCATATCATATTTCATTTCCGGCATGCCGGTCTTAGTCTTGATCGAATATCCGCCTGTATCGAACGTGATGCCCTTGCCGACCAGGGCGATCGGCCTGTGTCCTTCCGCTTCCGGGTGACGGTATTCGATGGTGACGAGCCGCGGCTTCGCCTTGGAGCCTTTGCCGACTGCATTGATCAGGCCATACCCTTCTTCTTCAAGCGCTTCCGCGCTCTTCACTTCTCCCGTCACATACGGATGGGAGCGGAATATGGCGGCGATCTTGTCTGCCATATGTTCCGGTGTCATGATGTTCGGCGGCGTCTCACTGAAGTTTCTCGCCATGGCAATCGCCGCACCGACTTTCCTGTAACGTGAAATCCTCTCTTCAACCGCTTCGCTGCTGGTGATCGAGAACATCGCTTCTTCAGAGAAGAGGGGCGCCTGGTCGGTCTTATATGTATTGAATTCATACACACTGATCTCCGCCATTATGCCCACCGCCTCCGCAAGCATGTCCATATCCACCGGGAACGTATCGAGCAGTATCTGTCCGCGGACCGTATCCGTATCTTTCATGAACTGGAACATTCTGCCCAGTGCTTCCGACAGTCTCACTGAATCAAGCTTGTCGATCGCCCCGAGTCCGATGGCGATGACTTTGCGGTAGTCCCGCTGTATGGTCACGCCAGTTGTCGTCACTGCTGAAAATTCCGTCGACAGGACATCCTCCTTGATGATGGCATCCATCTGGCCGCCAAGCAGCGTGTCCACTTCTTCATAATTCTCCATACGGGCCGGCTCATGCGGCAGCCCGATGATGATCGGTTCCTCTGTTGCGACATATTTGTCGCGATATTGAAATTCCATCATTTATCCTCCTAGAACATCTGATACCCGGCTTTGCGCAAGTAGCGGATAGTCATACCGGCAAGTATCGTCCCGACGAGCCCGCTCCCAAGCATCAGCATATCCGCCGGATGCAGATTCACAAGCCTCTCCCCAAGGGCGCTGAAGGCTTCAGATGTATTTGTAAAATATTCCGCTGTTGAGATGCCGTCCACGATGATCAGGACGATGAAGGGATAGACGCCCACCATCAGCCATGTCATTTTCAGAATCATATTCAGTATGAAGCTGATTCCATAGAATAGGACGAAGAACAGCAGCATGGATATTGCAAGTTGTATTATTGACATTATTTGTTACCCTCCACATGAAAAAAGGCACGGGCATTAAAGCAATACCCATGCCTGTCATATCAGTTGTATCAGAACAGTTTTCCTTTAGAATAGGCAAGCAGTGGCCCACCGATTTTGTATATTGCCCTCGAATCGATGACACGCTTCATGAATGCTGCCTTCTTGCCTTTGATTTCACGGCCCATGACGAGTCCGATTCCATCTTTGGATCCAAGTGAACAGACGGTACCCCTATCATTGTAGGAGAACTCCTCGAGCCGTTCCCCTTTGAGTGAAAGCTCGATGTTCTTCGCTGTATGCTCACCAAGCTGCATTGCAATCTGGGCAGTCGTCGGCCATGGACGTTCAGTTTCCCCATTCATTACTGCAGCGACGTCGCCGATGGCATAGATGTTATCGTATCCTTCGATGCGGAGATCCGGACCTACAACGATGCGTCCGCGTTTGACACCATCGAAGGATTCCTCCATCAGGCTGCTTCCGCGTACACCTGCAGTCCAGATGACGTTGTTCGCTTCAATCTGCTGCTTCTCACCATCCACTTCCACAACGAAGCCATCTTCATTCGCTGCGACGATCGGGGTATCGACCATGAATTTGACACCGCGGTCTTTAAGGAAATCAACAGCATATTCGACCAGGTTTTCAGGGAACATCGGCAGCATTTTAGGCGCTGCTTCCACACATGTGATGTTCACTTTGTTGTAGTCGATGCCATGCTTTTCACAAAGCTCCGGTACGCTTTCGACAAGTTCGCCCAGATACTCTATGCCTGTAAATCCTGCACCACCGATAAGGATGGAAATATCCTTCGGATCATTGGATTGCCTGTAGTTTGCAAAGTTCCGTTCGATCTCCTTGCGTGCTGCTGTAGCAGTCTCCGGGTTGACGATTGAATGCGCATGCACTTCCATGCCCTCGATGCCGAAAGTTTCACTTTCGAAGCCAAGCGCTACGACAAGGATGTCATATTCAAATGTGCCCTGAGTCGTTTCCACACGCTGTTCATCCTTATGGATGGCAGTAACCTCAGCCGGTACGAAAACCACCTTCTGTGCATCGACCACCTTGTTGATCGGGTATACGCCCTCTTCCCAGTCGATTGTTCCTGCAGCCGTTTCATGCAGCCACGTAGCTTCATAGTGGTACTCATTCTTATTGATGAGTGTGATATCGGCATCTTGATGAGACAACAATTTCTGAAGTTTGGATACAGTCTGCAATCCGGCATACCCTGCACCCAGCACCAAAATTTTCTTTCTCTCAAAACTCATTATAACGTCACCTTTTCTCTCCATTTTTTTATACTGCACCTGAATTTGGGCATAATTAAAACCGCTAATATTAATCTCCTATAATATTAGCGATTTTCTTCACATATTTCAAGCGGTTTGGATGATTCTTTAGCAATCTTCCGGTTGGCCGGCGACTTCTTTAGTCCTGAATGAAGAGCCGCATCCACAGGCGAGCGTCGCGTTCGGATTGTCTATGGTAAAACCGCCGCCCATCAGGGACTGTTTGAAGTCGATCACAGTACCGTCTATGACGGGGATATCCTTCTTGTCGACTAGTACTTTAACACCATGGAATTCGTAGACTTCATCGTTGTC
Source organism: Salinicoccus sp. RF5 (assembly GCF_020786625.1). Taxonomy (NCBI): domain Bacteria; kingdom Bacillati; phylum Bacillota; class Bacilli; order Caryophanales; family Staphylococcaceae; genus Salinicoccus; species Salinicoccus sp. RF5. The sequence goes on from NZ_JAJGRC010000001.1 coordinate 1,120,782, forward strand.
CGCCTGTTCGATTTCAGCTGCCATCCCGTATGTCAGACCGGTGCAGCCTCCACCCTGGACTTTGAACCTCAGGTAGCCATCTTCCATCTCGTTCTTCTCAAGCATGTCCTTCACTTCGTAGGCGGCGCTTTCCGTCAGAGTTACGTGAGACACATAATCACCCCTCGTTGATTTTTAGTAATTCCAATTATAGAGCAAACGGACGTCTAACTCAAATCCTCGGTCCATTCTTCCATTTCCCGCTTGTTCCTGTCTATCCTCTTATATATCTTCTCAAGGAGCTTCTCCGGTGTCATGGCACTGACTATCTCGCCGTCCACAAGTACGAAGAATGCTTTGCTGCATAATCCGCAGTTGTTCAGGCAGCCATAGTCCAGCACATCGATTTCGGGATCGTCGTCCAGTGTCCGGTACACCTCTTCGGTGCCCTTCAGCATGTTTGATGAACAGAACTCGACAAGGGTAAACATTGCACTCCCTCTTTCTCGGTATTATTGCCGACTTTCATTGTAGTTTATCGCGTTAAATATTATAATATAAATAATAGAATTTTAATACAAGGCGGTACTGACTATGAATACTATCGTATGTCTTGGAGGCGGTTATGGAAATATGCGATTCATTCAGCGCATCCTTCCAAAACTGCCCTCCGGTTACACCATCACCCTCGTGGATAAGAATCCTTTCCACGGGATGAAAACTGAATACTACGCCCTGGCTGCAGGGACGAAAAGTGAAAAGAACGTCCGGGTCGACTTCCCCGACGACGACAGGGTCAATATCGTCTTTGACACGGTTTCGGAAATCGACATCGACAGAAACAGGGTCATCCTCGAGAACCAGGCGCTGGACTATGATATGCTCGTCATTGGCCTCGGCTGCGAGGATAAATACCATGGCGTGCCGGGTGCTGAGGAACATACATACAGTATCCAGTCACTCCGGGAATCGCGCGCTACATACGAGAGCATCGGGGACCTCAAACCCGGCTCCACAGTCGGCATCGTGGGTGCAGGCCTGAGCGGCATCGAAGTGGCCAGTGAGCTGCGCGAGGCACGCGAAGACCTCCACATCAAGCTGTTCGACCGCGGAGACCGCATCCTGCCGATGTATCCGGCACGGCTCAGTGCCTACGTCAAAAGGTGGTTCGATGACAACGACGTCGAAGTCATCCCGAACTCGAACATCGTAAAGGTCGAAGCCGACAAGGTCTACAACAACAATGAATCGCACAATCTGGACATGGCCATCTGGACAGCAGGCGTACAGCCGGTGGAGGTCGTACGCAACCTGCCCGTTGAATTCGGCCCCGGCGGACGCGTCGTCCTCAACCAATACCATCAGGTACCGGGACACGAAAACGTCTATGTGGTCGGCGATTCGGCAGCACTCAAGCACGCACCATCCGCTCAGGTCGCAGAAGGGCAAGCTGAACAGATCGCGGAAGTCATCGAGGATATCCTCAAAGGCAAGCCGCTTCCGGAACAGATGGCGGACATCAAAATGCAGGGGATCCTCGGATCACTCGGCTCCAAGGAAGGGTTCGCCTACCTCAAGGAACGGACGGTCACAGGCCGTATTGCACGCATGCTGAAAAGCGGTGTGCTGTGGATGTACAAACTGGGCAACAATTAACAAACAGCCCCCGCGATGCGGGGGCTGTCCATTTGGATGTATCAGAATACCTGTTCCACTTCCACAAATCCAGGTACTTCTTCAAGCAGTGCACGTTCGATTCCTGCCTTTAGTGTGATTGTTGAACTTGGGCATGTGCCGCAAGCTCCGAGAAGACGCAGCTTCACAATGCCGTCTTCCACATCCACAAGCTCGCAGTCCCCGCCATCCCTCAACAGGAACGGACGCAATTTATCCAATACTTCATCGACTTGTTCAAACATCGTATCTTGTCCAGTAGTCATGAAATTCACTCCCTCTTATTTCATACGCAAATGATTATATGTATATTATAATGGATATGGAATAAAAAATCCATCATCTGAAAGGCGGATGTTACTTTATGAAATACGCAATCAATGTATACGGCCGTGATGTCGTATGTGCAAGCTGCGTCAATGCACCAGGTTCCAAAGATACGTACGAATGGCTTGAAGCCGTATTGTCAAGGAAGTATCCAGACCACGAGCTCAAGTTCAATTATATCGACATCGACCATGAGGATAACCTGTCGGATTATGACGAGAGCCTCATCGAACGCATCAATGACGATGAACTGTTCTATCCGCTCGTCACCGTAAACGACGAAGTCGTCCAGGACGGCCATGTCCGGCTCAAGCCGATACAGAAGACAATCGAAAAGGAAGCATGATTTTTGCCACTGGGAAGCATTTTCCAGTGGCATTTTTCATCACCCATTCGCCAGGTGGAGTCCGCGTGTATGGAGCATACGGGCAAACATGCTCGTCAGTACAGCCACAGCCACATCCTTCAGTATGAATGGAAGTATCGCCACCTTGAAGGCAGCAACAGCACTCATCGGCGTGTCGAGTACCACATTCATGATGAAGATGAAGTACAGGAAGCCGAACAGGAAGATGACAGCCGTTGCAGCGAGTGCAAAGCTGATCGCCCGGGCAGACGAGGACTTGTGAGCGGCACCGAATCCGGCAAGCCAGGCCGCAGGTATGTAGCCGACGATGAAGCCGAAGGATGGTGAAACAAGCGATCCGATGCCGCCTCCCCCGGCAAAGACGGGAAGCCCGACGAGGCCCATCAGCATATAGACGAGCGTACTCAGCGCACCGAGTTTCGGCCCGAGCATCAGACCGGCAAGGAGGACCATCGGCACCTGCATCGTCACCGGTACCGGACCGATGGGCAGACGGATCTGTGCACCGATTGCAATGAAGGCTGCAAACAGGGCAACGTAGAGAAGATGTTTCGTTGACATAAAACCACCTCTTTCCTTTATGTCTACCATCATATCACTAACGGAACCCTATGTTAACCTTTTATTTTTATAGGTTGACAATAAGCGGTGAAGACGGCCCATAGGGACGCCTTCCCTATTGGACCGGTGTAATCGGTTTGCCGCCGTTCAGCACTTCCATGATGTTATTGACGCAAAGATTCATCATGTTGTTCCTTGTATCCACAGATGCGCTGCCGATGTGCGGAAGCAGTGTCATGTTCTCGATGCCGATGAAAGGATGATCCCGTCCGATCGGTTCATTCTCATAAACGTCGAGGGCAGCCCCTTTGATGTCCCCATTCCTGACCGCTTCTGCAAGGTCCTCCTCCACCACATGGGCACCGCGGCCGATATTGATGAAATAGGCGCTCTCCTTCATCTGGCTGAATGCCTCCTTGTCAAAGCGGTGCTTCGTCTCGCCGGTCAGGGGTGCAGCACATAATACAAAGTCCGACTCAGCCAGAAGATCTTCGAATGAGACCAGTTCCGCACCCATGGACTCGCCGACTTCAGAGCGGCTGCGGTTATGGTAGAGTACCTTCGCACGGAATCCCGAGAGGCGTCTGGCGAATGCCGCGCCGATCGAGCCCATGCCGAATATGCCGACCGTCTTGCCGAAAACATCCGTGCCTGCCATATGGTAGGGGCTCCAGCCGGACCATTCCCCTGCCATCAGCTCACGGTTCGCCTCCAGTACACGGCGTGCGGCCGTCAGCATGAGCGTGAATGCCAGTTCGGCAGTCGTTTCCGTCAGCACATCCGGCGTGTTCGTAATGACGACCTCATTGGCTCTGGCCGCCTCCAGGTCGATATTGTCGAAACCGACCGCCAGGTTCGCCACCACCTTGAGTTTCTCGGCATTTTCCAGCATCTCGCGGTCGACCTTGTCGCTGAGCATGGTCATCACGCCGTGGGCATCTTTCGTCTCTTCGAGGAAACGTTCGCGCGGCATCGGCTGCTCATCTTCGTTCCATACAACCACTTCAAAATCCTTCTTAAGTTTTTCAATCATGTTCGGGTTGATCTTTCTGGTGATCACAATCTTCTTCATTTACATTACACTCCATTCCTTCAGGTGATCGATCATATATTCAGGCTGTCTTTCCTGTTTCTTCACTTCCTCGGCCGATGTGACCCCCGTATTGACGTGAAGGGTGTGCACCCCGTTGTCGAGGCCGGTGCGTATATCCGTGTCATAATTATCCCCGACGAGCAGCACCCTATCCTTCGGCAGCCCGAGCGTAGAGACTGCCGCCTCCAGTATGATCCCCTCAGGCTTTCCGATTACAATCGGCTCTATCCCGGTCGTACTGACGAGTACCGACACCAGGGAACCGTTTCCCGGCACAAGGCCTGCTTCCGTCGGAAACTTCCGGTCCGGGTTTGTGGAGATCAGCTTCGCCCCTTCCGCAATCAACAGGGCACCGCGGGACAGTTTGTCATAATTGATTTCCCTGTCGAGCCCCATAACCACATAATCCACATCATCATCCGCCAGTATGAACCCCGACTCTGCGAGTGTCGACTTCAAGCTTTCTGAACCGATGACATGAATGCGTGCACCGGGCTGTTCATTCTCAAGATAGGCGGCTGTCGCCATCGCTGAAGTGTAGAGGGTTTCCGGATGGATGTCGAATCCCATGTCGATCAGCTTCTGGGCCGCCTCCTGCTGGGTCTTCGTCGCATTGTTGGTCAGGAATACATAGGGCATGCCGTTCCTGTTGAGCCTGTCGATGAAATCGATGGCCCCGTCTATGACCGTGTTACCGTTGTACATCGTCCCGTCAAGGTCGATGAGATACCCTTCATACTTCATGCTGGTCTCCCTTGAATGCGGTGATGGTCTGCCCCTCATTTTCAAAGAAGGCAAAGACGTTCCCCTTGAAATCCTTGTACGCCGCCAAGTGCGCCTGGAATTCCTTCTTCATCGCCTCGTGGTCGAGCTTTGTATAATTACGCGTAAGCTCGCTGCGCCATGTGAATGTTTCGCTGAAATGGCGGTTGTCATCCGACGGGATCACACCTTCATTCTCCATGATGTCCATGACGTCCTGGTAACTCCCCGGATCCCTCAGGATGAATGCATCGATGATCATGTTGCCGACATCCACCACCGCTTCGATCAGCATATGGCATGTGCGCTCGAGCGCAAGCCCTTCGGCCCTGTCGAACCCGGCTGTGAGCCCTTCTATATAGTCCAATCTTTCAAGCAGTATATCCTTATCTACAAAATACATCCAGCGACACTCCCATAATCGTTCTTTTGTAACTCTTACAATAATATGATAGCATAATTCCAGTATACTTGAACTGGAGGGGACCCCTTTGATCGACTTCTTTCTATATGATGAATCAGAAGACACCTATACACGCTATGTCAGTTTCGTCGGTGACCATGGGCGGTACGACCTCGCCATCATCCAGACGGCCCGCTATTTCGGCAAAAGTCTGGTACTGAATACACAGGGCAACCGCTTCGGCATCATCGGCCCGGATGATCTCGAAGAGGAGGGATACATCGCCCATATACTCGGATACACCGATGATGAAGCTTCGGAAGTGGAGGCGTTCCTCTCTGAGGTCATCGTCTGACGAAAGTACAGCTCCATATAAGAATCAAGCCTGCTCCCCTGATGGGGAAGCAGGCTTTTTTCATTTCCCATCCACAGGCTGGTGGGCGGCGAGTGTCTTGTTTTTCTTTGGTTCCGGCCTGCTGGCCGCTCGGCCCTGTTCATCCGATGAAGTTTCGGTTCTGGAACTTTCTGCCTCCGCTTCCTGTCCGGCCTTCATTTCCGATTTCGGTATTTTGCGCAGTACGAAGTAGGCGCATCCGAAATTGCAGTACTCATAGAGGTAATCCTGTATCGCGCTGTATTTCTTGTCGCGCTCCACCTTCGATTTGCCGTCCCGGTAGAAGCCGGTCAGCCTGAGTTTCTCATAGCCGATGTCCCCAACGATATAATCATATTTATTCAGCACTTCACTGTACTTCTTCTTAAATTGTTCTTCATCAAAAGCATCCCGGTAATCTTCCACCAGTTCAAAATGCATATGATCTATCGTAATCATAGTACTTACTCACCTTTCAATAGTTCATCACCTTTGGCCTGCCTCGCCTTGGCAGCTTCATTCACCTGCTCGTCGGCATGATAGCTCGAACGCACCATCGGTCCCGCTTCACAGTGCTTGAATCCCTTTTCCATGGCCACTTTCCTGAGCTTGCCGAATTCAAGCGGCGTATAGTACTTCTGCACTTTGAGGTGCTTCCTTGAAGGCTGAAGGTACTGGCCGATCGTCAATATGTCGACGTCATTCGCACGGAGGTCGTCCATCGTCTGGTGGAGCTCCTCTACCGTCTCACCGAGACCGACCATGATGCTTGATTTCGTCGGGATGTCCGGATACATCTCCTTGGAACGCCTGAGCAGTTCAAGCGTCCGGTGATACTTTGCCTTCGCACGGACCCTCGGCGTCAGGCGCTCGACCGTCTCGATGTTATGGTTCAGTATATCCGGCTTCGCATCCATCAGTGTCCTGAGGTTATCATACTCCCCACCCATATCCGATGGCAATACTTCTATTGTAGTAAATGGATTCTCCTCGCGGACTTTCCTCACCGTCTCCGCGTATACCCTGGAACCGCCATCCTTCAGGTCATCCCTTGCGACCGCGGTGATGACGACGTGCTTAAGGTTCATCAATTTCACGGATTCTGCGACGCGGTTCGGCTCGTCCCAGTCAAGTTCATTCGGCAGCCCCGTCTTGACTGCACAGAACCGGCAGGCACGTGTGCATATCGCACCCAAAATCATGAAGGTGGCTGTACGGCGCTCCGCCCAGCATTCGTGTATGTTTGGACATTTCGCCTCTTCACATACTGTATGTAGGTTCTTCTCACGCATCATCTTCTTCAGACCAGTATAGTTTTTGTTCGTGTTCAGCTTGATCTTCAGCCAATCCGGCTTCCTCAGGATCTCTTCATTTTTTGTAGCCAATTTACAATGCCCTCCTTAATGAAATCAATATCATGTTCATGTTATCATAATTATTCGAATAAAGTGGCAAAAACAAAAAATTCTTCGTTATGGCTCCAGCACATTAAAGAAGCCCCCACACGCGGGTGGGGGCTGATATGCTCTATGATCCTGCGCTCTCCTTGGCGATCGGTGTATGGACGACTTTGGAGACGACCACAACGATGATGAGGAGCACCAGCAGTGTCAGAAGGGCAAGCGGAAGGCTTGATGTCAGACCAAGCACCAGATACCCGGCCAGCGCGATCATCGCGGAGCCGATCGCATATGGCAACTGCGTCATTACATGGACGATGTGGTTGCAGCCTGCACCTGTCGAGGAGAGGATCGTCGAGTCGGATATCGGTGAACAATGGTCACCGAACACTGCACCTGCGAGCACTGCTGCGATGCTCGGCAGCAGCAGATCCGTCGCATCGAGTGAAATCATGATTTCACCTGTAATCGGGATGAGGATGCCGAACGATCCCCAGCTCGTCCCCGTGGCCAGCGCCATCAGACAGGCGACCGCAAAGACGACCGCAAGCAGGATGCCTGTCGGCATATTCGAACTTTCGACCATGGAACCAAGCAGTTCGCCGGTGCCGAGTTGGCCGATCAGGTCACCGATCATCCATGCCAGCGTCAGCACGAGTATCGCCGGGAACATGGCCATGAAACCGGTCTTCACACCGAGCCATATCTCCGTTTTGCCGAAGGCATTGTCGCTGCGTGTGTACCTGAAGAAGTAAAATAGGCTCAGCGACAGTCCGACGATGCCCCCGATGACGAGGGAGTGGGTAACGAGCGTATTTTCGAAGATGCTGAAGATATCCATGGAACCGCCTGTGGCTGCACCTGTGACGAACATCGCTATGATGACCGTAAAGGCGAGTCCCAGGATCGGCACGATCAGCGCCTTGGCAGACCCCTGCTGATGGACGGGCAGTTCCTCATCCGTCTCACCAGGTACCTCACGCGTGTCCCCGACCACCTGTCCATCATTGATTGCGAGGGATTCATGCTTCCGCATCGCTCCGATGTCGAAGCGTGTAAGGATGACGATGAACATCATCGCCACTGCAGTCAGCACATAGAAGTTCATCGGTATCATATAGACGAATGCCTGGAATGGCGTCACTGCCACCATGCCCGCTGCGGCAATCAGCGGGGCCACAAGCCCCATGATGCCGGCGCCCCAGCTTGAAATCGGGGCAATGACGGAAATCGGAGATGCCGTCGTATCGATCAGATAAGCAAGTTTGGCACGGGAGACATTGTATTTGTCCGTCAGGGGCTTTGCCACCTGGCCCACGATCAACGCACTGAAGTAGTCATCGATGAAGACGATGATGCCGAGCAGTGCAGTAGCCATGTTGGCACCCTTCCGGGATTTCACCTTCGTCAGTGCCCAGGCCGTGAAGGCCCTTGCCCCGCCCGACATATTGATGAATGCAGTCATGATGCCGAGCAGACTGAGGAAGATGAGGATGAAGGCATTCCACGTATTGATGGCGCCCCCATCGACGAAGATGATTGCGAAGCTGTTCCATATCATCCGCAATGTCTCCATTATATCCGCACCCGCAACGACAAACGCCGAAGTGAGGATGCCGACACCGAGGCTGATGCCCACTTTGCGCGTCAGCACCACAAGCAGCAGCGTAAGGAGCGGCGGGATGAGGGAGATGTACTCCCAGTTCAATATACTTTCCATATATATCCTCCTGAAAAAACTATTTAGATCATAAAAAAGACGTCACAGCAGCATTACAGAATCAGCCACCGTGACGTCAATCACCAATATGTAGCGCATCATCGTAATGACAGTATCAGGACTCTTCGACCTGATCCCAGGATGTCACCCCGCCGGATGCACCCTTCGGCAACTGCCCCTTTCCAGGAGTTCAAAGCATGCCTGCTCCCTCCTGTACTCATGGCCGTTGCGACCTCTACTTTCCGTTCTTCAATTGTCATAGAATATTATAGCATAAACTGCATACTTTTCAACTATAATTCCGTGCGGTACATCTTGACGATTTCCCTCAGGAACTCGGGCATCTTATAGACCTTCTTCGAATATCTGAACTGCGGGAATATCCTGCCGAATGTATACATGTCCAGTGTGCCGAGCTTATAGTGCCGGCGGTCATCGATCCGTTCACCATTGATGTAGTATTCGCGTTCCGACTGGATATAGCCGATATTGTCCGTGACGAAGCAGCCGAATATATCACCGCGGAAGCCGAGCCCCCGGATGATGTCATCCTTGAACTCATGCTTCGACGCCTGATTGAACACTTCCTTCAGCTCACGTCCGGTCAATTCGATCTGGACCGTGTTGATCGCGTGCGGCAGCACCTTATGCAGATCATATTCCGTCAAGGTCCCGCCCTCGAAGGACTTCGCAATGAGCCCCGTATGGAGCAGGCTCGCATCACTGTCCGTGAACAGCCTGAGCATGCGGGCCAATGCCATGATGAACCGGCTGGTGGAATAGAGGGTCCGTTCGATCGGCGGCGCCTCTTCCTTGACGACCGTCGACATCATGTCCCGGCCGATTTCATAATAATGGTCGTCACTGCTCGACAGCAGATCGGTGTCGTAGAGCCGGGCATGCTTGCGGATGAGTGTGCGCCCTTCAAACTCCAGCGTCACCTCCCCCACAAAATCCCCGAATCTTCCGGCAGCGGCAAGCAGCGTATCGCCGATCCACTCACCCTCTTCGAAATAATGGTGTGTATGTGAACTCAATATGACATCTATCTCAGGAAACATCATTGCGAGGGATTCATCATCATAGCGTCCGAGATGGCTCATCATGACGATGCAGTCGACCTCTGTATTGATCTCCGTGATGGCTTTCAAAATCCACTCGAAAGCCTCCGACACTTCCCAGCCCAACGCCTTGTAGAAGGGCGTAAATTCGACCGTTGCGGCGATGAAACCGAATTTGATGCCATTGATCTCCTTGATGACATACGGTTTGAAGTATGGGGAGGTGCTCCCCACCTCACGAAGGTTGGCACAGATGACATCGAAATCCGCGTCGTCGTACAGTGTCTTCAGGTCCTCCTTCTGGAGGGTGATCCCTTCGTTGTTGCCGATTGTAGCAATATCGCATCCGGCTTCGTTGAGGATCTCCACATTGCCCTTGCCGAGTGTCGCCTCGGTATAGGGATGGGAGCGGTCCGCGTGGTCTCCAAGGTCGACATACACCATATCCTGCTTGTACTGCCGTTTCTTGTTGTCGAGAAAATCCTTTATCTTCAAATAGTTGTACAGATGACTATGTATGTCATTTGTATGAAAAAGCTTCACTTCCATCCAATCACCTCTAAATGATGGTCTGTAGAATCATATATACGCCGAGCAGCAGAAGGACTGTGCGCAGCACGACAACGAGCGAATCGGAATTGAAGCGGTGGTTGGCCATTACGCCGATTTTGGCCCCGATGAATGCGGCGGGAACGATGAAGACCGCGTACCAGAAGTCCACATTACCCTGCAGTATGTGTCCGGCTGCAGCAGCCGAGCCGGAAAAGAAGACCATCATCATGCTGGTGCCGATGGCGATCGTCGCCGGCATACGGAAGACGAGCAGCATCAGCGGCGTCATCAGTGCACCACCGCCAATGCCGAAAAGCCCGGTGAAGAAGCCCACCACAAATGTCGAGATGACGGCGATATAGGCCGGAAATCCATAGTGGTGGACCTCCCCCATGTTGTCCACGTGGGGTTCCATATACCGTTCATCCTGAAAGATGGAAATGGGTTTTATCCTGTCCCTCACGATGAGCAGGGTGCTCAGGAATATGAGGAATATGCCGAAGTACAGATTGAAGCTGTCTATGGTGAAGAGACGGCTGGCATACGACCCGATGAAAGCCCCGGGCATGATGCCGAGCAGGAAGAGCCGGCCATTCTTCCAGTCCACCTGGTTGCTTCGTCCGTAGGAGATCATCGCCGACAATCCGATGACGATCAGGATGATGCTCGAAGTGCCGACTGCACTCTGCGGTGTGATGCGGTCCAGGATCCCCATGTTGATGCCGAAGAATATGAGCAGCGGAACGATGATTACCCCGCCGCCGATACCAACGAGTGCGCCAAGGGCAGAAGCGGCAAGCCCGATCAATATAAGAATGATAAATTCCATAAGCGTGGCTCCTTTGAAAGACCAGGAGATCCTGGCTGTAATTGTGCATCAGAAATCTTCTTCCCCCTTACTGCTAGAACAGCTTCAACTGTTTCGGGGAAAGCCCTTCATACCGTATATCCATCATTGACATGAAATCCTGTGCATTTCCTGCGGCATGGCCGCCGGAATTGTTGTTGAACACGATGTAGATGTCCTTCGTCTTGTGCTTGAGGATTTCGACCTGCCGCTTCAGCCATTCCAATTCTTCTTCGTTGTAGTCGTAAAGATACCTGACGGTCCGCCATTCCTGGCTGCTGCGGTCCTTCTGTGTCCAGCCGTGGACGTTGCGCCCATGCAGCCTGATGAATGCCGTCCGGTCCGTCACCCGGTTGACGAATGGGATGCTGCCGATGCCGGCCTGCGGTTCATCACAGATGCTGTGGATCATGCCGTTGGCGTCGAGGAATGACAATGTCTCCTCCCGGTAGCGCGTCTCGAACCATGTCTGGTTTCTGAACTCTACCGCCACCTTATATGGTTCAAGCTGTTCCTTCGCATACTTTACATAGCGTATATTCTTATGTGTACAATCGAACCATGGGGGGAACTGCAGCAGGACGAATCCGAGCTTTCCAGCCTGTTCCATCGGGCGCAGCATATCCCGGAATGCGCTGAAGACATCCCTGATGGAGTCGTAGTGGTCGCGGTAGTCGCTGTGCCCCGTCATATACTGGTGTGCCTTGACGACAAACTTGAACTTGCCCGGCGTTTCATTGCACCATTTTTCAACCGTTGAAGTACGCTGAATCGCATAGTATGTCGCATCCAATTCAACGATGGGGAAATGGGAGGCATAGGCCTGCAGCTTATCCTTCTTATTTACAAGGTCGGTATACAGATCGTCGTGATCGCCCCAACCTGTCAATCCAATATAGATCATAGAAATCACCTTAATTTATTGTAACATAATTCGGTCTGCCATTTGTATAAAGTCCCCATCAGAGATGCTACGCCAAATATATTATTTATAATAATTACAATCTATGTTATAGTTTATTTATAATTATTATAAATAATATGAGCATCTCTTTTGTCGATGACGGGAAGTTGATATAAGATGGTAGTTGAAAACGCAGCGATTATGGTTGTTTATATTCATATATAAATAATAAAAGCATCTTAAGGAGATGACTCCAATGGTTCTTGATCTGAAGGACTATGGAAACGACCCATTTGTAATCAACATCGACGACGCTACACTGCAGAACGAAGATTACCGCGTTGCACTATGGACGGGTGAGGAAATCCAGATTACGCTCATGTCCATTCCGCCCGGCGGGGACATCGGTGGGGAGGTCCATGAAGGGCACGACCAGTTCCTGCGCCTCGAAGCTGGACACGGCAAGGTGATCATGGGGGATTCCGAAGATGAAATCACTTTTGAAAAGGAAGTCGGCCCGGATGAGGTCATCCTGATTCCAAAAGGCAAGTTCCACAATGTGATGACTGTCGGCGATGAACCGATGAAGCTCTATTCAATCTACGGCCCGGCACACCATCCCCAAGGAACCAGACAGGCGACGAAAGAGATCGCCATGGAGGAAGAATCAGACCATCACTGACCCCACCCCCAATGCAGGAAACAGCCATGCAGGTGCATGGCTGCATCATTCCTGCCATTGAAGAACCATCCCTGCCACTCTAATGTATAAGGAGCACATTCCCATGACTATAATAGAATTCAAAAACGTCAGCCACAATGACATTCTACATAATATTACCGGCCACTTTAACGAGGGGCGCATCACAACCTTCGTCGGACCCAGTGGTGCAGGAAAGACCACATGCCTGAAGCACATCAACGGTCTGCTGTCGCCCGATTCCGGAGAGATATTCTTCAGGGGCGAGAACATTGCTGATATGGATATGATCGAATTGAGGAAGCGCATCGGCATGGCCTTCCAGAGTGCACCAATGATCGGCGGCACCGTCTATGACAACCTCAACCTTCCAAAAGCCATCTTCGGTGAGACAATCGATGAGGCGCATGCCCTCGAGTGCCTCGAACGTGTCGACCTCGGCGGCATCCCGCTCGATCAGAATGTAAAGTCACTTTCCGGCGGGGAGAAGAGCCGCATCTCCATCGCACGCACGCTCGTCAACCGCCCCGAGGTCCTGCTCCTCGATGAGATCACTGCGAGCCTCGACTACCGGATGGTGAAGGAGGTCGAACGGCTGATCATCCGCCTGCAGCGCGAAAATAATGTCACCGTCATCTGGATCACCCACGACCTCGATCAGGCACGCCGGGTCAGCGATGACATGTGGTTCCTCAGAAGTGGAGAGCTGATCGAATTCGGGGACGCCTCCTTCATCGACCAGTCGGATAATCCGCTCATCAGAAAATTTGTGGAGGGGGAAGAACTTTGAGTTATGCACAGCTTGCACTGTCCCTGATATTCATCGCCATCCCGCTCGGCTTGGCGATCGTGCTCAAACTCGGACTTGAAAAGGATATCATCATCGCCACCATCCGTTCGATTATACAGCTGCTGATCATCGGATACATCCTCACCTTCGTCTTCGAAAGCGACAGTCCGATCTTCATCATACTGATGATCATGCTCATGATCGCCGCTGCCACACAGAACATCATCAAGAAGGGGGACGGCATTCCGGGCATCACCTGGATGATCGTCCTTACCCTCATCGTTGTCGAAACGGTGACGATGGGTATCATGCTGAGTTTCGGCATCATCCCTTTCGCTCCGGAAGAAGTCATCCCGATCAGCGGCATGGTCATCGGCAACTGTATGGTGCTGTCCCTGCTCTTCCTCAACAAATTCAAGGATGAGGTCGACCGCAGTGATGAAACCATCGAACTCATCCTGTCCATGGGCGGCCAGCCAAAAGTCGCCATCGACAAGAGTCTGAAGTCTGCAATCCAGACCAGCATGATTCCGACGATAGAAGCCCAGAAGACCATGGGGCTCGTCCAGTTGCCGGGCATGATGAGCGGCCTCATCATCGGCGGCGCCGATCCGATGGAAGCCGTCATGTACCAGCTGCTGATCCTGTTCCTCATACTGACCACCGCAGCCATGTCCTCCGTCATGGTCGGATATATGGCCTATCCGAAACTGTTCAACCAGAAGATGCAGTTCATCGGTCTTCAGTATAAAACAAAATAGATTTCGAATCCGCTTCCGGTTGGAGGCGGATTTTTTATTTTTATGGGGCGGATGGGTGGTGGAGGGTGTTTAACTCGCCGTCGTTCTGGTTGCGACGGTGAATTAAACCTCCAACTCGCCGTCGTTCTGGTTGCGACGGTGAATTAAACCTCCAACTCGCCATCGTTCCGCCTGCGACGGTGAATTAAGCCCGCAACTCGCCCTCGTTCCGCCTGCGATGGTGAATTAAACCCGCAACTCGCCCTCGTTCCGCCTGCGATGGTGAATTAAGCCCGCAACTCGCCCTCGTTCCGCCTGCGATGGTGAGTTAAGTCTCTAACTTGCCGTCGTTTTGGTTGCGACGGTGAATTAAACCTCCAACTCGCCGTCGTTCTGGCTGCGATGGTGAATTAAGCCCGCAACTCGCCGTCGTTCTGGCTGCGATGGTGAATTGGACAAAAAAAGGTGCACAAATGTGCACCTTTCTACCTGCTATCTTCTGTAACTTCTCCATAGCGTACTGCGATAATGTGACGGCGCCCGCAATGACACCGGTCATTACTCCTTCTACAAACAAACCGAGCAGACCTCCTGCAATCACATATGTTGTCACCCTATTCTTCATACATCAAACCTCTTTTCATGACTACAGCTTTTCCCCGAGGGTCTCTTTTATGCTTTCGTATGTGGCCTGCCAGAATGTCTCATCACTAATAAAGCGCGAAGTCAGCGTCTGGATGGCTTCCTTGAACTGGGCATCGTATTCCGGCGCATCCTTTTCCGGCAACCCGGCCATCAGCTGGTCGACTGCTGTCTGCACCGTTTCTGAACGCGGGCCCCAGTGCGCGACTTCTTCCCCGTCTTCATCAATGAAGATGAAGATGGGGATCGAACGGGATCTGCCGTTCGTCAAATACTGATCCATCAGTTCGAGATTGCTGTCCCTCAGCAACATACGTACTTCCATGTGGCTCTTTTCGGCCAGGTGCAGCAGTATCGGGATGTTCATCATGGCATCACCGCACCAGTCCTCGGTAAGGACGATGACCCGGAGTTTCCGGTTTTCCAGCTGCCTGAAAAAGTTTTCGTCATCCGGAACCTGGAATTCATCGTATACCTTCTGCAGGTTCTCCCTGTGCTTTTCCATATCTTCTATATAGACTTCTGCTGTCATTGCCTGATCATACCAATGTTCGAGCGGCATCTTCTCTCCTCCAATATTCCTTTATCATCCCGATTATATCATTCCCTCGTACACCCAACTAATAAATGGGCATTGTATTTTTTGATGCCCTGGACTATCCTTTTAATAATAGAGAAGGGAGGCACAAGTATGGAATCGAATTCGAAGCACCTCAGGGGCCTGATTTTTGTACTGCTCGGTGCAACATTATGGGGCGTCGGAGGTACAGCTTCTGACTATATTTTCAGGAACACGCCGGTCACTGTGGAATGGTATGTGGCATTCCGCCTGACGGTGAGCGGCATCATCCTTCTTTTTGCATATTGGCTGTTTTCACGGAAACAGCAGCCTGTCCGGCTCGACCGCCGCACCCTTGGCATGCTGATCATCTATAGCCTCCTCGGCATGACGATGGTGCAGTATTCATTTATGGCGGCAATCGGTTACGGCAATGCCGCCATTGCAACGGTGCTTCAGTATACGGGTCCAATCTACATCATCCTGTGGCTGATCATCCGCAAATATGCAAAATGGACGTTCGCCGACGCCTTCATCATTCTCGGCATCATCACTGGCGTTGTGCTTCTTGCAACAAATGGAGACCTCTCAAGGCTGGTCGTCTCACCTCCCGCCCTGATATGGGGTCTGATATCGGGTGTTGCACTCGCATACTACACCCTGCATGCCCAAGTGCTCCTGTACCGTCTGCACCCGCTCCAGCTCGTCGGCGGTTCGATGCTCATCGGGGGGATTGCGATGAACTTCATCCATCCCATCTGGCAGTTTGATTTCAGCTTCGACTGGACGGTCGGGCTCATCACCATACTGCTCTTCTCCGTCCTTTTTGGAACGACCCTCGCTTTCCTTCTTTACATAACCAGCCTGAAGCACATCTCTTCAAAGGAAGGTGGCGTCCTCGGAACTGTCGAACCAGCTTCGGCGGTCCTGAGTTCAGTGTTATGGCTTAATATCAACCTGGGATGGTATCAGATCATCGGAACCATCATCATCCTCGGGGTGGCCCTCTATATTTCCGTCGGCCGCAAGGAGATGGAGAAAAAATAAAACCACCCTGCAGGGTGGTTTTTTACATATCCGGAAACAGGCCCAGCCATATCGCTGTGACCATCGCCAGCAGAAGGAGCACTTTTTCGTAGGCGGTCACCTGTTCGACATCCCGTACCCGCATCCTGAGCACGAGATAGATGCCATACCCGAGCATGAGCAGCGTACCGATGGCACCGATCGGCCGGTCCCCTATCATGAAAAAGGCGATCAGACCGACCAGGAGGAGATAAATCAATGCAGGCAGGCCTGCACGGTTCATTCCAAACCGCTTCACTGCCCATACGACACTCGTTTCCTTCACAGGTGTCGCCCTGCGGTCGGCTCGGATATCAGGCACATGGTGAATCATGACCCAGGCCATGCACCAGATTGCGTTGATCAATGCATTCTGCCAGGCCCAGGCGGGGATGTGATCCAGCATGATCCATGGTGCTGCCAACCCCAGCAGCAGAAGGGAGGGGAACAGGCTCAGCCATTCGCCAAGGAAGGGGCGGTATGCAAACCTGAATGGTGCAAGGGAATATGTAGCCGCCCCCCACAACCCGACCATGCACAGGATCGCGAGCTCAATCTGTCCGAAAAGGAAAAACAATGCTGCAGCAAACACGAGTATCGCCGTCACGATAAGACCTATGCGCTTCAGCATGCCGAGGGTCATGGTGCCGGTCTGCAGCACACGGCTGCCGCCTGACAGCAGTCCCGGACTTTCCTGATCGGTACCGGAGTGGAAATCTGTGATGTCATTGAAGACATGGGTGAGCACACCGTGGACGAGAAACCCTCCGATCACGAGCAGAATGAATAATAGAAATAGATTGGACTTCGATACATCGTACCCGAACGCCAACGGGAGCACCGTTGATATGATCGTTGCGATACTCGATGTCACGACCGCAACCACCCGCATGAGCATCCCGATTCCCCTGAAACTGTATGATCCCTGTTCTGCCATAAATATACCCCTTTCGCCCTTTATGTTACATGCTGTCGTGCATTGCGCAGTGCCTGTTCGATATCACGCTTCCAGCGCTTCCTGCCATTGACGACAAAACGCATGGATTCTCCACTTCTAAGGACGAGTTCCAGTCCGTTCGGGACCGGGAGCACCTTCATGATATGGTGGCTGATGAGATTCACATGCTCCACTTCCTCGAGTGCTATTTTCGATTTCTTGTTGTTCAGATTCATCGCGTGCGGAAAATGATATATATATTTCGATGTCAGGTGGAGTTTTCCACCTTTGGCCACGCCATTTTTGAACAGGTTGCCGTTACCGCTTCTCAAAGCCTTTTCCTTCACTTCTTCTCCTCCATTTCCTTGAGTATCCCTTTGGCCGCTTCAATGACATCCCCGGGCGTGACGCCATAATGGGAATGAATGCCTGCCGCCCTTTCACCAGCGGTTGCATGCAGATATACCGCAATCTGCATCGCTTCGGCTGCCTCGGCACCCTGGGCCAGGAAGGCAGCGATCATTCCTGTGAGGACATCGCCGCTTCCCCCTTTTGCAAGCGCATCATTTCCATGCGGATTCACCCAGAGCCTTTCAGGCGTCGCGATGATCGTCCGATGCCCCTTCAGTACGAAATTGACCTGATACTTTTCTGCAAAGTCCTTCGCAACACCCATCCTGTCGGCTTCAATATCAGCGACCGTCCGGTCTGTCAGATTGGCCATCTCGCCAGGGTGCGGCGTGAGGATGACGGGCCCATCGTATCGGGCCAGGAGTTCAAGCCGGTCCTTCACATGATGCAGTCCATCAGCATCTATGATGATCGGCTGACCATCCAGCTGCCGGATGATCTCTTCGATGAATGCCTCTCCTCCATCAAACCTTCCAAGTCCCGGTCCGATGGCCACTGCATTGACCTTCTCAAACAGTTCCGCCTCCACACCCGCACCACTGAAATGGCCGTCAGCTTCCGGCAGGGTCCGGAGGAGGGCCAGCTGGTTCTGCCCGGCAACGGCCGGGTAGATGCCTTCCGGTATCGCCAATGTGACGAGGCCGGCCCCCGTCTTATATGCGGCATGGGCACTATAGAGTGGGGCACCGACAAACGGTCTGGAGCCGCCAATGACCAGCGCATGTCCGAAAGTACCCTTATGCCCAAACTCCGGTCTCCCGGGCAGTGCCTGGACAGCCAGCTGCTCCGTGACCAGTTCGGGCAGCTTCATACCGATCCTATCCGCCAGCGTTCCCGGCACTGAAATGTCCTTCACTGCAAGCCGTCCGATGACGGAAGGCCCATCCTGCGTAAAGAAGCCGAGCTTCGGAAATGCGAACGTGATTGTTTCGTCCGCCCGCACCGCCACATTCTCCACCCGCCCTGTATCACAGTCGAGACCCGATGGCAGGTCCACCGCATATACATGTGCTGCATGACTGTTGACCCTCTCGATGACACGGTCGAACGGCGCCCTTACCGCACCGGATATACCCGTACCAAGCATTGCATCGACGATCACATCAGATGAGGCAAGCGCTGCATCGAGATGCGCCAACCCTTCTTCGACGGAATGGAGCGGCAGCTCCCTCGCAGTATGTATCCGGTATTGCACCAACGCATCGCCCTTCAGCTTTCCCGGGTCCACAAGCAGCCAGGGCGCCGGGGTATAGCCTGCATCGGACAGGCGTCTGGCGATGACGAACCCATCCCCTCCGTTATTTCCACTGCCGATCAATATGACGATCGGCACCGACTGGTCCGGGTATGACCGGATGATCTCTTCTGCAACCTGGTTGCCGGCAATCTCCATGAGTACGGCACCGGATATACCCACTTCATCCATCGCAAACTGTTCGATGGCGCGCATTTCATCCCGCTTCACAATTTTCATGTTCAACCCCCATTCGCCTTTTCTGCCATTATACACTCAATTGTTTGAAAATAAAAAACCCACGGCAAAGATTGCCATGGAAATATTCAGCCGCCTTTCATGCATTTCTCCATATTCAGCGCCGCGTCCATCCTATTGGAGTCTGCCCCTGGCATCGACCCTGATCTCTTCAAGCACTTCGTCCCCTGAGACCAGCCAGGCTGTATCATACAGGTTCGATACAGGACAGATGTGGTTCGGTATGATCCGCACCCTCTCTCCGACCGCCACATTCCGGTTGAACGCTTCATCGTAGATGATCGCATGTTCATCGAACACGGAATCGATATGGACCCCTTCATATTCCCTGAGGAGACCGAGTCCCTCGGTACGTGTGATTCCGGCTATCCTAGTCTGCATGGTCAACCCTTTTGCGCCGACATCCGTAATGACTCGTGCCTGTGTCGGTTTGCTGATGACGCTCGTCAGCACTGACGCAGCACAATGTGCATACGTACCGATGACATTCGACTGTCCGGCGTCCATCAGGATATAGGTGCCCGGCCTGATTTCAGTAATGCCGTCAGGAATGTCGAAGCCCAGCATGAAGGGCGGTGTCGAGCCGATGCTGATGACTTCGGGAGGCATGTCCATCTCCCGGGCGAGCTGCGCAAAACCGAGGGTGCGGTGGGCACTTTCCTCATAGAGTGTCCTGCAGGCTTCAGCATCCTCCGCCTTGTATGTATGCCCATCGTGTGAGAAGACTCCTCTGAAGTGTACATTATCGCTCCTGCCTATCGTTTCGAGCAGCTTCTTGAAATCATCCGCTTCGATGATGCCGGAACGCTTTTCACCCACTTCAATTTCCACGACCACCTGTGCTTTTCGGCCGCTGCCCTTAAACACAGCGTCTGCTTCCTCAACATGATGGATGCTGTCGATGCCGAATGAAATGTCGATGGTTCCGGAAAGCTGCCTTATGCGTTCCAGCTTCTTGCTGCCGACAACCTGATTGGCGATGAATATGTCATCGAGGCCCGCCTGTGCCATCACCTCAGCTTCCCCCACCTTGGCTACCGTAATGCCCTGGGCGCCCGCTTCAACCTGCCATCCTGCAAGTGCCGACATCTTGTGGGTCTTGGTGTGCGGCCTCAGTGCCACCCCATTCCTGTCGGCAAAATCCTGCATTCCTTCAATGTTCTCCCATACCCTTTCCCTGTCGATCAGAAGGGCCGGTGTATCAATCTCCGAATAATGCATACTTCTACCTCCCATATGTTCATATCCAATTCAATTCTATCATGAACCTCCGCTGTAATCAGAATTCAACATTTCCGGTTCCCCTGAAATGAATGTTACAGCAAAGTTAACCTTTCTTTTCAATCCCCCTTCCCATGTTTAAAAAGGGAAAGGCGGATGATATGATGCTTCAGTATCTTGATGGAACTGAAAAAATATAACCCGGAAGGAGCTGGAACCAGCCAATGACAAAATACATAAAACTGTTGACCATGATATGCTTCAGCCTGTTGGCAGCAGGCGGAATCCTTCTCATGGATGCAGGCACCGCAGCAGCGGAAGATGAGGAGAAGGACGAAGCCAAAGAGGAGAAAGAAAAGGAAGAGGAAGAGGAAGAAGAGGAGCTCGACTTTGATGAACTTCCGGACGGTCTGCACCCGGAAGTGGAAGAGAAGGCGGAGGAACTCATTGAAGAGGCGGAAGAGGAAGGCATAGACATAAAGATCACTGATGATTTCCGATCCGTTGAGGAGCAGGATAAGCTCTTCAGCAAAGGCAGATCCTTCTTCGGGCAGATCGTCACCAATGCCAAAGGCGGCGAATCCTACCATAACTATGGCCTCGCCATCGACTATGCGCTCGAAGTCGACGATGAGATCATCTGGGATATCGAATATGATGGAAACGACAACGGAGAACCCGACTGGTTTGAAGTCGCTGATATCGCCAAGGATCTCGGATTCGAATGGGGAGGTGACTGGGAAGATTTCAAGGACTATCCGCACCTCGAAATGAACTTCGATTATTCCATTCCTGAACTGCAGAAGGAGTACCAGGACCTGCTGTAGGAAGGACGAGAACCGCCGATGCCTCTGCATCGGCGGTTTTTTGATGGATTGATAGTCGCTTCCTAATGAAAAGCTGCATACATAATGAAATTAATATCTATACTTTATTTAAAATTATATTACATTAGTATTACTATTTCATATCAATTTTTCTATATTATTGAAAAATTTAGACATAATGATATCGTAGTTACGTACCATACAACTATGAAAAAGGAGCAGGACTACATTTATGAAGAACTTCAAACCTCTAGCACCATTGCTTTTCACACTTCTTGCTGTGCCGAGTTTTGCATTCGCAAGCTTCAGCACTGCATCCGCCGACCAGTGGCACGAGAATACATATGAAAGCAGCCAGCCTCAGGGGCTGCACCCCATCGTTGCCGAACGCGCTGAAATATTGAGGCAGCGGGCTGCTTCCATCGGCATCGTCATCAGATTTACAGATGGCTTCCGTTCATTCGAAGAACAGGATGCCCTCTATGCCCAGGGACGTACGGAGCCGGGGTACATCGTCACTAACGCCCGTGGCGGACAATCCTATCACAATTACGGCCTCGCGGTCGACTATGCGCTTGAAGTGGGTCACCAGGTCATTTGGGACATCGAATATGACGGCAACGGCAATGGCAGATCTGACTGGTTCGAAGTAGCACAGATGGCCAAGGAGCTTGGCTTCACCTGGGGCGGCGACTGGGAGAGCTTCCGGGACTATCCGCACCTCCAGATGGATTTTGGCTATTCACTGCATAACCTTCAGACAGGGAACCACTACCTGTACTGATGTCCATAAGAACCAAAAATCACCCTGGTCAATATTGACCAGGGTGATCTTAATGGTCTCTGGTGTAATCTGAACCTATATCAGCGTATCATAGACTTCCTTCACGATTTCATGGCTCGGCATCGGACCGAGGTTCTTCGTAATCGTCCCCTTGAGATAGGACGCGCTCATATGCGGTTCTATTTCAGCAACCGATTCCCGGCTGCCGACGAGATAGGCGCCGCTCAGTTTACGCTCCTTGATCTCTTTCGACAGGCGCGGGACAAGGTTCTTGTACCAGCGCTGCCTGTTTTCATCGAACCGCCTCTGGAATGCGTCCTTGCCGGTTGCCCGGTCGACGGGTGGCGTCGCCTTGTCATAATCCACCCAGTCCTCCCGGTCAAGGTCCCAGCTGAAATGCCTTTCATCGAGAATCTCCCCGAGTGCCGTTTCTATAAAAGCGACATTCCTCTGCTGGATGACGATGATGCCTGTTTCAGGAAACTTCTGATCCAATGCTTCCAGCTGGTGTGTCTGGGCTTCAGTACTCCAATGGAAGGAGGTGGTTACAGGCACTTGGAGGATCTTTTCCTCCCATAGCTCCCCATCAGCGGATGCAGCAAGGAAATAGCTCTTCTGCATATTCAGCTGCTGTTCCAGAATACGCGTTTCCATCTGGTCCAGAAGCTTCTTCAACGCCTTCTCCTCTTTCGGATTTTCACTTTCCTTGACCTGGTCCTTCAATTCCTTCATGCCATTTTTCAATTGGATCTTCCATTCCCCGTTCTGCTGGCCTTCACTGGCATCCGTATTGAGATACATGGTGAGGATGCCGATGTCATCCGATTTTGCGTTAATCTTCTTTATGTCTTTTGTCATAGCCATATACGTGCTCTCCCCTTCTTCGTAAATTCATATTTGCGAAGCGGCACACATTTCAGTTGCTTTCCACTTTCATACAGTCTACCCTGAAATATTTCATATGAAACATCGATCAGGCTCCGTTGCGGCCCACTGTGACCTCTCCATCCCTTCTGCCATGCATGAAGTGATAGACCGCAATGCCGGCCAGGATCACCGCAACAAGCACCATGTACATCCCACGGTAGCCGGAGACGGGAACGATATATCCAAGCATCAATGGTCCAAGTCCGAGACCAAGGTCGAGAGCGATGAAATAGGTCGAATTGGCAAGGCCCATCCGGTGATGCGGAGTCAGCTTGATCGCGAGCGCCTGGGCGATGGACTGGAAATTCCCATACCCGAGCCCCATCAGTACTGCTGCAGCAAGAAACATCCACCCTGCGAAAGACTGGCTGAGCATCAGCATTCCTGCTGCGAATGAAACGAGGGCAGGATAGACCACGATATTGGCACCCCTCTGGTCCATCAGACGACCTGTGAACGGGCGCGACAGCAGCACCGACATGCCATAGACGAGGAAGAAGAAACTGCCTGCTTCGACCAGATTGATTTCAGCTGCATATTCGGTCACGAATGACAGGATGCTTGAATATGCAAGGGCCAGGACGAACATTGCGATCGAAATCGGGAGTGCACGCGCTTCGAAGTAGTCCGTGATCCTGAACCCCTTCCTGCCCGTCTCAACTTTGACCTCAGGAGGCTGCAGCGAGAGGCTGAGCACAAGGCTTAAGGCTGCCATGATGAGGGAGAAGAGGAAGATGCTGTTGAACCCAAACTGGGTCAGAAGCATCACACCGATCAAAGGTCCGATGGCTGTAGCCATGACCACACTCATGCTGAAGTATCCGATGCCCTCCCCGCTCCTTGAAGTCGGAATGATCTGTGAGACGATGGTGCTCGTCGCGGTCGTCGCAAGGCCCATTGCCAAACCGTGAAGAAATCTGAGCACCATCAGCGGATAGAGGCCGAGCGGCAGAAAGTATAGTGACGTCGCAAGCAGCACGGACACCGTGCCGATCAGCAGCATCTTCCTGTTGCCGACCACAGCAATCCGCTTTCCACCATAGAGACGGCCGAACAGTGCCCCGATGATGAAGATGCTGGAGACGAATCCACCCATGCTGACCGAAGCATCGTATGTGTCCATGGCATATGTCGCCATCGTGACGAGCAGCAGGTACAGCGACAGCATGAGAATCAGGTTGGCGACCGACGTGAAGACAAAATCCTTCGTCCATAGTCTTTCCTTGTATGTATCACTCATATGGTATTCAACATCCTTATCAATAGAAGTGGTTAGTCCGCCTAACTATTGTATTCCTTTTTATTCACCGTGTCCATGCATTACGGAAGGTCCCGAACCTGAGATCCCCATAGTCCGCTTTGTGATGTGGCACATGCCGTTATGCTGTTATAATGGAAGATGAAGACCGTGCCGTCCATAGGGCGGAATAATATAATGCTTGTGAGGGAATACCTATTGGATAATCGACGAATGCCAATCCACTTAAAAATGGGCAGCTTTCTGGCCAATATGAAGAATCTGCTGAAAGGCAAGGTGCTGCTGGCCAACGTGCTCCCTGTCTTTACAGGCTACTGGCTGGCTCTCTATTTCAGCGGTGCACGCTTCATGGACCACCTGGGGCTGTTCCTGCTGACGATGGCTGGGAGCACACTTGTCATTTCAGGGGCACTGATGCTGAACAACTGGTACGAGAGCGACCTCGACATGAAAATGGACAGGACCCGGAACCGCCCAACGGTGACAGGCGCCTTTCCACTGCGCGCCGTACTGTTGGGAGGAATCGCGACGACGACCATCGGCCTCTCCATCATGATGTTCACCACCTTCGAGGCAGCCATCTATTCATTTCTTGGCTGGTTCTTCTACGTCGTCCTCTACACATTCTGGACGAAGCGCAGATATACTCTCAATACCATCATCGGCAGCATTTCAGGTGCGTTCACCCCACTGATCGGCTGGGCCGTCATCATACCGGCGGATCATATCGTGCCGATTGCTCTGTTCTATCTGCTGCTCATCTGGCAGGTTCCCCATACGTTCGCCATCGCAATAAAGCGTCTTGAGGACTATACCCGGGCTGGTGTTCCCATGCTGCCGGTCGTGAGCGGAGTCGATCTGACGATCCGCCAGATCATCGTCTACGTGATTGCACTCCTGCCTTTCCCCTTCATCCTGGCCGATCCGATGGGCTGGATCTTTTCCACGTTTGCACTCGTCCTTACCATCTTTTGGATCATACTCGCAGCACTGGGACCGAAAGCCCAGAATAAAAAGGTATGGGCACGGATGAACCTGAGATACTCGATCATCTATCTGTTCCTCGTCCTTTTCTCCATGGTGCTCATTACATTCTTCACAGGCTGAAGAAGATGCGCCGAAATAAAAAGCCTTATCACACTCGAAGTGTGATAAGGCTTTTCGTATATCGATTAACCGATGGAACCTTCCATTTCGAAGGAGATCAGACGGTTCATTTCGACCGCATATTCCATTGGCAGTTCTTTCGTGAATGGCTCGATGAAGCCCATTACGATCATTTCAGTTGCTTCTTCTTCCCCGATGCCGCGGCTCATGAGATAGAAGAGCTGCTCTTCTGATACTTTGGAAACTTTCGCTTCGTGTTCCAGTGAGATGTTGTCGTTCAGGATCTCATTGTAAGGAATCGTATCTGAAGTGGAATCGTTGTCCATGATGAGCGTGTCACATTCGATGTTGGAACGTGCGCCATCCGCTTTCCTGCCGAAGTGGACCTGTCCCCTGTAGGAGACTTTGCCACCCTGCTTGGCAATGGACTTGGAAACGATTGTGGATGATGTGTTTGGAGCAAGGTGAATCATCTTAGCCCCGGCATCCTGCAGCTGTCCTTTGCCTGCAAGTGCGATGGACAGTGTCATGCCACGTGCGCCTTCGCCTTTGAGGAATACTGCCGGATACTTCATTGTGATCTTGGAACCGATGTTGCCGTCGACCCATTCCATTGTACCGTTCGCATCAACGAAAGTACGCTTCGTAACAAGGTTGTATACGTTGTTCGCCCAGTTCTGGATGGTGGTGTAACGGCAGTATGCGTCCTTCTTGACGATGATTTCAACAACAGCGGAGTGCAGTGAGTTCGTCGTATAGACTGGTGCAGTACAGCCTTCTACATAGTGTACGCTTGATCCTTCATCACAGATGATCAGTGTACGCTCGAACTGTCCCATGTTCTCGGAGTTGATGCGGAAGTATGCCTGCAGTGGTGTATCGAGCTTCACACCCGGCGGGCAGTAGATGAATGATCCACCGGACCATACAGCTGAGTTGAGTGCAGCGAACTTGTTGTCCGTCGGTGGCACGACCGTCGCCCAGTACTCCCTGAAGAGGTCTTCGTTTTCACGGAGGGCAGAGTCTGTATCCTTGAAGATGACACCTTTGTCTTCAAGATCCTGCTCCATGTTGTGGTAGACAACTTCGGATTCGTACTGTGCGGAAACACCTGCAAGGTATTTCTGCTCAGCTTCAGGAATGCCAAGCTTGTCGAAAGTACGCTTGATTTCTTCCGGTACTTCGTCCCATGAACGTTCAGACTGCTCGGAAGGTTTTACGTAGTATGTGATTTCATCGAAGTTGAGTTCCGAGAGGTCGCCGCCCCATGTAGGCATAGGCATTTTATAGAAATGTTCCAGCGCTTTGAGTCTGAAGTCGAGCATCCATTCCGGCTCTTCTTTCATTTTGGAAATTTCACGTACAATTTCTTCAGTAAGGCCGCGGTCGGAACGGAAAATGGATACGTCTTCATCGTGGAAACCATATTTGTAATCGCCGACTTCTGGTGCTTGTTTAGCCATTTAAATCACTCCTTCTTATTGTTTGCTGTCAGCCTTGACACCTTTTTCAAGTGCCTTCCAGGACAGTGTGGCACATTTGATGCGTGCCGGGAACTGGCTTACGCCTGACAGCGCTTCGATATCTCCCATTTCTTCGGAGATATCATAGTCTTCACCGAGCATCATCTTGCTGAACTCGTCTCCCATGGAGAGTGCTTCATTGATGTCCTTCCCGGTGATGGACTCGGTCATCATGGAGGCACTGGCCATGGATATGGAACAGCCTTCCCCATCGAACTTGACGTCTTCAACGATTTCATCGACGACATTCAAGGTGAGGCGGATGCGGTCTCCGCATGTCGGGTTGTTCATATCCACCGTCAGTGTACCATCTTCGATGACCCCTTTGTTGCGCGGATTCTTGTAGTGGTCCATGATGACTGAGCGGTATAGCTGATTGAGATTGTTAAAATTCATAAGAGAAAAACTCCTTCGTACGCTTGAGGCTTTCGATAAAGCTGTCAATCTCTTCTGTAGTGTTGTATATATAGAAACTTGCGCGGGCTGTAGATGATACCCCCAGCCACTTCATCAGCGGCTGTGCACAGTGGTGGCCCGCCCTGACAGCTATGCCTTCAGAATCGAGTGCGGTGGCCAGATCATGCGGATGCACATCTTCGAGGTTGAATGTGATCAGGCCTGCACGTGACTCGGGACCATAGATTTCAATGCCCTCCACTGCGTTCATGCTTTCAAGCGCGTAGTTCACAAGTTCCTGTTCATATTCCAAAATGGCTTCCGGACCGATGTCTTCGATATAGTCGATTGCTGCAGCAAGGCCGATCGCTTCTGCAATCATCGGTGTCCCTGCTTCGAACTTCACAGGAAGGTCCGTCCAGGTGGATGTCCTGAGATCGACAAAGTCGATCATGTCCCCACCGTATTCAATCGGTTCCATATCGTCAAGCAGTTCACTTCTTCCATAAAGTACACCGATCCCCGTCGGGCCGAGCATCTTATGGCCGCTGAATGCGTAGAAATCGACATCCAGGTCCTGTACATCGACCGACATGTGGGGAACGGCCTGCGCCCCATCGACTGCGATATAGGCATCATTCCTGTGGGCGACTTCGGCAATTGCCTTGATGTCATTGATGGTGCCAAGGACATTCGAAACGTGGGTGATGGCGACGATCTTCGTCTTTTCACCGATTGTCGCCTCCACATTCTCCATCGTCAATGTGCCGTCCGCCTCCATGGGAATGAACTTCAATTCCGCCTGGGTGCGCTTGGCCAATTCCTGCCAAGGCACTATATTGGCATGGTGCTCCATCTCCGTCACTACAATTTCATCTCCCGGCTCTATCACCATGTCACCGAAACTGCGTGCTACAAGGTTGATTGCTGCAGTGGTTCCCCGCGTGAATACGACTTCCTCAAATCGCTTGGCATTGATGAATGATCTCACTTTCATACGTGCCTGTTCGTAACCATCTGTCGCTTTCGTGCCGAGTGTATGCACCCCACGGTGCACATTGGAATTGTAAGCTTCATAATACGCAGTCATTGCATCTATTACAGGTGACGGTGTCTGACTCGTTGCTGATGTATCAAAGTAGATGAGGTCATTGCCGTTGACCTGCTGATCAAGGATTGGGAAATCCTTTCTGATATCTTTTGCATTCATGCGGGAAAACCCCTTTAACGCTTATTTTGAAAGAACTTTGAGTTCTATGACTTCTCTGAGCTGGTTTTTCACGGATTCAATCGGCAATGCACGCACTACCGGGTCGAGGAAACCGTGGATGACGAGCCTCTCCGCCTCTTTTTGGGAGATGCCGCGGCTCATCAGGTAGAACAGCTGGATAGGATCCACACGTCCGACGGATGCGGCGTGGCCTGCTGTAACGTCGTCTTCATCGATCAGAAGGATCGGGTTCGCATCACCGCGCGCCTTTTCACTCAGCATCAATACTCTGGATTCCTGCTGGGCGTCACTGCGCGTTGCGCCGTGCTTGATGTATCCGACACCATTGAAGATGCTGGATGCACTGTCCTTCATTACACCGTGCTTCAGGATATGGCCTGAAGAGTCCTTGCCGTAGTGGATGATCTGTGTCGTGAAGTTGAGCGTCTGTTCTCCACGGCCCACAACGACCGTCTTAAGGTTGGAGACGGAATTATCCCCCATGAGATAGGTCGTGTTGTCATTGATGACATTGGAGTCGTTCATCAGACCGAGCGCCCAGTCGAGTGTTGCGTCACGGCCGACGACACCACGACGGTTGACATAGCCTGTGAAGCCTTCAGAAAGGAAGTCCACTGCACCGTAGTTGACCTTCGCGTTATCTTTTGCAATGACTTCTGAAATGATGTTGAACTGTTCATTGGATTTATCTACGTTGGAAAGGTAGTTTTCGACATAAGTCAGTTCCGAACCTTCATCCGCGACGATCAGTACGTGGTTGAAGAGGGAAGTCTTCTCATCATCATGGAGTACAACCATCTGTACCGGATCTTCAATCTGTACATTCTTCGGTACATAGACGAACAATCCGCCGTTCAGCATTGCTGCATGGTAGGCAGCAAGCTTGTGCTCATCAATTTTCACGCCTTCGGTCATGAAATATTTTTCCACGAGTTCCGGGTGGTTTGCACTGGCTTCGATGATGTTTTCGATTACCACGCCCTGGTCGAGCAGTTCATCGGAAACTTGAAGATATGCAGGCGTATTGTTGTGCTGTACATAGATGTTTTTCGTGTGCTCGATGTCGAGCAGGCTCTTGACTGCTTCAGGCAGTTCTTCCAAGGAGCTGTATGTCGCGCTGTCCGTCACCGGCTGGGATACTGTGAAGAAATCCCACTTGTTGAGTTTCGTCTTGTCCGGTTTCGGCATATCGAGGGATTCGATTTGTTCTAGTGCTTCTTTTTTCTTGCTGATGAGAAGTTCAGATTCACCGCGTGATTCTGCACGGGAAATGACTTCATCAGCATTGATAACATATTCATTAACTTCAGTAGCCATGGTCATCCTCCTGTCCTATTCTACATCTGCAGCGATAGTTTCGTCTTCAATGCCAAGTTCTTCCTTGATCCAGTCGTAGCCTTCCTCTTCAAGACGCTTGGAAAGCTCTTCGCCACCGGATTTCACTACACGGCCCTGCATCATTACGTGGACGAAGTCAGGTGTGATGTAGTTCAGAAGACGCTGGTAGTGTGTGATGATCAGTGCGCCGAAGTTTTCGCCACGCAGTTCATTGATGCCTTTGGATACTACTTTGAGGGCATCGATGTCGAGACCGGAGTCGATCTCATCCAGAATGCCGAATTTAGGTTCGAGCATCATGAGCTGCAGGATTTCATTACGCTTCTTCTCACCGCCGGAGAACCCTTCATTCAGATAGCGTGTTGACATGTCGAGATCCATTTCCAGGTAGTTCATGTTCTTGTCCAACTTCTTGATGAACTGCATCAGGTTGATTTCGTCGCCCTCTTCGCGCTGTGCATTGATTGCAGAACGCAGGAAGTCTGAGTTCGTCACACCAGAAATTTCGGATGGATACTGCATGCCGAGGAAAAGACCGGCTTGCGCACGTTCATCAACTTCCATTTCGAGTACGTTTTCGCCGTCGAGCAGAACTTCACCTTGAGTCACTTCGTACCTTGGGTGGCCCATGATTGCCTGGGCAAGCGTGGATTTACCTGTACCGT
Organism: Salinicoccus sp. RF5; assembly: GCF_020786625.1. Taxonomy (NCBI): domain Bacteria; kingdom Bacillati; phylum Bacillota; class Bacilli; order Caryophanales; family Staphylococcaceae; genus Salinicoccus; species Salinicoccus sp. RF5. The sequence continues at coordinate 1,151,418 of NZ_JAJGRC010000001.1, forward strand.
TCGGTCCCATCACCGCGTGGATTTCTCCTTGTTTGAGTGTGAGATCGACACCTTTAAGAATTGGTTTGCCGTCGATTTCGACGTGCAGATCTTTGATTTCTAGAACAGAAGCCATTTATTAACCCTCCAACAGATTATTTTGTATAAGTTTCTCCATACCAGTTTATAATAATTATAAATAATAGTCAAAGCCTGGTACGGGATTTAAATTACCATTATATTATAACGTAAATGCGCCACACTTTAAACCTTTACCCCCCTTTTCACGGGAAAAGGCCCATAAAATAGACCTCACGACTGATAATGGTCGTGAGGTAAATGAAAATGACTACTTGATGATGTCCAGGGTGAATGGGGGTTTGTAGACTTTCCCGTCATTCGCCTGGATGGCGCCGATGATGAGGAATACGTAGAATGCGATGGTGATGATCGGGCCGATGATCAGACCGATGAGGATAAAGGATGTAAGCCATGCGATGAACATGTAGATCGTGTAGGAAAGGCCGAAATTGACTACATGCCTCAATGCTTCTCCTGTAGCGGGATCATCGTCCTTCTTCAGTACCCAGATGAGCAGCGGGCCGAGGACAGCTGTAAAGGCGGATACGATGAATGAAACCATTACGAGGGACTTGTCGAAGACGTGGACTTTTTCTCCATCCACGTTTCTTCCGTTCATATTTCCTTCGTTCATTTCTCCTCCCCCTCCAATTAAAATACTATACAGTGTATATTTACCCTCATCCCTCAAAAAATAACACGCTGTTTCAATTTCTTTCCAGTATCCATTCCATGACAATTGAAAAAAGGACAGGATTTTTTTCAATTAAAACATATTAATCGTAAAAAACCCCCGGTCCACAACCGGGGGCCCTGCATTATTCTGTTGGAATGACTGCACCTTCATAATTCTCTTCGATGAACTGCTTGATTTCTTCACCCTGGAGCACTTCCATGAGTTTCTGGATATCTTCGCGCTCTTCATCGCCGGTGCGGACTGCCACAAGGTTGGCGTAAGGGGAGTTGCCATCCTCAACGACGATGGAATCCTCCGTCGGGCTCAGTCCGCCGTCCAGTGCGAAGTTGGAGTTGATGATGACAGCAGGCGCCTCATTATTTTCATACATGCTGACAAGCAGCTCCGGAGCAGTCTGGTTATCGAATTCAAAATTCTTTTCATTTGATGTGATGTCATCGAAAGTCGCATCTTCAATGTCGATGCCATCTTCGATTTCAACCAGTCCTGCATTTACGAAAAATGAAAGGAAACGCCCTTCTTCAGCGGGGTTGTTGGACACGAGGATCGTCGATCCATCAGGCAGGTCTTCAAGGGAGTCGTAGTCCTGGGAATATACGGCCATCGGCTCGATATGTACATTTCCCGCACTTGTGATGTCATAGTCATGGGATTCCTTTTCCGTTTCCAGGTATGGCGTATGCTGGAAGTAGTTTGCATCCACTTCCTCATCCGCCAGCAGACGGTTTGGCGTCGTGTAGTCATTGACGATGGAAATATCGAGTTCTATACCCTCTTCCTCAAGAACCGTTGCCGCTTCTTCAAGGATTTCAGCATGTGGCGCTGGAGAGGCTGCGATGGATATCGTGCCCCCCGCTTCTTCAGTCTCTTCATTTTCAGCGTTCTCCGCTGTTTCTTCGCTTTCTTCACTGTCGTCGGTGACGGCCTCTTCCGATCCGCCGTTGCCGCATGCGACCAATAGAGCTGCAAAAATAGAAATGGTGAGCAACAAGAAAATCTTCTTCATTACATTTTCCCTCTTTCCTGATTGATTTTTATATTGAAGATTACCGCTTATCGACCGCTTTCGCAGTCAAGTCACCCAGAATCTGGATGATGAAGACGATAACCAGTATTACTACAGTTGCGACCAGGGTGACATCACTCTGGTTTCTTGTGAATCCTACCATGTATGCAAGGTTGCCGAGGCCGCCTGCACCGATGACGCCGGCGATTGCTGTGGATCCGACAAGCATGATTGCGGTGACGGTGATACCTGAGATGAGTGCCGGCAGAGATTCCGGAAGCAGCACCTTCCAGATGATCGTCCATGTATTGGCGCCCATGGATTCAGCTGCTTCAATGACACCTTTATCAATCTCTTTAAGCCCTATCTCGACCAGGCGTGCATAGAAGGGTGACGCCCCGATGATCAGTGCCGGCAGCGCCCCCTGTGACCCCATGATGGTGCCCATCAGCACTTTCGTGAATGGGATGAGGAGGATGATCAGTATGATGAATGGTATCGCACGGAACAGATTGACGAGGAATGCAGTGACGCCGTAGACGGGCGCGCTGGCTGCATGTTCGCTTTTCGACGACAGGAACAGGATGATGCCGAGGACCAGTCCGAATATGAATGTGAATACGGTGGAGATGACGGTCATGTAGAGGGTTTCATTCGTCGCCGTCAGTACATCATCCCATTTGACATTTTCGAATGAGAACATTTCGGCGAAGGCATTGATGAACTCGCTCATCCTTCCACCTCCACTGTTACAGCATGTTCAGCCAGTTCCTGCCTCAAGCCCTCAAGGTCGGCGTCATCAATTTCGATCGCAACATAGAGGTGGCCGTATGATTCATTGTTCGTCCGCTTTATGTTCCCCGAGAGGATGTTCAGGTCAAGGTTATACTTCTTGACGACCTGAGAGACGATCGGTGCTTTCGACTGGGAACCGACGAAGCCGAGCTTGAGTATCTTCGATGTCGGGAACATCTCCCTGACCTCCTCGAATGACAATGCCGTCTCCTCATCGTTGATGTCGTCCTTGACGAAGCGTTTCGTCACACCGTGCTCGGGGTTCTGGAACAGTTTGATCACCGGCCCCGTCTCCACGACGCGACCGTTCTCCATCACTGCCGCACGATCGCATATTTTGCGGATGACATGCATCTCATGGGTGATGAGGACGATGGTGAGGTCCATCTCATCACGTATCTTCACCAGCAGATCGAGCACCTCGTCGGTCGTTTCGGGATCAAGCGCACTCGTCGCTTCATCACACAGAAGCACTTCCGGCCTGTTGGAGAGTGCCCGTGCAATGCCGACCCGCTGCTTCTGACCACCGGAGAGCTGGCTTGGGTAGTTGTCTTCGCGCCCCGTGAGACCGACGAGATCCACGAGCTCGGCTACACGGCGCGCACGCTCCTTCTTCGGTATGCCGGCTATCTCCAATGGGAAGCTGATGTTCTCGGCTACCGTCCGGGACCAGAGCAGGTTGAAGTGCTGGAAGATCATTGAGACCTTCTGCCGTTTCTTGAGCAGGTCCGCCCGGCCCATGGCACTGATGATATCGTCACCGATCACCACTTCCCCTGAAGAGGGCTGTTCCAGGCCATTCAGCATCCTGATCAGTGTGGATTTCCCTGCACCTGAATAGCCGATGACACCGAATATCTCCCCTTCCCTGATATGGAGATTGACATCATCCACAGCCTGGATTGTATTGTTCTTCGTCTTGAATATTTTCGTTGCCTTCTTTATATCAATCATATGTTTCACCCTGACCTATATATTGGAAAAGTCGAACATTTTCCTCGTGATAAACAAAGAGCCTGCTCAAAAGTTGAGCAGGCACCGGTTTTATCCATAAGCCTCTCATCTTCGATCGATTGATCAGTGAATTGGCACCTTGTCATAAAGACGGTTGCCGTGGTTTCGTCGGGCACTTCCCTCCACCACTCTGGATAAGAGTTGTATTATTAGATTGTCAATAATATTATCATCCGCATCACTGTCCGTCAACAAGGAAGTCATCGAAGACTTCCGACAGATGGAGCACGGACTGGAAGGCGTAAACTTCACGGACGAGCCTGCCATCCCTGAACAACAGCAGTGCAGGTGCCGATCTGACCTCGTAGGCCTCAATAAGATCCTTATGATAATTCAGATCTATCGAAGTATAGGAGAACCCCTTCGTCTCAGAAACGATATCGAGCATGCGTTCTGCAATCTGGCAGTTGGCGCATATCGGTGCATATCCATAGAGTATGAATGTTTCCTCAGATTGAATACGGCTCGTAATATCGATTGTCCTTGATTCTTTCATCATTGCCGAACTTACCTTTCATGATCAGACTTGTATCTACGTAGAAATCGTGTCTCATAAGGAGGTTTGCCAGGTAGTCACGTGGGCAGCGGCCCACTTCACCGAACTTCGGATCAATATATATATGAGTACTTTCACTCAGATGTTTTTTGAACCATTTCCTGATGTTTCTGCCTTCTTTATCCGCATCGGAGAGGATATAGATGTCGGAGCCATTCAGCTCATCGAGAATCTCATCCAATTTTGAGATTCCCATTGTACCATGGGTGCATATGATCTGTACAGGTTCTATCAATACTTCTTCGATACGCCGCTTATCCGTCTTTCCTTCGACAATGAGCACTTTATCGGAAAAATACACTGCCATCACCCCTGGTATGATATTTTAAAAAAACTCCAGACAGAGTCCAGAGTTTCAGGTTCTATGCATCCACCATTTCATCGTAGGCATCTGCATCCATCAGTTTATCAAGCTGTGATTCGTCAGACAGTTCAATGACGATCATCCATGCTTCTTCATACGGAGATTCGTTGACAAGCTCAGGGCTATCCTCAAGCTCTTCATTGATTTCCACTACCGTACCGCTGAGCGGTGCATACAGCTCTGATACCGTCTTTACGGATTCTACACTGCCGAATGATTCTCCGGTAGTGATTTCATCGCCTTCAGCAGGCAGCTCCACGAATACGATATCACCGAGCTCGGATTGAGCGAATTCTGTGATGCCGATAGTCGCTTTGCCATCTTCAAATTTGATCCATTCATGATCTTCTGAATACTTATATTCTTTTGGTGTTGCCACGACAAAAACCTCCTTTTCTTATACACATATATAATCTCATAGTTCGCACTATTTAGGCAAGCCTAATTCTCAGCGTTCATAAATTGTTTGTATTCGTCCTCTTTGAAGCCAAGAGTGACACCTGAGCCGTCATAAAGGAGGGGACGTCTGATCAGCATGCCATCTGTAGAAAGCAGTTCGAGCTTCTCCTCTTTAGTCATTTCATCCAGGCGTTCCTTGAGTTCCAGTTCCTTGAATCTTTTGCCGCGCTTGTTGAAGAATTCATCTACATCCTTCCCCGAGCGATCCACCATCTCGGCCAGTGTGGCGGCTGCCGGCGGCTGCTTCACCATATCGATGCTCTCGAAAGCGACATCATTTTCCTGCAGGAACTTCTTCCCTTTACGGCAAGTCGTGCATTTCGGGTATTCATATAATGTAATCATCCATTACCTCCAGAAGGTTTTCTACACATAATATACTTGCAAATAAACACCCATTGCAAGCGGAACCGGATTGTCCGTTTCATATTCGGCCTGAAAGATGGTAAAATGGGTGGCAATCACACTGTTAAAGGAGCACTGATAGATAATGGAAGCAATCAGACAATACGACGACTACAGGAAGAAAATACAGGGCGATGACAAGATCGTCATCAAGTTCTTCGCCGACTGGTGCCCGGACTGCACACGCATGAACATGTTCATCGATCCGATTCTTGAGGAATACAGCCACATCGACTGGTATGAACTGAACCGTGACGAAGTGCCGGAAGCCGCAGATGAAAATGATGTCATGGGCATCCCGAGCCTGCTCGTCTTCCAAAATGGGGAGAAGCTCGCGCATCTCCACTCTGCAGATGCGAAGTCCCCCGAATCGGTCAAGGATTTCCTTCAGAAAAGCATATAGCACAAGAAAAGCGTCCAAAGTTGGACGCTTTTCTTATGCCTATTCGAATATCTTCAAGTTCTCCTTGAGGACCTCGGCATGAATCTGCCCCGGTGCCGCCTTATGGGATATATACCCGTATGTCAGGCAGGAACCGAATACACCGCCTGCAAGACGTGTGATCCTGCCCATCTCGCCCATCGCAATCCCGACTATCTGGCAGTTGAACTTTTCCCGTGCGTCATGGACGGCGCTGAGTACACTGAGCACATCCCGTCCATCTGAGGGCTTGTAGGCAAGCTTCAGTATGTCTCCGCCCCGTTCATACATATTCATATATGTCGCCATCATCTCATCAAAGTGCGGGGTATCCTTGAAGTCATGCTGGCTCAGAATGACGCCGACACCCTTCTCCTTCGCCTTCTGGACAAGGTTATCCACGATATCCTCATATTTGAAGAATTCGATGTCGATGATGTCGACGCTGCACTGTTCAAGTACAGCATCGAGCAGGGATTCGTACTCCGCCGCTGTCTTCTGCCCTTTCCCCCCTTCATTCAGCGTACGGTACGTATAGATGATCGGGTAGTCCTTCATTTCGTCGACGATGTGGTTGACCAGGTTGATGTGTTCTTCATGACTCAATGCGTCGAATGCATCACTCCTGATTTCAACGATGTCGAATATCCCCTTGTGGGATAGCGCCGACTCGATTTCTTCATCGATCGTCTCTTTGGAATGGTTCGTAAAAGAAACCACTACCTTCGGTTGCCCTGCTCCAATTTCTACACCTTTAATATTCATATGGACCCCTCTCGCAATCTCTTTTTATTTATATACATTATAGAAAGTTTAAAGAAAATTCAATCACCCGGATGGAATATATGTAAAATTCCTATATTGTTTATTCCCTTAATCCAATGGGGACAACCATAATGAGGTGATGAAAATGCTGAAGATGAAGCGGGCTTATGATGATATATCGAAGCAGGATGGAAGAAGGATACTCGTCGACGGTATCTGGCCGAGGCGCGTCAGCAAAGAGGACCTGGCACACGACGAATGGTACAAATCCCTGGCGCCCTCGAAGGAGCTCAGGGAATGGTTCGATCATGACCCCGGGAAGTGGGACACCTTCAAGGAAAGGTACTTCAAGGAACTCGACGGCCATAAGGAGACCCTCAGAGAAATAAAAGCACAGAGCGAGGGCCATAACGTCACACTCCTGTATGGAGCGAAGGATGAAGAGCACAACCAGGCGGCAGCCATAAAGGAATACATTGAAAATATGGATTGAGCCGCTTTTTGAATGATCATGTTTATCCCATGCGTTGGACGGCTATTTTATGAATAGAGTATTCATCATACTCTGAATTTCATCGTTCATCATGCCACTCCCGTCGGCATTAGCGTATACTACCACTAATATTGACCAGCAGGAGGTATGGAATATGAGTAATGAAGAAATGAGAAATCCCGAGGAAAAGGCTGAAAATATGGATCAGGAAAACAAGGATGAGATCCTCGAGAGCTATAACAAGTTCCTCAACTACCTTGGAGACCAGGTCAGCAAGGGTGAAAAGGTCGGAATGGATGAAGACCAGCTGGCCAAAGCTGCCAAAAGGGTTGCAGACTACCTCGCTTCCAATGAAGAGCCACGCAACCGTGAAGAACAGGTGCTGAAGGAACTTTGGAAGGCTACAGACAGCAGTGACGAAAAGGACACGATGGCAGGAATACTTGTCAGACTTGCACAGAAGACAAATGGCTAGTCCATTTCATCATAGTAGAGAGGACACTTCCGACCGGAAGTGTCCTCTTATGTTTTCCTGCAGTCATCCAGATACTGCAGGATGAATTGCCTGTCATCGTGGGCAATCACATCCCCCCTATAGTGCTGGGGTTCATTGATGCCCGTCAACAGTATGATCGTATCCGGACCAGCATGGTCGATGGCCCGGATGATGCCCTCCTGGCGTGATAATGCCGTGGTGGTGTTGGAAGCATCGTATGATGGAGGCAGGTGCTTCTGCATCATGCCGACAATCTTCTCCTCATCTTCATAGCCGACCTGCTCTGCAGCCAGCACGAGATGATGCAGTTCTTCAGGAATCAATCTCATCGTCATTCTGATCTTACGATACCCCCTCATCCCAATTCCAGTCACCATGACAATCAGTTTCTTCTCCATCTTTTCTGCATATATCATCGCATTGATGATGGATTCCTTGGTCGCGATCGGTGTGTGGGCGAAATCCAGTATGAATTGGTACTGTCCTTCCGAAAACAGCTCGAAACGGTGCACCGGGGGAGATATTTTTGCCGCTGCATGGATCACAGCTTCAACATCATGACCCAGTTTCAGCAGAGCGAATATGCCCGTCGCCAGGTTGATGTAGTTATGCTCACCGAGGAATCCGGGTCTGACTTCATAATGGACCTCCCCTACATGGATATCGATATGATCGATGTCCGTCTGATAGCGGTAGTAGGTATCCTCGTCTTCTGAAAACTGATGCCTGTCCTTCGCCAGTACCCGGTATTCGGGGGCATCCATGTTGACGAGCACCTCGTCACTCAGGTCGGCCAGGCTCAGTTTGGACTCGAGATACCGCCTCATCGTCTTGTGGTAGTCCAGATGCTCTGGACTGAAATTGATGAATACCGCCAGGTCATTGCGTATGAATCCCGTCCGCCCCTGGTCCAGGGCGATGGATGTGGCTTCATAGACGATATAATCATATTCCCTCGTTGAAAAGTACTTGATGATTTCAGCAAACTCGAAGTGCATCGGAGTGGTCGGAGTCGTGTGAGCAAAGTCCACCTTTTCGTATGCGCCATCAAACACCCCGAGGGTGCCAACCGTCGCCACTTTACAGCCGAGTTCCGACAGCAGGCGTCCGATGAAATGGCTTGTCGTCGTCTTGCCATTCGTCCCGGTCACCGCGATATATTTCATTCTCCCGATATGCTCACCATAGAAGAGTTCGACGAGCCTGATCGATACCTCAGCGAAGTCATCGACATAGCAGATGGCGACTTTATCATGGAAATCGATGAAGGCATCCTCTTCAAAATCTGTGATGATGAGCGCCGGTTTCCTCAAAATCGCCTCCTGAAGGTACTTGGCTGAATTTTTTGATGCTTTGAGCATGAAGATATGATCTTCCCCGAGGTTCTGGTACATCGAAGTAATGCCCTGTACTGCTCCCCGGTTGTGCATTTCTGCCCTCACGTTGTAACCAGTAATGTTTTCCCGAATCGTTTCGAATACTGTTGCCGCGTTCATCAAAGTCCCCTTTATTCCTTTATTTAATTGTAAATTCACCCTATGCTTGGTCCTTATACTATACATTAAATCATCCCGTCATAATACCTCCGGGATAAAATTTTGCGCTATATATATGATTCCAGAATCGACGAATTGAGCAGATACCGTTCATCATATTTCTTTGAAAGGGCGGCCAGGAAGTAAAGCAATGCTTCAGCCTCCACTTCACCTTCCAGAAGATGCTCCTTCAGCCTCCTGTACTCCGCCTTCTCATCCTCATCGCTGCAATTCCTGAAATAGCCCCACATATGATCGATGGCATTCATCATGGATCCTTTAGTTGGCGAGACCTTGATTGCTTCCATGATCAGCTCTTCGACCGTCTCATAGGAAGCTGCACCCTTCAGCACTTCGCGGATTTCATTGTAGTGCTTCTGGCTGTGGAACATCACCCGGTATTTTTCATGTGCCCACAACTGCTCCATTCTGCCCCTTTCCTTCATATCCTTCCCTCCTACTTCCCATTCTACCCATGATAAAAAGCCTGCAACCGTTGGCTGCAGGCTTTTACATCCATGCTTCTAAGTTCCCCTTCCTCGGAAACAGAGGATACCATCCACCCTCCTCCCACCACATGACAAGAGGACAATGGTCCGAAATATTCAAGTGTGAAATATAATATGAACCGAAACCGAGTGTCCTGGAAGCATCATACCCCAGAGGCTTCATATAAACTTCCGGCTTCATCATATGATTGACGATTTCCACCCCCTTCTCGAGGAAGAGCTTTTCCACCAGCTTCCTATTCATAGCCCCTGTAAAGTATGCATCGGATTTTGGATGTCCGCTTTTACGCAGTATGGGCACTACTTCATTCCGGACATTGGACCTCATCTTCACGATACGGCTGATGTAGTCGGTGGTTTCTTCATTATAGCCGATTCCTGAAGAAGGCCAATAGCCCTCGTAAACCTTCTTCGCATCATCCAGCCTGTTTTTGAATTCGATGAAATGCCGCAGGTATATTCTTGTGTGCGGCAGAAGCCTTTCCATTTGTGCGGTGATATAGTCCAGATCCCTCGTGTGGACAGCGAAAACGATGATGTCCAACCTCTCTATGGACTGGGAATCATCGAATGTCGCCATCCATCTCCTCAGTCCGTCGACGAACCGTCCACCCGACCAGATTGCTTCATCTATGTAGATGTATGAAGCAGCCTCTCCTTTCCCACATTCAGACATGAAAATGCCGTATGCTTCAGAAAGGGCTTCATCGAACATCTGCAGAATCATCTTCCGGTCCCCTTCCGCCTGTCTTGGATCCATGAACTTAACCGATTCCACGCCATCCGGGAATATATTCGCATCTGATATGATTTCACCTATCATCCGCTTCATTTCCATCCTAGAAAGATATGACCTGCCCAACACATTTGCCAGTTCCTTCAATATGACCTTATGATGTTCCGCAGGAAACTGATCCAGCCACCTTTCAACATGTCCATCGCTGAAGTTTATGTTCCCATAATCGCTGACAGCAGCCAAAAGCGAAGATATCAAATCCCCTGTATCCTTCATCAGCACTCCCCTCCTGAAAGGCTGTACCATATTTCCTACCATCATCTGCCTGTGCCTCGTAATCATATGTAATTGAGCTGTGTCTTCTGCTTTTATGGCCAAAAAAAGCCTGCATATGGATGATGCAGGCCGGTGCGATGGACCCTTCTCCTAATCCCGGAAAGTGGCAGAGCCGGGTCGGAAGGAATTCGAAATCGTTATTTGATGATCAGGACCGGTGTGTTGACACGTTTTGCCACTTTGTGTGTGACATGTCCAAGTACATGTTTGATCTCACGTTTTGAACGCCTGTTGCTCATGACGACAACTTCATAATCGTTTTCATTTATCTCCTTCAGAAGCTCGTTCGTCACACGTCCTTTACTGAAGCGGGTCGTATAGTTCAACCCCCGTTCCTCCAGTTCTTCGAGGAAAGGTTTGAGCTTCTCCTCCTTATCGCGGATGATCTCCTGAAAATGTTTGCCCTGATACTTTACGTTATCCACCATTTCGCTCTCCGGAATGACATTGAAGATCGTGATCTTCGCATCTTCGCTGTTGTCGGTCAGTTTGATCAATTGCTCTGGTACGTTATTGAAGGAATTCCCAAAGTCGTAAGGCAGAAGTATATCCTTGTACATAGTCACACACCCTTCTGTTTTCTTAAGTTTTCTGCCTCTAAAATAACAGATTTCAATAAGTTTATCCAATAATTATTCTGAATTTTAAAATTGTCCTCATCCGGTAGTTTTTTTGGCCGCCTCTTTCATTTGAAGAACTGCAGAATCCTTTTAGCCGGAACCACAAAAAGCCTCCGGCCCAATGATGGGCCGGAGGCAGATATGGAGACGGCGGGAGTCGAACCCGCGTCCAGAGACTTTGGCACAACTCTTTCTACGTGCGTAGTCCATTTTTCAATTTCGCATGGCTGATGGTAATGAACGGACCACAGATCCATGCTAGTCTGATTGATCTCTTCACCCGGTTCTCCAGACGGAAGAACCGGATGCGTATCCTGTTAAGGTTGAATCATCCGGTCACGACGCACAGGAAACGTCATGGGATGATGCAGAGCGCTCTTAGGCAGCTACTGCGAAGTTATCTTGTTTGCCAGTTATTATTAACTGAGTATCGTTTATGACGGAGCCGATACCTCCGGCACGCTTAAGTTGCTCAAACAGCCCCTGTCGAATCCGGAACGTCCCCGGATTAAAAGGTACATCCCTCTCGAGACGTATACTATATAATACCATATTCCGGAATGAAAATCAAGATGGATGCTACTGCATACGGTCCTTGAGCGCGCGGTCGACGTCGCGTTTCATCTGCTTGCGCTTCAGGTCTTCCCGCTTGTCATACTTCTTCTTGCCGCGTCCGACACCAAGGAGCACTTTGCAGAAACCGTTCTTGATGTAGAGCTTCAGCGGAATCAGTGCATACCCTGCCTCCTGCACCTGTCCCTGCAGCTTGTCGATCTCCTTCCGCTTCAGCAGCAGCTTGCGTGTCCGCAGTGGATCGTGGTTGTAGCGGTTGCCCTCCTCATAGGGGGCGATGTGCATGTTGTACACATACATCTCACCCCTGTAGACCCGCGCATAGGCATCCTTCAAGTTGGCCGATCCCCGTCTGATGGACTTGATCTCGGTCCCCCTGAGCTCGATGCCCGCTTCAATCGTATCTTCAATATGATAATCGTGGCTCGCTTTCCTGTTCTGTGCAAGGGGTTTATCATGTGTCTTCTTCATAATTACTTCTTCCTCTTACTTTTTTTGGCGCCTTTGTAGAATGGCTTCTTGTTGGTCTTGCCCTTATCGAAGTTTTTCTTGCCATCCTGCTTCTTATCACCGTTCTTCGGTTTGGACTTGGCCTTGATCTGCACAGGCTTGTCCCTGCGTTCCCTCGGCTGGCGTTCAGGCATTCCGACGACCTTGAAGTCGATCAGCCGCTCTTCGAGGTTGACGCTCAACACTTCCACTTCGACAGGGTCCCCGATGCGGTAGACAGTGCCCGTACGGTCGCCGATCAGTGCCATATGACGCTCCTGGTACTGGTAGTGGTCGTCCGTCATATAGGAGACATGGACAAGACCTTCTATGGTATTCGGCAGCTCTACGAACATGCCGAAGTTCATGACGCCGGAGATGACACCTTCGTACGTCTCGCCCACATGCTGGATCATATACTCCGCCTTCTTCAGGTCATCAGTGTCCCGCTCTGCTTCCTGGGCCCTTCTTTCCCTGTTTGAAGTGTGCTCTGCGATATCAGGCAACTCGGCATCGATCTCATTGATCGTCTTCCGGTCCGTCTTCCCTTCGATCAGATACTTTCTGATCAGCCGGTGGACGACGAGGTCGGGATAACGGCGGATCGGGGACGTGAAGTGCGTATAGTACTCGGCCGACAGGCCGAAGTGTCCAAGATTGTCCTCCGCATACCTTGCCTGCTGCATGGAACGCAGCATCAATGTACTGATGACCATCTCTTCCGGACGGCCTTCAACTTCTTCGATGATCTCCTGCAGCGCACGCGGATGGATTTCGTTGCCCTTCCCTTTGACGATGATGCCGAAGTTGGTCACGAATTCGAAGAACTGGCGCAGCTTCTCCTCTTTTGGATCCTCGTGGACACGGTAGAGGAACGGCACTTCCATCCAGTGGAAGTGTTCAGCCACCGTCTCATTGGCGGCAAGCATGAATTCCTCGATCATGCGCTCGCCGACGGAACGTGTACGGAGGACGACATCCGCCGGGGTGCCATCCGCTTCAACGAGCACCTGCGCTTCGTTGAAGTCGAAGTCGATGGCACCACGCCGCTCCCTTCTGCCACGGAGTATCTTGGCCAGTGCTTCAGCCTCCTGCAGCATCGGATAGACGTCACTGTATTCTGCGATCAACGCTTCATCACCGGAATCCAGCATGTTGTTGACTGCGTCATATGTCATGCGGCGATCCGAATGGATGACACTCTGGAAGATGTCGTGGTTGACGACCTTGCCCGCAGAGTCAATTTCCATCCGACAGCTCATCGTCAGACGGTCGACGTCAGGGTTCAGTGAACAGATACCGTTCGACAGCCTGTGCGGTATCATCGGAATCACACGGTCGACCAGGTACACACTCGTCCCCCGCTCATATGCTTCCTTATCGAGGGGGGAGTCCTCCTCCACATAGTAGCTGACATCAGCAATGCTGACGATGAGTTCATGATTTCCGTTGTCGAGCTTCTTGACGGAGATCGCGTCATCGAGGTCTTTCGCATCGGCCCCGTCTATCGTAATCGTGAACTCATCACGCAGGTCCGTACGGCCTTTGAGCTCATCCCCACTGATCGTATCCGGTGCAGCCTCTGCCGCCTTCATCACTTCATCCGGGAACTCGATTTCTATCCCATGCTGGAAGATGATGGACAGTATATCCACTCCAGGGTCATTCTTATGACCCAGTATCTGGATGACGTGACCTTCGGGATTTGATTCCTCTTCACGGTATTTGGTGATCTCGACGAGCACCTTATGGCCGTCCACCGCTCCGAGATTCTGGTTCTTTGGAATGAAGATGTCATCGACGACCTTCTTCGAATCGGGGACGACGAATCCGAAATGCTTGCTCGCACGATACTCCCCAACAACACGTGTCGTGCCCCGGGTCAGTATGGTCGTGACCTCGCCTTCCTGGTTGTCCCCCTGCGAATGCTTCTGCACTTCCACAAGGACGATGTCCCCATCGAAGGCACCATTGATGGCATTCGGCGGGATGAAGATGTCCTCCATCTCGGTGTCTTCCGGTCGCAGGAAGCCGAAGCCGCGCTTATGAAGGGACAGCTTGCCTTTGACGAGGTCCGTTTCGCTCATCTTCATGTACTTGTCCTTCTTCGTCCTGTAGACTTCCCCGGACTCCTCAAGGGCAACCATCTCTTTTACCATTTCCTTGAAGTCTTCGGAGTCATATGCAGACAGTTCCTGTTGGAACTGGTCCATTGTCATCGGCCGATAATCTTCGGATCCGATCATTTCCAAAATCTTTTCTCTATAGTTACCCATGAATATGCCTCCTATTGCTCATTCCAGTCCAACTGGTTCATAAATGCGTGTATATCTTCGAACAGTTCCTTCTTCTCTTTATCTATCGTCAGTACATGCCCTGATTCCGGGTACCACTTCAGCTGCTTCTCATCTTCTTCAGTCCCGGACTCGTCATGGATGATGTTCGCCGAATCCGGATTGATCATTTCATCCTTTTCAGATTGGGCGATGAAGAGCGGTACATGCACATCCGGCAGACTGTCTTTTGCCGCCTCGATCATATCCCTGACCTCATCCAGCATGACGGTCGGTTCGAATGCCGCCATTTCACGCTCAATCTCCCCTATCGACTTTCCTTCCATCTTCTTGAACCCCCGTGCGTATTCAAGCACGCCCTCATACATCGTTCCGCGGTCCTTGAGGTACATTGGGGTGCAGATTGTTGAAACGCCTACTACATCACGCACTGTCGCAAGGCGCAATGCAAACACGCCACCAAGTGAAAGGCCGGATACGAATATCTTCTCATATCCCTCATCCACCAGAAAATCATAGGCTTCAAGCACCTGGGCCCACCATACGTGCGGGCTTGACTTCAGAAGGTTCTCCGGAGGTTCGGCGTGTCCTTCATAATGGGGGGCATAGGAAGTGATCCCCTGCTTCTGGAGGTAGCGTCCGAGCTGCCTTACATCTGATGAATTGCCGGTGAATCCATGGAGCAGCAGGACCGCCTTCTCCCCCTCCTCGAAGAAAAATGGCTGCGGTAACTGAATCTTCATTATTTATACCCTACTTTCAATTCATTAATTTCATTGTACTTTAAAAATCCCGCTTATAAAAATAAAAACCCCCTATGACATAGGGGGCTTCATATATTAGCTTAAATATGTGAGCAGCAGCATGATCAGGAAGAACAACAATGATAGAATGACGGTTGTCCTATGAAGTATAAGATCCATGCCACGCGCTTTCTGTTTACCAAATAATTGCTCTGCACCGCCACCGATTGCACCTGAGAGGCCGGCGCTTTTCCCTGACTGTAGCAATACCACTGCAATTAAAGATATACAAACGATAATCAATAGCACGACCAGTAGTGTTTGCATGTGGTAATCCCTCCGAATGATATTAACATTATGCATTTTATCAGATATGACGGGTGATTGCAAACTGGGAAGAGTACGCGCAGTGCCCTTCCGCCCACCTACCTGCAGTCCCTGATGAACGCTTCAACTTCCCCCTGTTCAGGGATGCTCGTGATGGCGCCTCTTTTAGATGTGGAGAGGGCACCGACCGCATTCGCAAAGCGGAGTACCTCCGGGCCGTTCTGCCTCAGGATTTCAAGGGCGGGGCCGGAGTCCGAGGAAAGCTTACGGAGCACTGCCCCTATGAAGGCATCCCCTGCGCCTGTCGTATCGATGGTCTCCACTTCGAACCCCCGATGCTCGCAGCGTCCACCTTCCCTGAAGAGTATCTCACTGCCAAGCGGCCCTTTCGTATAGATGACCGCTTCTGTATCCCCTGTGAAAAGTGCGCCCAGGGCAGCCGATTCCCCACTGATTCCGGTGATGAACTCAAGCTCTTCATCCGACACCTTTATGATATCGGCAAACCCCATGAATTCACGCACCGCTTTGCGGCACGCCTCTTCATCTTCCCACAGCGGCAGGCGGATGTTCGGATCGAAGACGATGGTGCCGCCCGCCTCCTTCACCCTCTGGATCACCGTCCGGTGTGTCTCCTTCATGACGCTTTCCACAAGGTCGACCGAACAGAAATGCAGGAGGTCGGACTTCGCGAAGTCGATTCCGCTGACTGCCGAACTGTCATATAGAAGATCGGCCGAAGGGTTCCTGTAGAACGAAAAGTCCCTGTTCCCCGCCTCATCAAGAGAGACGAAGGCAAGTCCTGTATTCGCTTCATGTGTCCGGGTGATGTACGCCGTATGTACCCCCTTCGCTTCAAGGAGTTCCAGTATACGGTCACCGAATGCGTCTGTGCCGAGCTGTGTCAGAAGATGGGATTCCCCGCCGAGTATCGCATGTGCCGCAGCGACATTCGCCGGTGCGCCCCCGACCTGTGGCTCGAAGCCATCGACATCCTTCAGCTTCCTCCCCTTTTCTGAAGGTATGAAATCGATCAGTGCTTCTCCGATAGTATAAAGGCGTTTCAACATCACCATCTCCATTCTTATGCTTGTTGCGAGAATTATATCATATGAGCGGCAGCGGTTTCTCCATAAAAAAAACCTCCCCTTGCAGGGAGGCTATGATGCGGACTACTTCTTGTCCAGATTATAGAAGGAGGAGAGTCCTTCGTATTTTGCCGTTTCGAACAGTTCGTCTTCGATCCTGAGCAGCTGATTGTACTTCGCCACCCGGTCCGTACGGGATGGTGCACCTGTCTTGATCTGTCCGGCATTGACCGCAACAGCGATGTCTGCAATCGTCGTATCTTCCGTTTCGCCGGAGCGGTGGGAGATGACGGCTGTGTAGCCGGCACGTTTTGCCATTTCAATCGCTTCAAATGTTTCTGTGAGCGTTCCGATCTGGTTGACTTTGATCAGGATGGCATTGCCGACACCTTCATTGATTGCGCGGGCAAGTTTCGTCGTGTTCGTCACGAAGAGGTCATCACCGACGAGCTGTACCTTGTCACCAAGCTTCTCGGTGAGCAGGCGTGTACCTTCCCAGTCGTTTTCATCCAGTCCATCCTCGATGGAGATGATCGGGTATTTCTCGATCATTTCTGCATACCAGTTGACCATTTCTTCAGATGTGTAGGATTTGCCTTCACCTTTGAGTTCATATTTGCCTGTTTTTGCATCATAGAACTCACTGGAAGCGGCATCCATTGCGAGACGGATCTGGTCGCCTGGTTTATATCCTGCCTTCTCCACTGCTTCAATGATTGTCGACAGCGCTTCTTCATTGGATCCGAGGTTCGGTGCGAATCCACCTTCATCACCAACACCAGTGTTGTAGCCTTTATCCTTCAGCACCTTCTTCAGGTTGTGGAAGATTTCAGCTCCCATGCGGAGGCCTTCCTTGAATGACTCTGCGCCGACAGGCATGATCATGAACTCCTGGATATCGACGTTGTTGTCTGCGTGCTCTCCGCCGTTGATGATGTTCATCATCGGTACTGGAAGCTGCACAGCACTGAAGCCGCCCAGATATTTATAGAGGGGCTGGCCTAGGAGGTCCGCTGCAGCTTTCGCTACGGCCATTGAGACTCCGAGGATGGCATTGGCGCCGAGCTTCCCTTTATTTTCCGTCCCATCGAGTGCGATCATCATCTTATCGATCGATACCTGCTCGAGTACACTGAAGTCGCCATCCACAAGCTCAGGCCCGATGACTTCATTGACGTTCTCGACTGCTTCTTCGACACCTTTTCCGAGGTAGCGTGTGTCATCGCCGTCACGCAGTTCGACAGCTTCATATTCTCCTGTGGAGGCACCTGAAGGGACGAGCGCACGTCCAAAGGCGCCGCTTTCCGTCAATACTTCCACCTCAACTGTCGGATTCCCGCGGGAATCGAGGACTTCGCGTGCATAAACATCTGTAATTAATGGCATATCAATATCTCCTTTTGTGTTGGTTTATATTTGTCAGGAAAGGATACCTTTCCGGCAACAACTATCTGATTAGACTTTCACCTGTCATTTCTTCCGGCTTATCGATGCCCATCAGGTCGAGGAGGGTTGGAGCAAGGTCGGCCAGACGGCCGCTTCCCACTTCCACGCCCTCTTTCGTGACGATGACCGGCACAGGGTTTGTAGTATGCGCAGTCATCGGATCCCCTTCGATGGTCGTGACTTCGTCGGAGTTGCCGTGATCTGCGGTGATAATTGCTGTACCGCCCTGGGCGAGTATCTCATCGACGATCGGGCCGAGACACTCATCCACTGCTTCAATCGCCTTGACGGTCGGCTCCAGCTTGCCGCTGTGGCCCACCATATCAGGATTTGCAAAATTCAGGATGACGAGGTCGAGGTCTTCCTTGGCAAGTTCCTCCATGCAGCGGTCCCTCACTTCGTAGGCACTCATTTCGGGCTTCATGTCATAAGTTGGCACTTTCGGAGAATCGATCAGCGCACGGCGCTCACCGTCGAATTCATTGTGCCGTCCCCCGCTCATGAAATAGGTCACATGCGGGTATTTTTCCGTCTCGGCAATACGCAGCTGCTTCTTGCCTGCCTTGGAGACGACTTCCCCTATCGTATTGATGATGTCCTCCTTTTCAAAGACGACATCCGCCACGACATTGTCACTGTATTTCGTGAAGGTGACGAATTTAAGGTCGGAATATTTCTGTTCGATTTCAAATCCCATAAATTCCTCATTCGTATACACTTCGGACAGCTGGGCTGCACGGTCCGGCCGGAAATTGTAGAAGATGACTGCATCATTATTCATGATGCCCCGGTCGTAGTCACCATCCTGGCCGAATACGATGAAGGGTTTGACGAACTCGTCATAGATGCCTTCTTCATAGCTCGCACGGATGCCTTCTTCAGCAGTATCGAACCTTTCACCGACACCGTTCGACATCGCCTGATATGCGAGCTCCTCACGATCCCAGCGCTGATCCCGATCCATGGCGTAATACCGGCCGCTGACTGTGGCAAATTCACCGATGCCGATTTCCTCAAAGCGCTTTTCCGACTCTTTGACATAGTTGAGCGCGGATTCCTGATTGACGTCACGGCCATCGAGGAATGCGTGTACATAGACCTTCTTCAGCCCTTTTTCCTTTGCCATCTTCAGGATGGCGAAAAGGTGTTCATAATGGGAATGCACCCCGCCGTCACTGAGCAGGCCCATCACGTGCAGGGCACTGTCATTCTCATCCACATGATCCATAGCATCAAGCAATACTTCATTGCGGAAGAAATCCCCATCCTCTATGGACTTGTTGATCCTCGTCAGACTCTGATAGACGACGCGGCCGGCACCGATGTTCAAATGTCCGACTTCCGAGTTGCCCATCTGCCCTTCCGGCAGCCCAACATCCAGACCGCAGGCACTGAGTTCATTATGCGGATATTTATTGAAATAGCGGTCAAAGTTCGGCTTATTGGCCGCTTTGACGGCATTGCCCTTCTCTTCTTCCCTGTTGGCGAAGCCATCGAGGATGATCAGACCTACTGGTTTTGCCATCATTTAGCACCTTCCAACAGTTGGACGAAGGACTCGGGTTCCAATGAGGCACCGCCGACCAGCGCACCGTCGATATGCTCCTGTGCCATATACTCCTTGATGTTCTCAGGCTTTACGGAACCACCGTATTGGATGCGGATTGCATCTGCAGTCTCCTGGTCATATAGTGAACCGACCGTTTCACGGATGACACCGCACATTTCGTTGGCATCATCGCTTGTTGCGGACTTGCCTGTACCGATTGCCCAGATCGGCTCATAGGCGATGACAGATTTTTTGACCTGGCCGGCATCGAGCCCTTCAAGTGCCTGCGTCACCTGGTCCTTGACCTTATCTGCAGCCTTGCCAGATTCGCGTTCCTCATCTGATTCGCCGCAGCAGATGATCGGCACGAGATCTTTGGAATGCAGCGCATGCGCCTTCTTGTTGATGTCCGCATCCGTTTCATTGAAATGCTCCCTGCGCTCGGAGTGGCCGATGATGACATAATCCACACCGAGGTCCGCAAGCATGGCTGGGGATACTTCACCCGTATAAGCGCCGCTGTCTTCAAAATGGCTGTTCTCTGCGCCTATGCCAAGTTCCATCCCTTTCGTCTTTTCGACGAGGGAAGGGAGGTGGATGAATGGTGCACATACCGCACTTTCGACCTCATCCTTCTTCGGGAGGCCGCCGAGTGCATCGATGAACGCCTCGCCTTCAGAAATCGTCTTGTTCATCTTCCAGTTGCCTGCTATAAATGGGGTTCTCATAAATCTTCCTCCTCATATTATAAAATCATGTCCATACCTATTTATCATCTATTACCGAAAGTCCCGGAAGCTCCTTGCCTTCGAGATATTCGAGTGAAGCGCCCCCACCTGTGGAAATGTGGGAAAAGTCATCCGCATATCCCAGATCCATGGCCGCTGCTGCGGAATCGCCGCCGCCGATGATCGTCTTGGCGTCCGTAAGTTCGGCTATCGCTCTGCATACACCAATCGTCCCTTTGGCGAAGTTCTCCATTTCGAACACGCCCATCGGACCATTCCAGACGACCGTCCTTGCACCTTGAAGCACTTTCTTGAAATTGGTCACCGTGTCCTCTCCTATATCGAGCCCTTCCATATCTGAAGGGATTTCATCTACAGAGACGGTCTTGTGCTTGGCATCCGCATCGAACTCCTCTGCCACCACAACATCACTTGGAAGTACAATCTTGTCGCCTGCTTCATCAAGAAGGGATTTGGCAAGATCAACCTTGTCCGCTTCAAGCAGGGAATTGCCGATTTCCTTGCCCTGTGCTTTCAGGAATGTGTAGGCCATGCCCCCGCCGATGATCACCTTGTCCGCCTTGTCGAGCACGTTCTTGATGACCCCGATCTTGTCGGAGACTTTGGCACCACCGAGAATGGCGACGAATGGCCGCTCTGGCGAATCGATCGCCCCACCGATGAAGTCGATTTCCTTCTTCATGAGGTAGCCGGATACCGTTTCGATGTTTGAGCCGATGCCGACATTGGAAGCATGGCTCCTATGGGCTGTACCGAATGCATCGTTGACGAAGATATCTCCAAGGGAAGCCCAGTATTTGCCGAGCTCTGCATCGTTGCCGCTTTCCTTCTTACCGTCGATATCTTCAAAGCGGGTATTTTCAAACATCAGAAGTTCCCCGTCCTCAAGCTTGTCGATCGCCTGTTCAAGGGCGTCTCCACGTGTATGGGGAACGAACGGTACATCCTTGTCGAGCAGTTCAGCCAGTCTTTCGGCTACAGGCTGAAGCGTCTTATCCTTCTTGTCCTCCTCGCTCTTCACTTTCCCGAGGTGGGAGAAGAGGATGACCCTTCCGCCCTGCTCAAGTACATACTTGATCGTCGGAAGTGCCTGTACGATACGGTTGTCGTTCGTGATCTCCCCGTCTGACATCGGAACGTTCAAATCAGCGCGGAGCAGCACCTTCCTGCCTTTCAGTTCTACATCTTCTACAGTCTTCTTCATTGCCATGCCTCCTATACTTTTCTGTCCATCCTTATTATACCCATATGCAAATGGGAATAAAATAAAAACGGGCGGTTCCCCGCCCGTTTATTCATCGGCATTACTTATTGTTCGTCACCATGTGGTTCAGTGTTCTTACAAGCTGGGCAGTGTAGGACATTTCATTGTCGTACCATGCTACTGCACGTACAAGCTGTTTTCCGTCGACATCGATGACACGTGTCTGTGTCGCATCGAACAGGGAACCTTCTTTGATTCCGATGACATCAGTAGATACAATCTGATCTTCAGTATAGCCGAATGAAGGGTTCTTGGCTGCCTTCATCGCTTCGTTGACGTCTTCTGCAGTGACCGTCTCATTGAGTACTGCCGTCACTTCAGTGAGCGAACCTGATTTTACCGGTACACGCTGCGCACCGCCATCGAGCTTGCCATCGAGTTCAGGAAGCACGAGGCCGATCGCCTTTGCAGCACCTGTGGAGTTTGGCACGATGTTCTCTGCTGCTGCACGGGCACGACGGTAGTCGCCTTTCGCGTGTGGCGCATCCAGTGTGTTCTGGTCACCTGTATAGGCGTGGATCGTCGTCATCAGGCCGCGTTGGATGCCGTATTTGTCATTGAGCACCTTAACGACCGGAGCGAGACAGTTTGTTGTACAGGATGCAGCTGAAACTACCTCTTCAGAACCATCGAGTACATCTTCGTTCACACCGTATACGACCGTCTTCATATCGCCTTTGCCGGGAGCGGAGATGAGTACTTTCTTGGCGCCTGCATCAAGGTGTTTTCTTGCATCTTCTTCATTGGTGAAGAAACCAGTACATTCCAGGACGATATCGATATCGAGATCTCCCCAAGGAAGTTCTGCAGGATCTTTTCTATTGAAGGATTTGATTTCCTTGCCATTGATTTTGAATCCACCGTCAATCTGCTCAACTTCACCTTCGAAGCGTCCTTGAGTGGAATCATATTTGAAGAGGTGCGCGAGAAAATCGTCATCTGTAAGGTCGTTTACTGCCACCACTTCCATATCGTCATAGTTCAGAATTTCCCTTGCTGCCAATCTTCCGATGCGTCCGAATCCATTAATTGCTACTCTAACCATAATTTATGTCCTCCTTGATTTCATATATCATTATTATTTAACTGTCCAATAAAAATTCTGCGATGCTCTCATCAATAAAAAGCACGGTATTCCTGGGTGCCATCTTCATGTAGGCTCTGACCGCCTCTTTCTTGCTGCTGCCGCCAGCTACGGCCAGAATGGCCTTCTTGCTTTCCAGATCTTCGAGCTGGAGGCCGATTGTTTTGACTTTTCGGACGATGTCCCCCTCTTTGTCGAAATAATAGCCGAAGGTTTCACCCACTGCGCCGCTATCCTTCAACCCGGCGAGCGTCTCGTCGTCCACATTGCGCCGCTTGGCCATCGTAAAGGCTTCTCCGATGCCATGGATGACATAGTGCGATTGCCTGTTCAGTTCAGCGATTTCCTTTACGGATGGCTCGGCCTTCAACGATTCAAGTGCACTTTCACCGACGTTGTCCGGGGCATAAAGCACCTTGTGTTCACCACCGGTTGCTGAAGCCAGCCGGCTCGCTATCGAGTTCGCCTGGTTGCCCAGTTCCTCACCAAGTCCGCCACGTGCCGGAACGAACAGCAGCTTTTCATCTGCGGGGTGCAGGTACTTCCCGACATTGGCCATCGTAGAGCCGCCCGTCACGGAAATGACTGCACCATCGAAGAGCATCTTCTGGAATTCCTCGGCCATGAGCTTCGCCAATTCCTGCTGAAGTTCAGGACTTTCGTCTGCATCACCACGGATGATGAAGAAATCCTGCAGCCCATATTTGTCCCTGAGTCTGCGCGCAAGATCGGTTCTTCTGTCCAGCGTGGTCATGTAGGGGGATAAATCCCGCAATACTTCAATACCCGATTGGGAGATGGATATGCCTTTTTTATCTATATCTATCAACCCCAGGGCATAAAGCGAATCCACTTCTTTCCTTAAAACTCTTTCCGTCATGTTCAATTTCCTCGAAAGTGTCCGGCGCCCTATCGGCTGATGGGCTTCAATCTGCTTGAGTATGCTGGAGCGCTTCTGCAATTCCAGGACAACTTCCGGGGCGATGCGTTTCTGGATGTCCAACAGTTTCTGCCACATGAGACTCAACACCTCTCGTCAAAGTGAGACGTATTACGTCCCACCAGGGACAAAAAATAATTACATCATTTAATATATCATAAATATTAAAGAATGCAATTATTTCTATTGCGTTATTCTATTCTTTACCCACAATATCCTTAAGATAATCATAGACGTATACAAAATCTATGATGCCCTCCTGGATGACCTGCCCTTCGTGCATGAGTACAGGGACCCGGATCATATACTCCTCCTGGAGTGCATCATCCTGATCGATGTCGATGCTCCGCATCTTTACATCACTGTATCTGAGTTCCGACAGGGCAAGCTTTATCTGCTCTATCCCTTCGTCGCATAAAGAACACCGTTCCCTCGTATAATATGTCAGTTCAAGCACATTTATACCTCTTCTCTCTTCAATTTCCTTCTGATCGTCTGCAGAACCTGGTCGGCCATCTCGGTACTGATGATGCCCATGGCGATGGCAAGCGAAATCAGTGCAGCTTCGAATCCATACTCCAAAGCGGTCATATATTCATTCAATACTACGTGGCGCATCGCATCATATGCCAATCCACCAGGGACAAGCGGAATGATTCCACATGTGATGAACAGGATGATCGGCATCTTCTTGCGCCTCGAATTCAGGATGGCGATGGCGGAGAGTGTCAGTGCGCCCAGAAAGGAAGCAAGGACAAGATCCGTCCCCCCCTCCCTGAACAGATAGAAGACGATCCAGCCGAAAGCGCCCGTCGCCCCGCAGCTGACAAGTGCATTCCTCGGCGCATTGAAGAGCACACCGAAGCTGGCGGATGCAAAAAAACTGAGTACAAATTGATAGAAATAGACCAACTCCATCCCCTCCTATGCCAGCATGAATACAAGGCCGACGCCCGCACCGATGGCAATTGCCGTCAGACCGGCTTCAGCGCCTTTCATGATGCCTGCCATCAGATGGCCACGAATCATCTCCCTGATGGCATTCGTGATGAGCACGCCCGGCACGAGTGGCATGACGCTGGCGATGATGATGGTATCAAGCATGAAGCCATAGTCGAGATTGACAAGGATGACTGCCACCGTTGCTATGTACAGCGCTGCGAAGAATTCCGTGAAGAACTGGACCCGCGTATAGCGCTGGATGCCTTCCATCAGGAAGACACCCCCGGCGCCCCCTATGAAGGCGGCCGGAATATCCCTTGCGACCCCGTCGAACAGCAGCAGGAACATGATGCCTATGACCCCGCCCGAGAGGACCAGCAGCCACAGCGGGAAGAATCGTGTATTATGTATCTTTTCCATTCCTCTGATCGCCTGCTTCAGGGGCAGCCCGTCGGAAATCCTCCTGGACAGCTCGTTGACGACCATGACCTTCTCCAGATTGTTGGACCGTTCCTCGATACGCAGCGTCTGGGTCAGCGCATAATCGTTCAGGGAAAAAATAATGACCGTGGGAGTGACGAAAACCTGGGCATTTTCAATACCATAGTTCGAAGCGATGCGCAGCATCGTATCTTCAATACGGTATGTTTCAGCTCCACTCTCCAACAGCATCTTTCCACAATTGATCGCAATGTAGAACACATCGCGCACAAAATCTTCGCCAAGGACTTCATCTGGAGCTTCTATAACCTCAAGTTCGCCACTCACACGGCCCACCTCGATTGACACCCCCGGAGAGAATCGAACTCCCATCTCAAGAACCGGAATCTTACGTGTTATCCATTACACCACGGGGGTATGTTAAAATCATATTTATATTTCTTAATAAAGCATATACAAGTATAGCAATAATTTCAAATGAATTAAAGACTTAATTTTACTCTTTATAGCAGATGTTTTTCTTTTGACCTTATTTGACTAATGTGGTATAAATGAATTAGTGAATGACAGCAATCATATTTCCAGGAGGTAATACAATGAACTTAATACCTACAGTAATTGAACAGACCAACCGCGGAGAACGTGCCTATGATATCTATTCAAGACTGCTGAAGGACAGGATCATCATGATCGGTACAGGCATCGACGATAACGTAGCGAACTCCGTCGTCAGCCAGCTGCTCTTCCTGCAGGCACAGGATCCGGAAAAGGATATATTCCTCTACATCAATTCCCCGGGCGGCAGTGTGACTGCCGGCATGGCGATCTATGACACGATCCAGCACATCAAACCGGATGTACAGACGATCTGCCTCGGCATGGCGGCATCCATGGGCTCATTCCTACTCGCTGCAGGCACGAAAGGCAAAAGGTTCGCACTGCCTAATGCTGAAGTCATGATCCACCAGCCACTCGGCGGGGCACAGGGTCAGGCGACAGAAATAGAAATCGCAGCCAAGCATATACTGAGGACACGCGAGAAACTCAACAAAATCCTTGCCGAGCGCACCGACCAGCCTCTGGACAAGATTGAAAGGGACACGGACCGCGACTTCTTCATGACAGCGGAAGAAGCTAAGGAATACGGCCTCGTGGACGAAGTGATGGAGCCTGAAAAGCTTAAAGGCTGATCCATTCCATAAGGAAAGCGCTGGGAGAAAAATTCTCCCAGCGCTTTCTTTTTTGGTTGATTTCTGATTATACATATACTTTAAAGGCTATAATGACACTAAGGAGCGTGATGATATGAATATATTGATAACAGGCGGTTCAGGTTTTGTCGGTTCCAGGCTGACGGATATATTGAGGCAGGAGCAGGACCACGTCTATATACTCAGCCGCAGTGACCGCAATTCGGACCACCCTTTCGTCCATTATATAAAGTATGACCCGGATCGGCCTGAAGATGATTCATGGATGGAGAATATGCCGCTCAAGGTGGATGCCATCTACAATCTGGCCGGCGCTTCGCTTCAGGAGAAATGGAGCGATGAGCACAAGGAGGAGATATTCGATTCCAGAGTGACCGTCACCCGCATGCTCAGGCGCTGGGTGGAACAGGCGGACATCACCCCGAAAGTACTCGTCAATGCCAGTGCCATCGGCTATTATCCTGTAAGCAAAAGTGTCCGTTATACTGAAGCGGATCAGTTTGCGCCCCATGATTTCCTCTCCAGGGTGATCGTCGCCTGGGAAGGCGAAGCGGAGAAGTTCGAAGACTTGGGCGTCCGTGTCGTATGTGCACGTTTCGGCCTTATTCTGGACGCCGAGGAAGGGGCATTGCCGAAGATGAGCATCCCCTACAGGCTGGGGGCCGGCGGGCCTCTGGGAAGTGGTGAGCAGTGGTACAGCTGGATCCATATCGATGATCTCCTGAACGCCCTCCTCTATGTGGCGGTACACTCGGAGATTTCAGGACCGGTCAACCTCACCGCGCCAATGCCGCTCAGACAGAAGCAGTTCTCAAAATACTTGAGTTCCGCACTCGGCCGCCCGGATTTCGTCAAAACACCGGCATTCGTGATAGAGAAACTGCTCGGGGAACAGTCACTCCTCATCTTGAAGGGACAGTATGTACTCCCTGAGGTGCTGATGGAAAACGACTTCAAATTCCTTTTCCCGACCCTTGAAATTGCGCTCGAGGATATATTCGACCTTGAGGACAAGAAGAAGACCGTCGGCTGATTGGAACACTAATCTTTTTATCCCCCATCATCAAGTGGTATAATTGAAGTGTTATAGAAAGGAGATCGTATATGGACAACAGGAAACTTGTACGCTCCTCAACCGACTCCTATATCATGGGAGTATTCGGCGGCCTGGGCGAACGGACCGGCATCGACTCGACGATACTGCGGATCATCTTTGTGGTACTGACTGTACCGACATTGAACATCTTCCTTGTAGTACTGTACTTCATCGTCGGCTTCATCATGCCTACCGATGATGAAACCGACCGTACTGCCGGACGCCCCAACGAACCTTTCGATTCCGATTCATTCTGATCCATGCAAAAATGCTTGTACTCGATGATGAGTACAAGCATTTTTATTTGAAGGTGACCTCTTCGCCGCTTCTAAGCTTATCTGCAATCTTATCAAGCTTTCTGAGGCGGTGGTTCACACCTGATTTTGAAATGACGCCTGTGGACATCATTTCTCCAAGCTCCTTCAAGGAGACATCCTGATGCTCCACACGCAGCCTGGCGATCTCCCGGAGCCGCTCCGGCAATTCGTCAAGGCCGATCTCCTCATCGATGAATTGGATGTTTTCCACCTGCCGCATGGCAGCGCTGATCGTCTTGTTGAGGTTCGCCGTTTCACAATTGACGAGGCGGTTGACCGAATTCCTCATATCCCTGACGATGCGGATGTCCTCGAATTTAAGGAGGGCCTGGTAGCCGCCGATCAGGCTCAGAAATTCGGCAATCTTCTCCGCTTCCTTGAGATAGGTGATATAGCCGCGCTTCCTTTCGATGAACTTCGCATTGAGCTGATATCCATTCATCAGTTCTGTGAGGCTTTGTGCATGTTCTTCATACAGCGAGAATATTTCCAGATGATAGGCTGAAGTTTCGGGATTGTTTACAGACCCTCCGGCCAGGAAGGCCCCGCGCAGATAGCTCCGGATGCAGCACTCCTTCTCCTTGACCGAATCGCTGATTTCATGGGAAAGCACCCCGCCCTTCATGATATCCAGATCCTCCAACACTTTTCTGCTGTCCTTCTTTATGCGGGAGATATAGACATTGTTCTTCTTCAGCTTCATCTTCCTGCGGACAAGCAGTTCTATCTCGACACCGTAGAGATTCCGTATCAGTGAAAATATACGCCTTGCGATGGCGGCATTTTCGGTCTGGATATTGATGATCCATTCTCCATTGAAATGGCTGAGTGCCCCATTCATCTTGATGAGTGCAGAAAGTTCACTTTTCATGCAGCACGTATCCACTTCGATTCTTGTCAATTCATTCTTCATCTCGGAAGCAAATGACATGCAATCACGCCCTTATCGTTTATTTCTTATATTGAAGCGTGCTGATTTCCTTGAGTGCAATATCGTATATGATCTCTGCCAGCACTTTGTTGTTGTGGCGCACAGCGCCCTCATCATCGATCTGGACCAGATGATCATCTGTAACCACTGTGGCTCCCATCTCCTTCAGTCGTTCCCTGTCGCTTTCAACTATCGTCATATCGTTCCGGCTGTAGTAGTCGGACACACGACCCTTGATGTCCTCTTCGTTCAGGATGATGAAATCGATGACGTTGCTGCCCATATGCCCGTTGATTGCCTCCAGATGATCGGCTGCGGAATACCCGAGCGTCTCGCCCATCTGCGTCATTATGTTGGATACATAGACCTTTATGCCTTTGGCATCCTCCACCGCTTCCCGCATCCCTTCAGGAAGCAGATTCGGGATGATGCTGGTGTAGAGGCTTCCGGGGCCGAAGACGATGACATCGGACGCCTTGATGGCTTCTATCGCTTCCGGCGTCGCCACCGTATCGTTAGGTATGAGATAGACTTCCTCTATCTTCTGCTTCACTTCCGGGATATAGCTTTCCCCCACGATGATCGAATTGTCCTCCATGCGTGCTGCGAGCTTCGGACTGATGTTCGTGGATGGAATCACCGTACCCTTCACGTTCAATATCTTGCTCAGTTCCTTGACCGCCACGGCGAAATCCCCCGTCATGTCATACATCGCAGCCAGCATAAGGTTGCCGAGGGCATGACCGCCAAGCGCATCCTTTTTGAAGCGGTAGGCAAAGAGGTTCTCAAGCTTCGTCTCCACATCACTCAGGGCCGTCATCACGTTCCTGATATCCCCCGGTGCAGGCATATCGATCTGGTCCCTGATCAGTCCCGTCGAGCCCCCGTCATCGGCAACCGAGACTATTGCGGAAATGTCCACAGGATACTTCCTGAGCCCCCTGGCCAGTACGCTCAGGCCCGTACCGCCACCGACCAGTGTGATCCTAATCTTCTTCATTTTCCGCACCTTCAACCGGCGCGTCCCTGTGGACTGCGCGGATGGCAAAGTCAAAATCGTCGTTGAGGTCCCTGACCAGTTTTTCAGCAAGCGTCACCGAACGATGCTGACCGCCTGTGCATCCGATTGCGATGGCAAGCTGGGACTTCCCTTCCTTCATGAACTGGGGGAGCATGTATTTGATGAGGTCATAGAACTTCGCATAGAAAGTCTTCGTTTCCTTCCACTTCATGACATAGTCGGATACGGGCTTGTCCAGTCCCGTATAGGGTCTGAGTGCATCGACATAGTGTGGATTCGGAAGGAACCTCACATCGAAGACCAGATCCGCATCAATGGGGATGCCGTGCTTGAAGCCGAAGCTCATCACATTGACGTTGAAGACGGAGCGGTTTTCACCGGCAGACATTTCGAACATCATGCCCCTCAACTCTTTCGGTGTCGTCTGTGTCGTATCGATGATGTGGGTGGCCCGCCCCTTCAGATCATTCAACAGCTCCCGCTCCTTTGTGATCGAATCCAGAAGGTTCGCTTCATTGTCGAGAGGGTGGGCACGCCGTGTTTCTTTATATCGTGTAACAAGGCGGTCGTCGGCCGCGTCTATAAAAATGATTTCAAGGGCCAGGTCGGGATGGTCCCCAATCTTTTCGATTTCGGCCACAAGGTGGTCGAAGAACTCTTTACCCCTGAGATCGATGCCAAGGCCGACACGGTCCATCTGGCCGTCAGTCGTCTCCATCAGTTCCACAACCTTCTGCAGTAGGATCGGCGGCAGGTTATCAATGCAGAAATACCCTATGTCCTCCAATGCTTCGATGGCTACGGATTTCCCGGCACCGCTCATTCCCGTCACAATAATCAGCTGCTTCATTGCTCCACATCCTCTTGTCTTTTTCATCTTTCTTTTCCCTCAATTAAACCACGCCTGAAGCTTTGTAGCAATATTATATGATACGCCCTATATGTGCTGTTTTCAATCGAATGGCTCAAAAAAATCCCCAAGGGAGATGTCCTTGGGGAAGATGCTATTTGCTTTCCTGCATATCTGCAAGCTTTTCGATATAATGCTGTGCATTCTGTGCAGCGATGCTGCCGTCGCCTGTTGCCGTGACGATCTGGCGCAGCGTCTTGTTGCGCACATCCCCTGCTGCAAAGATGCCCGGGATGGATGTTTCCATTTCATCATTGGTTTCCACATACCCAAGTGTATTGAGTATGCCAAGACCCTCAAATGGAGCTGTCAGAGGCTTCATGCCGACATAGATGAAGACGCCATCTGCATCATACTCGTATTTGGAACCCGTATTCTTGTCGAGCAGCGTGACGCTTTCCACTCTGCTGTCCCCATTGATGGACTGGATTTCAGTGTCCCAGATGAACTCGATCTTATCATTCTTGAATGCACGGTCCTGAAGGATCTTCTGCGCACGCAGCTGATCTCTCCTGTGTACAATGGTCACTTTGCTGGCGAACTTGGTCAGGAAAACACCTTCTTCGACTGCGGAGTCCCCGCCGCCGATGACGACAAGCTCCTTCTCCTTGAAGAAGGCACCGTCACATACGGCACAGTAGCTGACGCCGCGGCCGCCGAGTGTGTCCTCACCGTCAACGCCGACCTTCTTGTATTCTGCACCTGTCGCAATGATGATCGTACGTGTAAGGATGTCTTCACTGCCGGTCTTCAAGACTTTGTAGTCGCCTTTATCCTCTACGGATTTGATGTCTCCGTATTTATATTCGGCACCGAACTTCTGGGAGTGCTCGAACATTTTCGTGGACAGTTCCGGACCCGTGATGAAATCAAAACCAGGGAAGTTCTCCACTTCTTCAGTATTGGCCATCTGGCCGCCCGGCATGCCGCGCTCCAGCATGACCGTCTTCAGGTTCGCACGGGAAGCATAGACGGCAGCCGTCATGCCTGCCGGTCCTGCACCAATGATGACGACATCATAGATATTTTCTTCAGTCATGAGATAAAACTCCTTTTCTTCTGTATCGACTACCAAATATTATAAGCGGTATCGACCGATTTTTCATCAAATCTGCTTGACCTTCTCGAGCGCCTTGTTCAGGCGGTAGAGCGTCGTATCAAAACTGTCTACGAGTGTCTTCTTGGTGAGCTTCCTGCCACGTTGATGGAAGTACAGGGTGGCTGCTGCGAAGGCATTGATGTCTTCAAGTTCCACCTTGCTTTCATAGAGGGCATGGAATGTCTCTATCCAAGCCAGCTGGTCCTCCTCCTCTTCGTATCCTGCACGGCGCATGGCTTCGAGCCCCTTATGCATACGGCCGAGGCGGACGAGCTTCAGTCCCTGGAAGAGGTAGGAGATATAGAGTTTCTCATAGTCTTCCAGAGCTTCTATCGTCTCCCATACATCGTGGCCCAGTATAGCATCGCGCGGCACGACATTATAGATCTTGTATAGGCCGAGCAGACGCACATAGGGATCATCATCCTTCAGATAGAACGCCTCAAGGTCGGCAATCCTCTGCGTCGCCTCCTGGCGCTTCCATGGACTGTACATTTCATTCACCTGATGGAATGTCTGCATCCGTTCCCAGAACATCCAGGCTTCCTCGTCATGCCCGATATGATAGCTCGCATGGCTGAGTGCATGAAGCAGCTGGAAACTGACGAATGCCTGCTTCTTGTACAGTGGGAACAGCAGTTCATAGGACCGTTCATACTGCTGGAGGAAATTAAGGACGAGCCCGACCTTGAAGCGATCGTCATCATCGAGCGGCTGGACGACCTCGAGCTTCTTGAGGAACGTCCTGTATTTCTCCTCCTCCCCTGTATGATAGTACAGCAATGTCATGTGGCTGAGGGCGTGCATGTCCGTGCGGTCCTCCTTCAGCAGCTGTTCAAGCAGTTCATGCGCTTCCTCGTAGCGGTTCAGGAACAGCGCCGCCATCGCTTTCTGGTTGCGGAATTCCCGCTCTTCCCTGATCGATTCGGGGATGGTGGAAAGGAAGTCCAGCGCCTCTTCTATCCGTGCATTCATGAACAGATGCTGGAACAGGTGCTGGCCTGTGAAGCGGATCGCTTCCCGTTCGACTTCATCCTCATCATGGATGCTGACTTCGAACATCTGCTCGAGCTCCTCATCATAGCCGGATTCCGGCTCATGCTGGACATACTGCACGCCAAAGAGGAACGCCTTGTTGGGATCGTTCATGATGACATAGAGCTGACTCAGTATAAAATAAAATTCAGCATCATACTGATGCTGAATGAAGGCATTAATCAATATATGTTCAGCTTCTGCTCCGCGTCCATTTTCAGCAAGCAGGTATGCGTACTGGGAAAGGTATGCCAAGTTGTTCTGATCGAGCTCGAAGGCCTTATGAAAACTCTTCAGTGCCGCCTGCTTCTTATTCTGTTCTGTTTTTTTCAAGCCCTGATTAAAATGGAACTCTCCATTCTGATCGAAAGGGATCACTTTCCTATTCATTATTCCTACTCCTTACTATAAGCGGGTTGCCGTAGCAGATTGAATGGTCGGGAACATCTTTCGATACCACACTGCCCGCACCGATGATGGCATGGTCTCCGATCACCACACCAGGCAAAATCGTCACATTCGCTCCCACCATAGTATCATGGCCGATGCGTACGTCTCCGATCCTGTACTCATCCACCAGATATTCATGAGTCAATATTACTGCATTATACCCGATTATACTGTTTTTGCCAATGTGGATGCGTTCTGGATGCATCAGATCCGGCATCGCCTTGAATGCCAGGGAGACATTATCCCCGAGCTTCATTCCAAGCAGATTGCTGTAGAGTCTGTGCTTCCATTTCGTCGACGGACAGTAGCGTCCGATTTCAATGACGATGAAATTCCTGACGACCTTGAAGCGGGAGATGGTCTGGTACATGTTCCACAGGGGGTTGACCCCACCCGCTTTGATCCTCTTCAATCTTCTCATGCCCCTTCCCCCTATCTTCCTTTGTATACGCCGTCTGTATCCTTGTATCTCGGCAGCCTGTATTTCATTTCACGATAGATCCATACTGCAGCCGCTGCCATAATGATCAGTATCGAGATGAACTGTGCCGTCCGCAGGCTCTCCCCGATCATCAGGCTGTCCGTGCGCATGCCCTCTATGAAGAAGCGCCCGATGGAATAATAGACCAGATAGAGCAGTATGGTCTGGCCGATCTTCAGTTTCGGACGGAGCAGGATGAGCAGGATGAAGCCGATGATGTTCCAAACCGATTCATAAAGGAAGGTCGGATGGTAGTAGGCACCGTCTATGTACATCTGGTTGATGATCCATTCCGGCAGCATCAGGGATTCCAGGAATCCTCTGGATACTTCCCCGCCATGGGCTTCCTGGTTCATGAAGTTTCCCCAGCGTCCGATGGCCTGGCCGAGGATGAGGCTCGGGGCTGCAATATCTGCAAGCTGGAAGAAGCTGAACCCTTTTACGCGGCAATAGATGATGCCGGCGAGAAATCCACCGATGAGGCCGCCATGGATCGCCATGCCGCCTTCATTCACCATGATGATGTCGAGCGGGTTCTGGCTGTAGTACTCCCATTGGAATACGACATAATACAGCCTTGCCCCGACGATCGAAGCAATGATTATATAGAACATCAGATCCATGAAGAGCCCTTCAGGCAGGCCTTTACGGTTCGCTTCACGATCGGCGATGAAGTAGCCGAGAAGCATTCCGGTGGCGATGATGACACCATACCAGTAGATGCTGAGCGGCCCGATTTCTAAAGCGACGGGGCTGAGGGGTGCATTAAAGATCATCGATCATACCTCCATTGACCTGGATCTGACGGTTCAGGCGGTCGTTGAATTCCTGGGCAGCGTCATATCCCATGTACTGCATCCGGTAGTTCATCGCTGCAACTTCTATGATACCGGCAAGACTCCGTCCCGGACGGATCGGAATCGTCTTCTGGTCGATCTCCGCATTGAGTATGCGCATCCGCTTCTGGTCGAGGCCAAGCCGTTCATACGTCTTGCCGGGCTCCCATGTCTCCAGATTGACATTCAGCATGATGCGCTTCTCCTCAAGTATGCTGCCCGCCCCGAAGAGGGTCATCACATTGATGATGCCAAGCCCCCGGATCTCGAGCAGATTACGGATGAGCGGCGGCGCCGATCCCATAAGGACGTTCTTGGATACTTCCTTGATTTCGACATTATCATCAGCTACAAGGCGATGTCCGCTCTTTACGAGTTCAAGCGCCGTCTCGCTTTTGCCGACACCGCTTTCCCCGGTGATCAGCACACCGATGCCGTATATGTCGACCAGGACACCGTGCATGTTCGTTTCTGGTGCCAGCGCCTTTTCAAGGAAATTCGACATGCGGCTGATGAAGTTCGTTGTATTATCCTCCGTAACCAGCAAAGGTGTATGCGTCTGGTTGCACGCCTCGATAAGCTCAAGGGGGGCGCTCAAATTACGTGTGATGATGATGCACGGGGTCTCTTTCCGGCACAGCCGCTTCGACCTGTCCTCCCGCTCTTCCTCGGTGAGCATACGTTCGAAGAATGAGGATTCCGTCATTCCAAGCACCTGGACGCGGTCTGAGGAATAGTGGGAGAAGTATCCGGCCACTTCAAGGCCTGGACGGGATACATCGATGTTCTCGATCTCCTTGTCTATCCCTTCGTTACCGGAGATGAGTTTCAAATTGAATTTATCTATTATCTTCTTTACTGTAAGCATCTTGTCACCTCGGCTGTTTATTACTTCAACTATAAAGAATCGGAAAATCATTTTCAATAAATCGGGTTGTACAGGAAACGTAATATCGAGCCATCCTGCCCTTATTTCACAAGGCGGTCATATTTGTCCCATGGGACTCGCCTGTGCAGAACGCACAAAGCCCGGCAGAGGCTGCCGGGCCATGGCTTCATCCTATTCAGCTTCGGTGCAGCGTTACACTGCCGAACTTCGTCCCCACTTCCAGGAGGAGCGCCTTCTCATCGGTGTCATTGACGAGCATGAGTTCCTTGAAGCCGATATCCTGGGATTTCATGAATCTCGCGTCCAGATCCGGTGGATAGTTGATCTGTCCGACGACGGTGCTCAGCCGTCCCTCCAGGGAACGGTCATGCGGCACATTTATATTGATGCTGCCCATGTTCGCGTTGATTGTGGCCGATTCGGTACGCTCGTTGAGGGAGATGTTCACCGAACCGTTGGATGACACGGTGACATCCTTTGCATTAAGTGTTTCGGTATTGATCGTCCCAACCATCGAGATCAGTTCAAGGGCACCGTGTGCCCCGCCTTTGACATTGACGTTCCCTCTTGATGTCCGTATGAAGGCGCTGCTGCTTGCCGTCTCATCAAGATTGATGCTACCATTCAGCAGATCCACAGTCAGATCATTGAATTCCTGACCTTCGATGCTGACGTTTCCGTTCGACCCGGAGACGATCAGCCTGTTGACGATGGATGGATTCACCTGCAGTTCGACGTTCACGCGCGCTGTGCGGATGTCGGAAACGATGATGAGTTCGTCATTCTTGACTTCACAGATGATGTCCTGGAAATAGTTCCGCTGCTTGTCAAGTTTGCGGTAGAAGGGCGTGACTTCGAACTTAGCCGTCGTCACCCTGTCCGTCGGCACCACCTTGACGTTGCCGTTCGTAATGTCGACCGAGATGTTCGAATAGCTGTCTTCGACCGTTTCGATCAGACGGTTCTTCGATCCTTGAGTAAACATGGAATCGATTGTACTGTTTTTGACATTGTCGAAAGCCTTTTCAAAGGTCTTGTAGACCTGCGCCGCCTGCTTCTGCCCTTCAAGCCTGCTCTTAACCTGGCTGAATGCCTGATTTGCCTTATCGGTATTGACGTACTTCTGGAATTCATTCATGAACTGTTGGAGGACATCCTTGGAATCTTCTTCGGCTGTATTCCTGGTGTCTTCCTGTCGGCTGTGGCCTTCATTTTGCGCCGTCTGTTCCCTGTCCGGTTTGGACTCTATTGCGTCGAGAAGCCGGACTGCTTCCTCGGATGTGATCTTTCCTTCTTCCAACATTTTTAGAATGCGGTCTTTATTATCCATTTCAATCCCCCTGGTGGTTTCTGTCCAACCATTTTTTTAGATGATGGCCCGTATAGCTATCCGTTTCCGCCATGATATCCTGTACGGATCCTTCGACCACGACCGTGCCGCCGCCATCGCCTCCCTCAGGACCCATATCGATGATGTGGTCCGCCACTTTGATGACGTCGAGATTGTGCTCGATTACGATGACGGTGTCCCCGTTGTCGACGAGCCTCTGTATGACGGTGATCAGCTTTCCGATGTCTTCGGAATGCAGTCCTGTCGTCGGTTCATCCAGTATATAGAGCGACTTGCCGTCGGAACGCCTGTGGAGCTCGGAGGCCAGCTTGACACGCTGGGCCTCCCCGCCGGACAGTGTGGTCGCCGGCTGGCCAAGCCTGACATAGCCGAGGCCCACATCGAGCAGCGTCTTGATCTTGCGCTTGATTTTCGGGATGTTCTCAAAGAAATAGTACGCCTCTTCAACCGTCATCGCCAATACGTCTGCAATGCTCTTGTCCTTGTATTTGACTTCGAGTGTCTCTCTATTATAACGCTTTCCATCACATACTTCACATGGTACGAACACATCCGGGAGGAAGTGCATTTCTATCTTGATGATGCCATCGCCCTTGCAGGCTTCACAGCGCCCGCCCTTGACGTTGAAACTGAAGCGGCCCTTCTGATAGCCGCGCACTTTCGCCTCGTTGGTCTGGGCGAAGACATCGCGGATATTATCGAAGACACCCGTGTAGGTGGCCGGGTTGCTCCGTGGTGTCCTACCGATCGGCGACTGGTCGATGTCGATGATCTTCTCAATGTTTTCGGCACCTTTTATTTCCCTGTGCTTCCCTGGTATCTGCTTCGTCTTGTAGAGTTTCGAGTGCAGTCCCTTATACAGGATTTCGTTGATCAGTGTACTCTTCCCGGAACCGGAAACCCCCGTCACGACATTCATTACAGATAACGGGACCTTCACATTGATGTTCTTCAGATTGTTCTCCTTGGCGCCGCGCACTTCAAGGACGCGCTTCATGTCCGGCTTACGGTAGTTTTCGGGCAGCGGTATTTCCTTTTTGCCGCTGAGATACTGTCCGGTGATGGAATTCTCATCCTCCATCACTTCCTGCGGGGTGCCCTGGGCCATCACACGGCCGCCGTGCTCCCCCGCCCCTGGGCCGATATCGATGAGATGGTCGCTCGCAAGCATCGTATCCTCATCATGCTCTACGACGATCAGCGTATTGCCGAGATCCCGCATGTCCTTGAGGGTTCTGATCAGCCGGTCGTTATCGCGCTGATGGAGGCCGATTGAAGGTTCATCGAGAATATACAGAACACCGCTCAACCTCGAGCCGATCTGGGTCGCCAGCCGGATGCGCTGGGCCTCGCCGCCTGAGAGCGTCCCGCTGCGCCGGTTGAGTGTGAGATAGTCTAGACCGACATTGTACAGGAACGTCAGCCGTTCATTGATTTCCTTCAGGATCGGCGCCGCAATCTGCCTGTTCTTCGGCGACAGTTCGAGGCCGTTGAAGAATTCAAGCGCCTCCTTTACGGGCTCGTCGACCGCAGCCCCGATATGCCGGCCATCGATCTTGACGGCCAGTGCCTCCTCGTTCAGGCGGTATCCGCCACATGTCTTGCATTCGATTTCCCTCATGTATGTGCTCATGACCCCCCGTGTATATTCGGAAGGGCTCTCTTTATACCTGCGTTCAATATTATTGACGAGGCCTTCATAAGGCATTCTGCGCTGACGGACGATGCCATTGCTCTGCCTGAATTCATAGTTGACCATCTCGCCTTTCGATCCATAGAGGAGCAGGTTCTTCTCCTTCTTCGGCAACTTCTTGAAGGGTACCTTCATATCGATGCCGAAATGGTCGCAGGTCTGTCTGAGAAGCGTCGGATAATAATCCGAACTGATCGGCTGCCATGGGGCGAATGCGCCATCTTCCAGGGTGAGGGAGTCGTCGGGGATGACTAGACGCTCATCCACGGCCATCTTCATTCCGAGCCCATCACAGTCCGGGCAGGCCCCATAGGGGGCGTTGAATGAAAACAGCCTCGGCTCCATCTCCGATAACGTAAATCCGCATTCGGGACATGAGAAATGCTCTGAAAAGTGCATATCATGCCCATCGATCACATTGACTGTAACATTGCCTTCACCTTTTATGAGTGCGGTCTGCAGTGAATCGCTCAGGCGCGATTCTATACCATCCCGTACCGCCAAGCGGTCGACGACGACATCGACGTCATGTTTCCTGTTCTTTTCGAGTTCCGGCACAGATTCGATATCATACATCTCACCGTCTACGATGACGCGGGCGTACCCCTCCTTAGCCAGCTCTTCGAACACTTTTTCATGCATGCCCTTGCGTCCTTTGATGATCGGGGCGAAGAGCTGGATCTTAGTGCGCTCAGGCAGCTCCATGACACGGTCCACCATCTCCTGGATCGTCTGGGAAGTGATTTCTATGTTATGGATGGGACAGTATGGTGTACCAGCACGTGCATAGAGCAGGCGCAGATAGTCATAGATTTCCGTGATTGTCGATACGGTTGAGCGGGGGTTGTTGCTCGTCGTCTTCTGGTCTATGGAGATTGCCGGGGAAAGTCCCTCGATCGAATCGACATCCGGCTTCTCCATCTGTCCGAGGAACTGTCTCGCATATGCGCTCAGCGATTCGACATAGCGCCGCTGGCCTTCCGCATAGATCGTGTCGAATGCCAGGGAGGACTTGCCGGAACCGGACAGTCCCGTCATCACCACCAGCTGGTCCCTTGGGATATCTACATTGATGTCCTTCAGATTATGCTGTCTTGCACCTCTGATGCTGATATTTTTATTTTTCAAAAATGATCACCCTTCTGCTTTCAGCTCAAACAATGCGTCTCTCAACTCTGAGGCAGTCTCGAAATCGAGTTCCTTGGCCGCCTGTTTCATATCTGCTTCCAGCTGAGCCATTATTTTTTCTCTTTCCTTCTTCGTCATCTTGCCTTTCTTCTTGCCGTCTTTCTTTCTGCCTTCCTCTTTCAGGTCGACCTGGGCGCTGATCGTGTCCCGTATCTCCTTCTGGATGGTCTGAGGCGTGATGCCGTGCGCTTCATTGTAGGCGATCTGCGTGTCCCGGCGCCGCTGCGTCTCATCCAATGCATATCTCATGGAATCGGTGATCTTATCACCATACATGATGACATGGCCGCTACTGTTCCGCGCTGCACGGCCGATCGTCTGGATGAGGGAACGGCTCGAGCGCAGGAACCCTTCCTTATCGGCGTCGAGTATCGCTACAAGGGAGACTTCGGGGATGTCCAGACCTTCCCGGAGCAGGTTGATGCCCACAAGGACATCATAGGTGCCCATGCGCAGTTCCCTCAGTATTTCTATCCGCTCAAGCGTCTTGACCTCTGAATGGAGATACTGGACCTTGACGCCGGATTCCTTGAGATAGTCCGTCAGATCCTCGGACATCTTCTTTGTAAGCGTGGTGATGAGTACACGTTCATTCCTTTCTGTACGTGTGATGATCTCTTCGAGCAGATCATCGATCTGGTGCTCTGTCGGACGGACATCGATGGTGGGATCGAGCAGGCCGGTCGGACGGATAATCTGTTCCACCATCTTCTCGGTATGTTCGATTTCATAAGGTCCCGGGGTCGCTGAAACATACAGCAGCTGCTGGGTCTTGGCTTCGAATTCCTCGAACTTAAGCGGCCGGTTGTCAAGCGCACTCGGCAGCCTGAAACCATGGTCGACAAGCACTTTCTTCCTCGCCTGGTCACCATTGTACATCCCCCGTATCTGCGGCAGTGTAACATGGGACTCATCTATCATTACGAGGAAATCGTCAAAATAGTCGAGTAATGTGTATGGTGTCGATCCCATCGGACGGAGTGTCAGGTGGACGGAGTAGTTCTCGATGCCGGAGCAGAAGCCCATCTCCCGCATCATCTCAAGGTCATAGTTGGTCCGCTGTTCGAGACGCTGGGCCTCAAGCAGCTTGTTGTCCTCCCTGAGGATCTGGAGCTGCTCCTCGAGCTCACGCTCAATCCGTTCGATCGCCACTTTCATCTTCTCTTCACGCGTGACGAAGTGGGATGCCGGGAAGATGGCGAAGTGTTCCCTTTCGGCAAGCACTTCCCCTGTAAGATAGTCCACTTCCCTGATGCGGTCGATTTCATCCCCGAAAAATTCGACACGGATGCACTGTTCGTCCCTTGAAGCGGGGAAAACTTCCACTATATCTCCCCTTACCCGGAATGTTCCCCGCCTAAAATCGATATCGTTTCGTGCATACTGGACATCGACCAGTTTACGGAGGAATTCATTGCGGTCCATCTGCATGCCGACACGCGCACTGACGACCATATCCTTATATTCTTCAGGATTACCGAGGCCGTAGATGCAGCTGACCGAAGCGATGATGATGACATCATCACGCTCGAACAGCGAGCTTGTCGCAGAGTGCCGCAGCTTGTCGATTTCGTCATTGATCTGTGCATCCTTCTCGATGAATGTATCAGTCTGGGGCACATAGGCTTCCGGCTGATAGTAGTCATAGTAGCTGACGAAATACTCTACCCGGTTGTTCGGGAAAAATTCCTTGAATTCGCTGTACAGTTGGCCCGCAAGCGTCTTGTTGTGGGCGATGATCAATGTCGGCTTGCCGACCTCCTCGATCACCTTGCTCATCGTATAGGTCTTCCCTGTACCCGTGGCACCGAGCAGCGTCTGGTGCCTGTTGCCGGACTTGATCTGTCCGCTTATCTCTTCTATCGCTTTTGGCTGGTCACCTGCCGGCTTGAACTTGGAAACGACTTCAAATTTTGCCATTCGACTCTTCCCCCATTTTTTACTCAAACACTATTCTACAAAATAAAAATAGAAATAACAAACATTTGTTCGGTTATTTCTATTCTTCATCCACTTGATCTAAACTGTATATTTC
The DNA here is from genome assembly GCF_020786625.1 of Salinicoccus sp. RF5. Taxonomy (NCBI): domain Bacteria; kingdom Bacillati; phylum Bacillota; class Bacilli; order Caryophanales; family Staphylococcaceae; genus Salinicoccus; species Salinicoccus sp. RF5. The sequence continues at coordinate 1,193,157 of NZ_JAJGRC010000001.1, forward strand.
CACCAGCATATAGCCGATGACTATGGAAATGGCATCGATGAAAATGACCCATTCGGAATGATAGAATCCACGATAGATCGACACGCCGAAAATGATGAACGTCAAAAGGACGGCCAGGAATTTATTGCGTGTCAACCGTGTGAATACCACAACGGTGATTGCAGGAACGACCATTGCCATCATGTACCAGTAAAGCGCCATCCATCAGATCTCCTTGTTCATGATGGATTCTGTAATATCCATCAGTTCCGTTTTAGGTATAAAACGCTCTTTCAGCATATCCGTCAATATGTTCTCGAGAAAGTCCTGCACGCACGTGAGATGGGAGAATTTTCTTATGGTGAGAAGGGACATCTCATATATTTCGAAGAACAGGGGTTCCGGATTCCGCTTCTGTATCTCACCGAAGGATTCATATAGGAGGTCGATCTTGTCGGCCACGGAGAGGATCTGCCCTTCGAGGCTCCCGTCCTTTCCCTCCCGGAGACGCTTCAGATAGATGTCCTGATATTCAGGCGGAAACTCTTCTTCTATAAAACGGGTCGTCATGCTTTCCTCCACTTCCTTGAAGAGCATATTGAGCTCCCCGGATGCATATTTGACCGGTGTCTTTATATCCCCTGTGAAAATTTCCGGATAATCATGGTTCAGCGCTTTTTCATACAGGCTCTTCCAATCGATTTCGTTTCCGTGGTACTCTTCCACAGTCCCAAGGTACTGCGCAATCTTCGTCACTTTGAAAGAGTGGGCTGCGACATTATGATCCTGATATTTGAATTTGCCCGGACACCTGACCAGCTTCTCCAGGTCATTCAGGCTTTTGAAATACTGATGGACCCCCATTAGGATTCCTCCTTGACGTAGTTAGTATAATCGTTGATCAGATTCTGTTCCACTTCGCCGACATATGCCCTGATGATTTCACCTTCACCATCCACAAAGAATGTGGTGGGCATGAGATGTATGTTATACGATTCGATGGATTCAGCCTCATCAGAGAACTCGAATACCGGATATGCCACTTCGAACTCCTCCAAAAAGGCATCCCTGTTTGAAGGCTTATCGTCCACATTGATGCCGACGATGGCGACCGGCTCGTCTTTTTTCCCTTCATGGAAAGCATTCAGTTCCGGCGTCTCCCTGCGGCATGGATCACACCAGGAAGCGAAGAAATTGATGACGGTCACCTCGTTCGATCTGATGATCGACTCAAGGGAATCCTCATCGTTGCGGAGACCCGTCATCGGTTCACCGAGGATGTTCATGCCGACGGCATGATGGTTGTCACGCCCTTCAGAATCCTGAAGCGTCTGGAGGGACTGCTCCTTGAGCCCCTCTTCCGACATATTCACAACAGCTGCAATACCTGCACCGACAAAGAAGAAGAACACTGCCAACAATAAAATTATGATTATATTTTTCGTTTTCATCATTCAACATACCTTATGATTTATTTAGATTAGTTTAACATAATAGACCTTTGCTTACATTGTTTTAAGCATGCAAAAAAGGCCAGAACAAAGTTCTGACCTTGAAGATATCAAATATATTAGTATCTGAAGTATCCGTCTATCGTGCCGTTCACATAGCTTACAGAACGTTGTCCGACACCTTCGGAAGGGTTGAGTGCATCGATCATCTGACCATTGCCGATGTAGATTCCAACGTGGGAACCACCGTTGAAGAATACAAGGTCACCAGGCTGTGGATTGGATACCTGGGTGCCCGCCGCCATCTGTGCTGCAGCTGTTCTTGGAATGCTTTTACCTTTATATGCCTGCATGAACTGCTGAGTCAGTGCTGAGCAGTCCACCACTGAAGCAGTGTTGCCACCGTATACGTAGGATTTACCAGCTGCTACGGAACGTGCTACTGATGCTGCATTGCCGCCTCCGGTTGAAACCTGCTGAGTCTGTGACTGTTGAGCCTGCTGTTCCTGAGCTTCAGCCTGCTCGGCTTCACGCTGCTGGATTCTTTCCTGACGCTCAGCTTCAGCCTGCTCTGCAGCCCTCTGTTCTGCAGCTGCCTGTTCAGCCGCTCTTTCTTCTGAAGCCCTCTGTTCTGCAGCTCTCTGCTCTGCTGCTGCTTGCTCAGCTGCCTGGTTGTCATTTTGTGCAGCTGCTGGTGCAGAAGGCTGGTCCTGTTCAGTCTCTTCAACTGCTGGCGCTTCCTCCACGACTTCAGTCTGCTCTTCAACTGCTGGCGCTTCTTCCACGACCTCAGCCTGCTCTTCTACTGCTGGGGCTTCCTGGACTGCTGGCGCTTCTTCTACAGTTTCATTACCTGGCGCTGCACTCGCAGCTACGATCAATGTCTTGCCTGCATAGATTATGTCTGTAGAAAGGTTATTCCACTCCATGATCTTTTGATAGTCCACATCGAACTTCTGTCCAATTTCAAAAAGCGTGTCACCGGATTTGATGACGTATGTACCGTCATTTTCCTGAGCATCTTCTTCTGAAGGCTCTGCATCGACTTCAAGTACATCTCCTGGAACGATGAGATCTCCGGAAAGTTCATTGACTTCTTTAAGAGTGGAGACGGATGTGCCGCTTTCATTTGCGAGGCTCCATAGTGTATCTCCACTCTCTACCGTGTACTCTGCTGCTGATATATTGTGTGACGCGATCCCTGTAAGTGCTGTAACTGTTGCTACTGACAGTAGTGTCTTCTTCATAATAAGTAAATCCTCCTAATTTCTTTTGAACCTTAATTGATGTTTTATTGTTTATATATGTCCCCGACCGGGTAAGTTTTTAATGTTAGTTTGTCTTTAGGCATGTCCTTTTGACTACGGTGCACACTATAGCACACAAGAAATGCTTTATGGGCGTTTGTAATTGACTTGTAATGTAATCGAAATGAGGGGAATGGACTGTAATATGCAGCATCACCCACCCCCATACAAAATAAAACAGGCTGAGCCCCATGCTCAGCCTGTTTTCGCTATTTCTATGGATATTCAATTGATTCATTTCTTTCTATCATTGAAGCGTCATTGTAATATTTCTATTCACCGGTCTGAGTGGACAGCCATTGGACAAGCGCATCCAGTTCCTCTTCATCACTTACCAGTCCGGACGGCATGCCGTTCCCGCCCTCTTCAATCGTCGTGCGGATTTCATCCTCTGAAAGGCGGCTGCCTACATCCGTCAATGCCGGACCGCTTGCACCTTCCAGGTCTTCACCGTGACAGCTCATGCAGTTGTTCTGCTGGTATGCTTCCTGTGCAAGCTCTGAATCGCCGGCATCTGCACTGTTGGACTCCTCAGTACTTTCCTCAGTCTCCTCTTCGGTGCTCTCTTCCATTGTCGTCTCTTCAGTTGTTGCTTCATCAGTCGCCTCTTCTGAATCCCCGCCGGAATCTCCGCCACAAGCACCAAGTACAAGCACCATCGCAAAACTCATAAGTAACCAGAACTTTTTCATCAGCCTGTCTCCTTTACCAATATAATTGTTTATATTAGCTCAATACCCCGGAGCATTGAGTACTTAAACACCATTTTCGGATGTTGGGCAGAATTATGAATTTTCTAAAGTCTGCTTGGAGTATTCCAATGAAGTTTTCTGACCATGAAAAAATGTTCCCCCATCCGGGGGAACATGATTCATCATCCTTCATCATCCATCGTCATTCGGAGATAGGCATCAATGAACGGACCGATATCACCGTCCATGACCTTGTCAGTGTTTCCAACCTCCATATTCGTACGATGATCCTTCACCATTGAATAGGGGTGGAAGACGTAGGAGCGGATCTGACTGCCCCATCCGATTTCCTTCTGCTCACCCTTGATCGCATCGATTTCTGCCCGCTGCTCCTCAAGCTCCCTCTGATACAGCTTGGACTTCAGCATCGTCATCGCCTGGTCGCGGTTTTTGATCTGTGACCGCTCATTCTGGCATGTGACGACAATGCCGGTCGGGTGGTGGGTGATCCGCACTGCAGAGTCGGTCGTATTGACGTGCTGTCCACCGGCCCCGCTTGCACGGTAGGTGTCGACACTGATCTCTTCAGGCTTCACTTCAATCTTGATGTCCTGGTTCTCAAACTGCGGTGTAACTTCACATGAAACGAATGAGGTGTGCCGTCTGCCTGATGAATCGAAAGGCGAGATGCGCACAAGACGATGCACGCCCTTCTCGGCCTTCAGCAGCCCATAGCTGTTGAGTCCCTTAATCAGCAGCGCGACACTTTTGACACCTGCTTCGTCCCCGGCCTGGTAATCGAGCGTTTCGACTTTGAAGCCCTGCTGATCAGCATAGCGCTGGTACATGCGCAGCAGCATCTCCGCCCAGTCCTGGGATTCGGTACCGCCGGCGCCGGGGTGGAGCTCAAGTATCGCATTCAGTCCATCATGCTCGTTGTTCAGGAGCATGTTGAGTTCGAATGCCTCGATTTGGGCGCGCACCTGTGCCACGTTCTCTTCCAAGGTACGGTACATGTCTTCATCGTTTTCCTCTTTAAGCAGCTCATACGAAACTTCAATATCCTCAACGGCTGCTTCAATGTTGTGGAATTCATCGACCACCCGTTTCAGGTTGTTGTTGCTGTCGATGACCTGTTGCGCCTCTTCCTGGTTATCCCAGAAACCAGGCTCGGTCATCCTTTCTTCATACTCCTTGATCTGGACCTCTTTTTCCTCTAAGTCAAAGAGACCCCCTGAAGTCATCAAGTTTCCCGTGCATGTCGCCAATGAAATTCCTTATCTCATACAATTCCATAAATATCCCTCTTTCATCTATTTGCCATGACAATTTTTGTATTTCTTCCCTGAACCACATGGGCAGGGATCGTTGCGGCCGACTTTCATTTCTTTCTTGACCGGCCCTTTCTTCACTTTCTCCTTGCTGTCTCCTGCGTGCATTTCACCCTTATCGATGACCTGCTCGCGCCGGATCTCCTCGTCTGACTTCACTTCAGTCTTCATCACATACTTTGCCGTATCGTCCTCGATGGATACAAGCATATCCTCAAACATCTGGAGTCCTTCATTCTGGTACTCCCGGAGCGGATTGATCTGGCCGTAGGAACGGAGGTGTATTCCGGTCCTGAGCTGATCCATGCTATCGATGTGCTCGACCCACTTCTGGTCGATCGTCCGCAGCATCATCATGCGCTCGAACAACCTCATCTTCTCTGCACCCAATCGCTCTTCCTTCTCAGCGAGTTCATGCTCAATCTTTTCTAAGATCAGTGGAACGATTTCTTCACTTTCCTTGCCCCTGACATCTCCAACTTCAATGGATGCTTCAGTCAGGTACATGTCTTCCACCGTCTTGATGAACTGCTCGTAGTCCCTCAGTTCCTCATCTTCAAGTATATAATAGTTCGTCGTACGTTCGACGGAGGATTCAATCATCCCCATGAGCTGCTCGCGCACATCTTCCTTGTCGATGATCTCATTTCTTTCTTCGTAGATGATCTCCCTCTGCCGCCTCAATACATCATCATATTCAAGCAGTTTCTTCCGGGAGTCGAAGTTGTTCCCTTCGACGCGTTTCTGTGCAGATTCGACTGCCCTGGCGATCATTTTGGAGGTCAGTTCCTCCTCTGCCATGCCCAGACGCTGCATCGTGCTCTGCATGCGTTCGGAACCGAATCGTCTCATCAGGTCATCTTCAAGTGACAAGTAGAATGTACTGACACCCACATCCCCCTGACGTCCGGCACGGCCACGGAGCTGGTCGTCTATACGCCGGGACTCGTGACGTTCAGTACCGATGACTGCGAGCCCGCCGACTTCTTTGACGCCTTCACCGAGTTTGATGTCCGTCCCACGTCCAGCCATGTTGGTCGCGATCGTCACAGCGCCCTTCTTCCCTGCATTCGCAATGATCTCCGCTTCCCTTTCGTGGTTCTTCGCATTAAGCACATTATGCCGGATGCCTTTCTTGCGCAGCAGTTCCGAGATGTACTCGCTTGTCTCGACGGCGACTGTACCGATGAGCACCGGCTGGCCCTGGCGGTACCTTTCCACTACTTCATCGATGACGTGCTTGAACTTGTATTCCTTCGTCGAATAGATCTTGTCCGTACGGTCGGTTCTGGCAATCGGTTTGTTGGTTGGGATCATGGTGACCTTCATATTGTATATGTTGAGGAATTCTTCTTCCTCGGTTTTCGCCGTACCCGTCATTCCCGACAGTTTATTGAACTGCCTGAAGAAGTTCTGGAAAGTGATGGAGGCCATCGTCTTGGATTCGTTCTGGATGTCCACCCCTTCTTTCGCCTCTATCGCCTGGTGCAGGCCATCCGAGAAGCGCCGTCCCTTCATCTTACGGCCGGTGAACTGGTCGACGATGACGATCTTCTCCTCTTCCACGACATAGTCGATGTCGCGCTGCATGGAGAAGTGCGCCTTCAATGCCTGGTTGATGTGGTGCAGGAGGTTCACGTGCTTCACATCATATAGGTTCTCCACCTTAAACCATTTCTCCGCCTTTTCCATCCCCTCATCATTGAGCTGGATGTTCTTCGTCTTGACGTCATACGTGAAATCCTCATCTTCCTTGAGCATTTTAACGAATGCATTCGCCTGGATGTACTGTGTATTGGACTGGTCCGCCTTGCCCGAAATGATGAGCGGTGTACGCGCTTCGTCTATGAGGATCGAGTCGACCTCATCGATGATGGCATAGTTCAGTCCCCTGAGCACCCGGTCCTTCTTATATGTGACCATGTTGTCCCTCAAATAGTCGAAGCCGAGTTCGTTGTTCGTGGTATAGGTGATATCAGCAGCAAATGCCTCACGCTTCTCCTCGCTGTTCTTCGCATTGAGGTTCAGTCCTACGCTGAGGCCGAGGAAATTATACAGGACCGACATCTCTTCCATCTGCGTGGCAGAAAGGTATTCGTTGACTGTGATGACATGGACACCCTTTCCGGTCAGGGCATTCAGATAGACTGGCATCGTTGCAGTGAGGGTCTTACCTTCACCCGTCTTCATCTCGGCGATGTCCCCTTTGTGGAGGGTCACCCCGCCCATGATCTGAACAGGATATGGTTCCAGCCCCAGTGTGCGCTTTGAGGCTTCCCGCACCGTCGCAAAGGCTTCAGGGAGGATGTCATCCAACATCTTCTCCTGCTGCTTCTCATCTTTGGCCCCGCCAAGCTTTTCCTTGAATTCATCCGTCTTCGCCCTGAGCTGCTCATCGCTCAACTTGGCGAAATCCTCTTTATATTCCTCTACTTTATCAGCAACTTTACGAAGTGATTTCAGCTCCCGTTTATTGCCGTCGTAGATCTTATCCAAAATACCCATGGATTTCTCTCCCCCGCTCTATCTCACTGTTAATTCATTTCATAATAATATCATTAAATGGGGTAAAAATAAAATGAACACAATCAGAAGGAGTCCCTGATTGCATGCAATCAGGGACTCCTTGTAATTATGGATGAAACGCGTCATCAGACGCCTTCATTCGTTTCGATCAGGCCATACTTGCCGTCGTTGCGTCTGTAGACGATGCTTGTACCTTCCGTTTCCCTATCATTGAAGATGAAGAAGTCATGGCCAAGCATATTCATCTGCAGTACCGCCTCTTCAGAGTCCATCGGCTTCAGCTGGAATTGCTTGGAGCGCACGATATCGATGCCTTCATCGCTCTCCTCTTCCTGTGTACCATTCGCGCCCGCTTCCAGTGCTGCAAAGAATTCCTGTTCCGGATTCTTTTCCCTGAATTTGCGGTTGATCTTCGTCTTATGCTTTCTGATCTGCCTTTCCAGCTTATCTATTATAAGGTCGACAGCTGCATATAGATCATCATGTCTTTCCTCTGCGCGTAGTGTCAGGTCTTTCATGGGGATGGTGATTTCAACTTTGCCCTTCTTGTTGCCGTATGTCTTGATGTTGACATGGGCGTGTGTATTTGGAGCATTTGTGAAGTAACGTTCCAGCTTGCCCACTTTCTCCTCTATGTGGCTTCTGATTGCATCTGTCACTTCGATATTTTCTCCACGAATTTCACATCTGATCATGGTGAAACCCCTCCTTAAGTACGTTATTCTTCCTACTTTCATTATACCAAACTGTTCAGGCTTTTGAAAACGTTAACACATCGATGGTGCCGGGGGAAAAGGTGTATAGTTTCTCCATTGCCTGATGCACCGTCATCCCTGTCGTGTAGATGTCATCGACCAGGAGGATGCGTTTACCTTCAAGATCTTCATGGCGGCAGGTCAGAAGGAATGGATTCTCCCTACGGGCCCTCTCTGCCTTTCCAAGCCCGGACTGGCGGCTCCTGGTTTCCGTTTCGAGAAAAGGGCTGTAAGCCACTCCTTTTGCCTCCAGCACCATGGCCGTCTGGTCATAGCCGCGCTCTTCCATCCTGGCCTTCGAGATGGGTATTGGTATGATTACATCATATTCCCTGAAACGGCTGTCGAGAAACATCGCAACCACTTCGGCGAGTGCACAATCACCTGTGAACTTATAGCGGTGGAAAAGCATTTTTACTGCCCCGTGATAATCGAGCAGACAGGTGATGCTCTCAGGTGGACGGAAGCGGCTGGACAGGAAATGGCAGTCCAGGCACGCCGTTTCATCGGTCTTCATCAGCCTGTGGCAGAATCCGCAGCGCTTCCCGGCACGCCATCGGGAAAGTGCATTCCGGCATCCATCGCACAGGGGAGCCCTTTTCTTGAACAGATTGACGATATCCACTTCTTCCCTCATTGCTTCATGACAGTAGTAGCAGATCATCCTTCCACCCGCCTGCGGTTGAAGCCGTGGATGGTACGCAGGGTCTTTCTGATGCCACTGCTCTGATGGTGGGCGATGAACCAGATTCGGCCGACCGGATCCGTCGTCTTCCTTCCTACACGGCCGCACATCTGTATGAGGCTTTCTGAATTGAACCTTTCCGCATGGATGATTATGGCATCGAGCCGGTCGAATGTGACCCCCCGCTCAAGAATCGTCGTCGTCAGCATCACTTCAATCTCCCCTTTCCGCATCCGCTCCACTTTCCCGCTCCGTTCGGGGTCACCGCTGTGCACCGAGGCGGAGGCTGGAAAATTGACACTGATCAGGTCGAAGAGCGCTTCCATCATGTCGATTTCTGGCAGGAATATGAGCACCCGCCTTTCTTCTGCAATTATGGCATCGATCAGCATCATCAATTTTCGGGGAAGGCGTCCATGGCCAAGGTCCCGGGCGACGTTATGCCAGACCAGCTTCGGTACTGCCAGATCGTGGCCGTGGTACCTTCTCGGCAGTGTGATGACATTATCCCTGCCCACCTCCCTGATCAGTTGCCGGGAAGGCGTCGCCGTCATGAATATGAAGGAGGCACGGGGCGCCGCTGCACGACGGACCACCTGCATGAGCAGCGGATCCTGGGGCAGCGGGAAGGCATCAGTTTCATCGACGATGATCAGATCGAAGTGCCCGATGAAGTTGTATAGCTGATGGATGGTGCATACGGTGAAGTGATGGTTGTATATCTGCTTGACCCCGTCATGCATGAGGTCGATATCACTTCCCTTGAATGCCGCACAGAGGCGCATATGCACTTCCTTCACCACATCTATCCTAGGGGAAGTGAAGGCCACATTCAGCCCGTTCATCCGTGCCCATTGGATACTTTCAAAGGTCATCTCCGTCTTGCCGGCCCCAGTCACTGCATGGACCAGCAGGGAGCCGCCCGTCTTCACCGTTTCAAGGATCCTTTCCGAAGCACGGGTCTGTTGGCTGCTGAGGGTGAAGGAGAGTCCATATGGACTCTCTTCCGCCATCCTTTCAGTGTCACGGCATCTAAGAGGGGTGATGCTGTCCGAGCGGCCCAGATTGACGCATTTCATGCAGTAGATTACCATCGACTCATGAAAATCCGCATAGTAGGTGTAGAAATAACGCCTGTCCCTGTTTCCGCAACGGTGGCATAGCGGCGGTTCGGCCTCTACACCTGCAGGTTTGTAGGTGATGTTGCCTGTATGGTCGAGTATCATCAATCGGCTCCTTTATTTTGGAATGAAAAAGGACGCAGCAAAGAATGCTGCGTCCCTGATCTATAGTTCAGTAGTCTGTATCGATTTCATAGGTCGTATAACCGAGCCCGAGCGCACCCTCACCAAGATGCGCTGCAATCACCGGCCCAAAGTAGCTCAACCTGAATGTTATATCCGGATAGTCGGCCTGCAGACTTTCCATCCATTTTCTGCCCTCTTCTTCTGCATTGCTGTGGATGACGACCGCTGTGACCGGTTTGCCCTTATGGCGCTCCATCTCCTTGGCGAAAACTTCCTCCACACGGGTCAATGCCTTCTTCTTCGTCCGTATCTTTTCGAAAGGTACGATCCTGCCCTCTTCGAATGCAAGTATTGGCTTGACTTTAAGCAGACTGCCGACCAGCGCCTGTGCATTCGTCAGCCGTCCGCCCTTCTGAAGGTTCGAGAGGGTGTCGACGACGAAATACGCATTCGTATGCTTCTGGCGCTTCATTTCCTCCAGCCGCTCAAGCAGCGTGTCCAGGGGAAGGCTGCCTTTGTTCTGCGCAGCATAGAGTGCCATGAATCCCTGGACATAGCAGGCGACCTCCGAATCGACTGCATGGACTTCGATTCCTTCAACACTCTGGCCCGCAGCCATCGCATTCTGGTAAGTGCCGCTGAGTGCACCCGAAAGATGGACGCTGATCACATCCGTGAATCCTTCGCTCCTCAAAGACTCCAGGAGGAGGATATAGTCACCGATTGACGGCTGGCTCGTTGTCGGCAGCTCATCCATCTGACGCATCTGTCCGAAGAATTCTTCATTGGTGATGTCTTCATCCTCCCTGTACACCTGGTCACCTATGAGGACATTGAGCGGGATGGTGCGGATATCGTATTTTTCTTTCAGCCCTTTGGGCAGGTAGGATGTTGAATCCACTACTACCGCTATCTTCATTCTCGTTCCTCCAATTTGCATTCACACTTCAATTTTCCATTCACACTTGATATACAGTTTACTACATTCCTAAGGAATCCGTCCATGTGTTACTATGTTCTAGAGGTGAACATATTATGGAACAGCAGTACATGAACAGGGTGGACACGACCACCGAAACAGTCATCAACAAGTCACGCTTCATCGCGTACATCCAGCGTACCGACTCCGAGGAGGCGGCAAAATCCTTCATAAATTCAATCAAATCACAGCATAAGGATGCCAACCACAACTGCAGTGCATACATCATCACACCAAGCGCCCTCATACAGAAGGCCGATGACGACGGGGAGCCCTCCGGCACTGCCGGCGTCCCCATACTTGAAGTGCTCAAGCGGGAAGGGCTCTATAATGTGACTGTTGTAGTCACCCGGTATTTTGGCGGCATCAAACTTGGGGCCGGCGGCCTGATACGCGCATACTCCGGTGCTGCTTCTGATGCTGTGAATGCCGCGGGCAAGGTAGTGGAGATCGATATGACCCCCTACAGGATTACGATGGACTATACGTATACGAACCGCTTCGAACATGAGCTCGAAGCATCCGGCATCGCCATCAGCGAGACGGCCTACACGGACAAGGTCACCTACCTGGTGCATGTGGAGGAAGATGACCGCCAATCATTCATCTCCCGGGTCCAGGAAATTACAAAGGATACGGCTGCCCTGGAGGAACTGGATATGATCCAGGCTGAGAGCCCCGTGGAATAATCAGGGGATCATGCGGTGGAAAATCCTTCTGGCAAAGTCCAAAACGGGTTTTTTATCGCTGTCGATGAGATTCGTCGCCTCAACGATGATCTCTGTTGTAAGGATGAGCAGAAGAATGATGATGACCGACCCTGGAATGGTCGACAGGTACAGGATGATGCTGGCCCCTGAGTACAGAAGGGCTATGAAATAGATCAGCACCACGCTCTCAGCGTGTGTATATCCCATATTCTGCAATCTGTGGTGGAGATGGCTGCGGTCGGCCTTAACCAGTGAGACATTGCTCCGGTAGCGCCTCAATGCTGCGAAGAACATGTCTATGAAAGGCACCGCGAGAATGATAATCGGGAAAAACAGTGAAATCAGTGTAATGTTCTTGAAACCCATAAGCGACACGACACTGATGATGAAGCCGAGCAGCATCGCCCCGTTGTCGCCGAGGAATATTTTGGCCGGGTGAAAATTGTACACGAGAAAGCCCAGGCACGCGCCGATGAGGATGACGCATATCATCATGACGAATATATTGCCCTGTAGGATGGTGATGAAGCCGATGCTGGTCAACGCAATGATGGAGACCCCTGTGGCAAGACCGTCCAGGCCGTCGACAAGGTTGATGGCATTGATGATCCCCACCATCCAGAGTATTGTGATTGGAATGGCCAATATGCCGAATTCGATTTCAACACCGAACGGTGTGATGCGGTCGATGAGGATGCCATATGATACCGGGACCAGGCTCGCCGCTATCTGCCCGATGAGCTTGAGTCCCGGTTTCAGATCATACTTGTCATCTATTATCCCCACAATGACGATGACGACCCCCCCGAGGATGATCGCCTTGTATTCCGCCTCGATGGGACGGGAGATGAGCACACCGATCGCAAAGGAGATCAGAATGGCCACACCTCCGAGGTATGGTATAGGTTTTAAATGGACTTTTCTGCTGTTTGGGTAGTCTACAAAGCCGAACTTGCGGCTCCCCCAAATGAAAATCGGCATCAGAATCAATGAAATCAAGAATGACACCGTCAATAGAAATAGAGTATACATATCATCACCGTCTTAAATATTTCCAATTCACTATATCACATTCCACTTTATTTATGGAACGCGCACCTGTTTTTGCACAATTATATTTTCCAATACCGTGGGTTTCGTTGTATAATTATGTCACTATGCAAAAGGAGATTTATAATGAAAAGAACAGAAAAAAAACGGATGCATCCCGCAATCAAAGTATTGCTTGCCCTCATCCTGATATCAGTCATTGTTTTTGCGGGGCTTATCGCCTATGTCTACTTCCAGCTTAAAGGCACTGCCAATCAGGTTTTCGATAACGATTTTTCCAACTCCACTTCGGAACTCAGGGAAACGGACGTCAGCTTCCGGAACGGAGATCCCGTCTCTGTCGTGCTGTTCGGTACGGATGATGACCAGGCACGCAATGAAAGCGGCATGGGTCAGCGTTCCGACACGATTATGGTCGTCACCCTGAACCCCAATACGGACGAAGGGAAAATAGTCAGCATCCCCCGGGATACGCGTGCAGAGATTGCAGATCGGGGCACAGTCGAGAAGATAAATCATGCCTACGCATACGGTGGGCCTGAATTGGCGAAGCGTACAGTGGAGAATTTCATGGATCTGCCTGTGGACCATTTCGTATCGATAAATATGGACGGCTTCACTACAATCATCGATGAAATCGGCGGTGTCAGCATAACAAGCCAGGATACTTTCCAGCAGTCGGGCTACCAGTTCACAGCAGGTGAGACCTACGAAATGGATGGAGATATGGCCCTCGCCTTCTCAAGAAGCAGAAAATCGGAGGGTGCAGGCGGCGACTCCGGCCGGCAGCACAGGCAGCAGCAGGTGGTTCAGGGCATTGCCCAGGAGATCATGAGTCTCCAGACGCTCACCAACTTCAACTCTGTATTGAATGTATTGAGCGATAATGTAAAAACCGATATTCCATTTGGTGAGCTTAACGCCCTCCGTTCGGACTACCAGGAGGGTGCACAGAACATGGACCGCCTTACACTGGAAGGTACGGACCAGAGACTGGATGATGGTCTATGGTATTTCCTTCCGAATGACGAATCGTACAATGAATTAAGAAGAGAGCTGCGCGAAAACCTGGAACTGGAATAAAAATGGAAGGGGGACAAGTATATGCTCATCGATTTCGTACTGAATGTTTCAATCACCATCACCGGCATATATCTGTTCCACCGGCTCCAGTACCTGGAAGACCGCAGATTCATTGATTCGGACATCTTTCAGGCGCTGCTGATGACCACCCTGTCCGTACTGCTGCTGATGGTACCCATCCATATGTATGATATGGTCTTCAGCCTTTATTTCATTCCATTGCTGATCCTCGTCAAGTACAGCGTCCCCTACCTGATCATCGGTTCGGTGCTGATCGTCTTCATGTTCCATCATATGATATTCAACTTTGACTGGCAGCTCTATCTCATATTCTTCATCCTCTATATACTGATCATGATGATACTGCCCTTCCTGAAATTCCAGAAGTTGAAGGCGCTCACTGCAGCAAGCATCATCTTCACTTCGCTCTATGTCATCAGCATCCATTTCTTTTTCCAGGCACTCAATCCATTACAGATGATCGTCTTCGTCCTGGCGAGTACCCTCGTTATGTTCGTAGCAATGATGATGTACGAGGACATCAATGCGATCCTCAGGCTCCTTAAACGCCATGAGGAGGAGGAATATAAGGACTTCCTCACCCAACTGGGAAATGTAAAGGCGCTGGACAACGCTGTCGTCGAGCTTCTGGAGGAGAGTGATACACTCAGCATGCTGCTCATCGACATCGATAATTTCAGTCTGATCAATGATGAACACAGCCACGCTTCAGGCGATGCGCTTATCAGACAGATGGCGCACCTTCTGAACAACCATGCCCCGACAGGCGGCATGCTATTCAGAAGCAGTGGAGAAGAGTTTTCCATGGTCATACCAGACCTGTCATTCGATAGGACGGTCAGGCTGGCCGAAGCAATCCGCAACAGCGTCGAGCGTGCAAACTTTCATATCAACGATACGGATACGGTCCACCTGACCGTATCGATTGGTGTCGGATACCAGGTTGTCGTCCCCCATACGAAGGGAAGGCTGCTCAAGGAAGCGGATGATATGGTGCACGCGGCAAAAAAACAGGGGCAGAACCGCGTCATGTTCAATCCACTATAAAAAACCAGGATTGCATATCGCAACCCTGGTGCTAGTCTTCTACCGAGGAAAGGTTCTTAAGTGTAATGTTATGATGTGAGCCACTCCACTTCAACTCTCCACCCTCAAAATAGAAAGCTTGGGGAGATTCATGTTTGATATCAAAATGTTCAGCGATATAATTGGATAGGTTCCGGTGGTCCTGAACGACCAGGTAGTATCCGTCCATATCCCTTTCATAATGGAATTTCTGGAATTCGTCGAAGGCATCAGCTGAAATCGGACATGTACTGCTATGCTTCATAAAAAAGAAATCTTTATTATCCTGCAACAACTTTTGAAAAGCTTCAACCGATGTTGTTTTTGTTAGCATTTCATCACCTTCTCATTAAACTGTTAATAACTTATCATTTATTGCTTCATTTAGCAAATACCATTCTTTCCTGTGCTATAATGATTTTGATTGGAGGATTTACATGAATAATAAACCACTCAAAAGATGGACCTTCCTGGATACCATCAATGCAGCCCTATTGATAGTCGTTCTGCTGTTCATGCTCGATTTCGAGAATAACAGAGCTGTATCCATCATTCTTCTGGCTGTATTTGCATTCTGGATTACGACCGTGATCCTGAGGAACGTCTTCATCTCCAAAATTGAAAAGGACCCGAACCATCCGATGCATAGACAGCAGTCGGGTAAAGGAGAAGATAAATAGAGAGCGAACTATGAGAGTTCGCTCTCTATTTCGTTGAGCTGGTCATAATACTCCTGATCCAGCTGCTGATATGTCTCCCGCAATGGGAGTATGTTCTGCAGCTGCAGTTCCTGAAGCTGTTCGTTATACTCCATCGTGTTCTTGCGCTCCTCGTAGTACTTTTCGAAACCATAGTACATCTCAAGGGTGAGGCTGCGGACGCGCACTCCCCTATCAGTCTCGAGGTTCATTTCATTCAGTGACTGTATATGCGCGTTTATGAGGGGGATCATGACTTCATCGATATGTTCCATCTTTTCCGCCCTTGATTCATCCTGCTGCAGCATCTCGGCCTCTGCTTCGAGGGCTGCACTGTTTTCATTGATCTGGGCGACGATTGCATCCATTTCTTCCGTTTCATCCTCACCGCTGATTGAATCTATCACTGCGTCCCTCTCCTCCTGGTTTTTCATGAAGGTCTGGCTCAGCTGTATGAGTGTCTCGTTGGAATGGACGGACCTATAGTACGTTTCTGTATAGTCACTCAACTGCTGGACGAAAGTACTCTTCAGTTCCAGGCTCTCAAGATATGATTCGTGGATATCAACCAATTCCTCATTGGATACTTCGATGTCTGCCACTGCTTCTTCCATCTGCGTGACGATGGGCATGATCTCCTCATCCAGCGTTTCACTCAGGGCAGCAAGCCTTTCCGTATCAATCTCCTCGTTTCTCGGAGAGAGCGTTTCCGGCAGATCATCAATTTCCAACTGGCTCATCTTCTCATCATATTCAGAATCAAGCACATGCACATCCTCCATGTTTGCCATATAGCTTTCGACATCCGCCTGGAAACCGGAAGTGCATCCCGCCAACAGGAGAGTGCCCAGCATCATGGATGCTATGATTGAAATTTTTTTATTATGCACGGAAGGTCACACTTTCATATTGTTATAGTGAGGCGGCCACTGCTCCAATTGCTAAACAAAATATAGCACACATCATAAATCATAACAACGTAATGGATATTGGATTGGCAAACGGGGAGATGTTGCCTTATAATGGTGATAAGTATTTTCTTTTGAAAGGAAACGTTATGGTGAACCATACTCAAATCGAAGAAGACTTAAAGTCTCTATTGGATCATTCAGAAATCAAAACATATGAACCCTTAAAAAAATATACATATACCGAAACCGGCGGCCCTGCCGACTTCTATATCACCGTCCATGATATAGAAGACGCCTCCAGGGTCCTCCAGTATAGTTATAGGAATGGGATTCCTGTAACTTATCTCGGCAACGGCTCCAATATCATCATAAGGGACGGGGGCATCCGCGGTATTGTATTGAACCTGCTCGAGTTGAATTATTTATTCGAGTCGGATGGCATCATTACAGTGGGCAGCGGCCGTGCCATCATTGATGTCTCAAAATATGCAAGGGACCTCTCGCTGACCGGCATGGAATTTGCATGCGGGATTCCCGGGAGTATCGGGGGCGCCGTCTATATGAACGCTGGTGCCTATGGCGGGGAAATCAAGGACTGCCTTCTCGAAGTCACCGTCTTGGATGAAACCGGCAAAAGGATTACCTTGAGAAATGATGAACTGGGCCTCGAATACAGGAAAAGCATGGTGCAGGAAAATGACTATGCCGTAGTCGAAGCCAAGTTCAGGCTGAAACCCGGGAAACGGGAGGATATACAGAAAATGATGGATGACCTGACGGAGCGCCGGGCTTCCAAACAGCCGCTGGAGTATCCTTCATGCGGGAGCGTCTTCCAGAGACCACCCGGGAATTTTGCAGGCAAGCTTATCCAGGAAGCCGGGCTTCAGGGCTACCGGATCGGTGGCGTCGAAGTTTCGAAAAAGCATGCCGGCTTCATGGTGAATGTGGATGGCGGTACAGCAAGTGATTATGAGGCATTGATTGAACATGTCCAGAAAAGGGTCTTCACCCTTTTCGGCGTCACCCTGAACCGCGAAGTGCGCATCATCGGCGAACCTGCCCATAAGCGGGCGGAACCCTACAAGTGACGTTCCATATTAAAAAAGACCCATCAAATGATGGGTCTTTCTTTTTATTGCTCCAGAGCCTGCTCGATTTCTTCCAGCTGACCGATTGTCGTCATCACGCCTCCGGAAGCGAGGTACCATAGTTTGGCGTCGAGATCGACGATTCTGTCATTCTTGATTGCATCCACATCCTGAATGACATTATTATCAAGGACTGTGCTGGAGGAGGATTCTCCACCAATCGCACTGCCCCTGTCGAGGGCAAGGATGATGCCTGGGTTCCTATCATTGATATATTCGTAGCTGATGGCCTGGCCATGTCTTGTAGTCGAGATTTCCTCATCTACTGGCTCAAAGCCCAGGTCATCAAAAAGGAATCCGTAACGTCCACCTGGTCCGTGCGCTGAAAGTTCTCCTTCATTTGCCATGACGAACAGCATTGTTTCATCGGTATCCGCCACTTTCTGCTTCACTTCTTCGATTTTGCTGTCGAAATCCGCAATCAGTGACTCAGCTTCTGAAGACTTGCCATAAATGTCTCCCAGCATCTGAGTGTAGTGTTTGATTTCTTCAAAATAGTTTTCGTTTGAAGGAGCAACATAAAGCACTTGGGCATCCGGTGCCGCCTTCTCAAATTCACTGATGATAGCCGAGTTCGCCTGGCGTCCAGAAATCATGATGATCTCCGGCTGAAGTTCAGCAATCTTTTCAAAGTCCGGGTCTTTCAGTGAACCGAGGTTTGCGTACTCATCTCCCTGGAATTCTTCCAATTCGTCTGGTAGTGTGCTTGAACTTTCACCTTTTGGCAAACCGACAACACTGTCCGACTCACCAAGCTCGTGGATAGTAGAGAGTGCACCATAGTCGAATACTGCAACTTTCTCCGGATTTACCGGCACTTCCACCGTTTCCGACACTTCTTCGCTTGCTTCTTCACCTTCGGCAGATTCATCGGAAATCGTGAACTGGTTTTCCACTTCGACAGTCTCGGTGCCTTCAGTTTCCGACGCTTCACTTTCGGATTCTGCACCTTCGGATGTACTTTCTCCATTTCCACATGCTGCAAGGACCATGAGTACCATTACAGTAAACAATAAGTAAAATTTCTTCATTTCCATTCCTCTTTCCAATTAGTGTTTTCAGCCCCCACTAAAAACATCCATATATCCGATAAGTCCCCATCACCTCCTTAAATGTGTATGCATTCGATAGACTATGCTCGTACCTGGTCTTCGATGAAATCATCCACCGAAGCATCTTGATGCTCGTCGAAGTAAACGCATATCTGCTGTCCATAGATGCACTCTATGTTGATGTCCATTTCGTATATGTCTTCAAGAATCTCCTTCTTGATTACATCATCCTTCTTGCCGCTGATCGCCACTTTTCCGTCTTTCATTGCAACGATGTTATCGGAATAGCAGGAAGCGAAATTAATGTCATGGATGACGATGATGATCGTCTTATTGCGTTCCCTAACAAGCCTCCTCAAGATCTGCATGATCTGCACGGAGTGCTTCATGTCAAGATTGTTGAGCGGTTCATCGAGAAAGATGTATTCGGTATCCTGGGCGATCGTCATGGCAATGTATACACGCTGCCTCTGACCGCCGGAAAGTTCATCGATATAACGCTCTTCATATTCCTCAAGTTCCATATAGCTGATCGCCTCATCGATGATTTCGTGGTCCCTTTCGTTCAGCCTTCCCTTTGAATAGGGGAACCGGCCGAAACTGATCAGCTCACGTACCGTGATCTTCAGATCCATGTGATTGGACTGCTTCAGGATGGCGATCTTCTTGGCAAGGGTATCACTTGGTGCCTGGAGAATGTTCTTCCCTTCCAGCAGCACCTCTCCACTGTCCTGGTCGAGCAGGCGTGTGATCATTGACAGCAGCGTACTCTTGCCGGCGCCATTCGGTCCGATGAAGGAGGTGACTTTCCCTTTGGCAATTGAAACGGATACGTCATTGACTACTTTCTTTTGGCCGTAAATTTTTGATATACCTTTAAGATCGATCATCTTCGACTCTCCTTAAGCATTAATATTATGAAGTACACCCCACCGACAAGGTTGATGATTACACTGATCTCAACCGCCTGGTTGAATACGTACTGGGTCAGCATCTGACCGAGCAGTAATGTGATCACTGCAAGCAATGTGCTCCCAAGGAGCAGGTAGCGGTGCTTGAACGTTTTGAACATTTCATGCGCCAGGTTGACGACGAGTAGGCCGAGAAACATGATGGGGCCGACGAGCGCGGTCGAGACCGATACCAGAACTGCGATGATGAGCAGAAGCTGGGAAACTTTTCTATCGTAGTTTACCCCCAAGTTTATCGCATGATCCCGTCCCAATGCAATTACATCCAGGGAATGGAAGTCCCTGAGGACTATTATCAGCATGAGGAGGACGATTGCGCCGGTGACCCAGATCAGGGAATCATTGATGGCATTGAATGATGCGAACATCGAATTCTGCAGGATCAGGAAATCATCGGGGTTGATCAGCATCTGCATGAACGTCGACAGGCTGTTGAAGAACGTGCCCAATATGATGCCGATCAAGAGCAGCAGGAATACATGGCTGCCGGTAAGTTTGAACAGATACTTGAAGACCAGAACCGTAAAGATCACGAGCCCGAGCATGCTGACCAGATAGTTGACGAAGTCATTGGTGAGCAGTGGAGAACTGGTTCCGACTATGAATACGATGATGGTCTGTATGAACAGGTAGACCGAGTCCAGCCCCATGATTGATGGCGTCAGAATGCGGTTTTTGGTGATCGTCTGGAAGATGACTGTCGAAATCGCAATCGCTATACCGACGATCAGCATCGTCACCACCCGGTTGACCCGGGAAGGGAGCTGATAGAACAGTATGTCAAAATTCAACTGATAGAGGATGTAGAATCCTGCAATCGCCAATGTCACAATCGTCAATATGAGAAGCAGGCGGTTGTTCTTTCCATTATGCATTTGATTTCACCCTCCTGAATATCATGATCAAGAAGATGAAACTTCCTATGACGCCGATCATCAGTCCAATTGAAATTTCGTAGGGGAAGATGATTACACGTCCCAGAATATCACATATCATTACAAACACTGCCCCAAGTACTGCTGTCTGCAGAATCGTATTCTTCAGATGGTCTCCCCGGAATATGGAAATGATATTTGGAATGATCAGACCAAGGAATGGCAGCATTCCCACAGTGACCACCACAAGCGCTGTAATCACTGCAGTAATAAGCAGACCTATGTTTATGACCCTTCTGTAGTTGAGCCCAAGATTCTTTGAAAAATCCTGCCCCATTCCTGCAATCGTAAATTGGTTGGCATACAGAAGTGCAATGATCAGGAATGGAATGCTTATGTATAGGACTTCATACCGACCGGAGATGATGATTGAAAAATCTCCTTGCAGCCAGCTCGATAGGGACTGGACCGAATTCGTCCTCAGACTGAGGAAGGTTGCCACGCTGGAAACCACATTCCCGAGCATCAGCCCGATGAGCGGGACGAACACTACATCCTTGAACTGTACACGCTGTATGATCTGCATGAACAGCAGTGTGCCTGCTAGACTCAAGGCCGAAGCGAAGAGCAGTTTCACAAGAAGGCTTGCTGTCGGGAAAAACATCAGTGCGATCAATATGCCGAGCCGTGCCCAATCCATCGTACCCGCAGTGGTGGGAGAAACAAATTTGTTGCGGGTCAGCTGCTGCATGATCAGCCCACATACACTGAGTGATGCACCTGCGATGATGATGGCGATGGTCCTTGGAAACCGGCTCTCCATGATGATGTTCTTCTGGTTGTCGGTCAAGTTGAAAAGATCACCAGGAGAGAGGTCGACGACGCCCACAAACATCGAAATGATTGAAAGCACGACCAATAATATAATCATGATGTCCAGTCTGAATAATTTATGTATCATATTAATCCACCTTAATTGATAATGATTATCACCGATAATCACAGTTACAATTATACACTGAAAACTAGTATTTTCAAGCATTTACACGATTCAGATAAAAAATAAAGCCATCCAATTGAACATCAGATGGCATGGCGTGGTATCAGTTGATGATGATGGTGTTGCCGTTCGGTGCCTCTTCCGAGCCTGAGAGGATGGACATGACTGTGCTGATCGCCTCGGAATTCGAGCGCTCCGGTGATTCCTCGTATCTGATGGAAGGACGATAGCTCAGTGCATACACATCGACATCCTCTTTCCTCAGCTCTGCAGCGGTGGAGTGTGTGAGCGCCTCAATGGCCCCGGTCACTGTATAGTACAGATTCCGTTCAAAGACATCTTCAAAGGATGGTTCGATGACATTGATGATTTTGGCGTCCCTCTCATCCTTCAGCATTGGCCTCAATGTACGTATGCCGAGATAGGTGCCCCATACGTGCTCATACATCACCTGATTGAACTCATCAAACGAAACGTCATATACGGAACGGTTTTCTGTAAATATGGTATGGACGAGTATGATGCCATTCAATGTATTATAATCCTGCTGTATTTCCTCAACGGTAGCCACCCAGTCGATTTCCTTCGACTGCTCCAGAAGGACCACCTTATGATTGCCTTCCGAACGCTCCTGGAGTGCTTCCAGAAGATTGTCCAACTCCACGTGTTCAAGCCCTGCAAGAATAACATTTGCCCCCTGCTCTGCCAGGTGCATGGACAGTTCCTTGCCGAGCGGTGTGACAGCACTCGATACGATATAAGTTTTATCCTGCAAATTCATGGTTTCCTCCTGATTTCAAGCTTCCAATCTATATATATTGTAAACCTTAAGAGGCCACTTTACAAACGGCAGTATCTGCAGGAGAGGCATCTGTTACTCCACCGTAATATCAGACTGCGGCATCGTATGGAGACGCAGCGCATCCACATGTGAAATGACCGTATAGGTGCCCGCTTCTTCGAATGTATACTCGATTGAATAGACGCCATTCTGATCATGCTCCGCCTCTATCTTCTCAAGGCTTTCCTCCCCCTGCAGCACTTCGTACATCACCTTGTCTGCATCCGTGATATCCTCGCCATTCGAATGGACATGGGCGCTGAATTCGACTGTCTCGCCAACTTCAGCACTCTCCGGTGCTTCCAGGTCGACTTCGAGTGCATGCACTTCATCCTCGCTCGGGTTGTCATGGTTCATGTCATCCTCCGTCTCCCCGCCATTGCCACATGCCGTGAGGAAGGCAAGGCCCAGCATCATTGCAAACATAAAAAATTTTGATTTCATGGTTATTGCTCCTTTTATTTGATATATGAAATCATAGCACGGAATAGGACAGCGTGTTTGCACCCCAATTGTCATTTGTTTGAAAGCATTGTGTCGAAAAAATGACGAAAAGCCGATTTTCATCAGCTTTCTGATCATCCTATCTTTTTCATGAGGTTGGCCATCTCGATGGCCCCGACTGCTGTTTCTGCCCCCTTATTTCCTGCCTTGGTGCCTGCGCGCTCGATTGCCTGTTCGATATTTTCTGTGGTGATGATGCCGAACATGACCGGGATACCTGTAGTGAGGCCGGCCTGGGAAATTCCCTTGGCGGCTTCATTGCAGACATAATCGTAATGCGTCGTACTGCCGCGGATGACACATCCAAGTGCCACCACCGCATCATACTTGCCCGATTCCGCCAATTTCTTGGCTGCAAGCGGGATTTCAAATGCACCTGGAACGTAGATGAGATCGATATCGTCAGTGTCCACATCGTGGCTGATGAGCGCCCCTTCCGCCCCGCTGACGAGCTGGGATGTGATGAAGTCATTGAATCTGCCTGCCACAATGGCAATCTTAAGATCTGTACCAATCAATTTTGTGTCTATTCTATTCATATATTTATGCCTCCTAAAGCAGATGTCCGAGTTTTTCCTTTTTGGTCTTCAAATAATCCTGATTGACGACATTGGCCTGAACGATGTGGCTCTGACGGTTCACTTTGATGCCTTGCTCTTCGAGCCCCCTGATCTTTCTCGGGTTGTTGCTGAGCAGTGTCACTTCATCCAGTCCAAGATGCTGGAGCATTTCCGCCGCCACATCATACTTCCTCAGATCGGCATCGAAACCGAGGTGCTCGTTTGCGCTTACCGTATCATACCCCTGCTCGATCAGTTCATAGGCTTTGAGCTTGTTGATCAGTCCGATGCCCCGGCCTTCCTGCCTCATGTAGAGGATGATGCCATCCTGGTCGCTGATGATGCGCATCGCACGCTCCAGCTGTTCCCCACAGTCGCAGCGCTGGCTGTGGAAGACGTCGCCTGTCAGGCATTCTGAGTGGATCCTCACCGTCATATTGTTCTTCAGCTCACCATGGACAAGCGCAAGATGTTCCTTGCCCGTGTCGTTGTCCACGAATCCATACATCTTAAACCGCCCATAATCCGTCGGCAGCTGAACGGTGCTTTCCAGTGTAACGCCTGTGAACTTCTGCATATGCCGCTTCAGGTCCTCTATTGTAATCATTTTGAGACCATGCTTTTTCCTGTAGATTTCAAGGTCATCCACACGTGCCATTGTGCCGTCATCATTCATGATTTCGCATATCACTCCGACTGGTGCCGCCCCTGACAGGCGGGCCAAGTCCGTCGATGCTTCGGTGTGCCCCATGCGTTCAAGCACCCCGCCATCCTTTGCGACCAGCGGAAATATATGACCGGGCGCATTGAAATCGGAAGGCTCCACTCCCGCCTCCGACAGCGCACGGATCGTGTCATACCTTTCATGGGCACTGATGCCGGTCGTCGTGGAGACATGGTCGATGGATGCCGTAAAAGCTGTCCCATGGGGATCGCTGTTGTTGTTGACCATCGGGGAGAGTCCGGCCTTTTCTGCAATTTCACCGGTCAGCGGCGTGCAGATCAGGCCGCGGCCGTGGGTGGCCATGAAGTTCACTTCATCGGCTGTAATATACTCTGCGATACCTACCAGGTCGCCTTCATTTTCACGATCTTCGTCATCCACGACAATGATCAGTTTTCCCTGCTTCAGATCTTCAACTGCAGATTCTATCGTATCAAACATGGCGGTCACCCACTTCCTCGAGCGCCCCGATATTCAAGGTTCCTCCTGAGCGGAGCAGATGATCCACATGCTTCATCAGCATATCCGCCTCGATATTGACCCGCTCTCCCTTGTCCTTTTGTGCAAGTGTTGTCCGCTCCTGCGTCTCCGGAATCAGGTTGAGGATGATTTCGGATGCTTCCAGATCGACATCGAACAGTGTGAGGCTGATGCCATCCACTGCGACAGATCCTTTCTTAACCATATATTTCATCAATGACGAAGGGCATGCGATATGCATGACCTGGGCACTGCCGTCATCATCGACGGAAGTGATTTCTCCCGTACCGTCCACATGCCCGGAAACGATATGCCCCCCAAGCCTTGTGGAGAGTGTCAGTGCCCGTTCAAGATTGACACCCATGCCCGCTTCCACCTTGTCGAGGCTCGTTATGCGCTTCGTTTCGTTGACCATCTCGACTGTGAAACTGCCTTCTTTAATGTCAGTCACCGTCAGGCACGTCCCATTCACGCTGATCGAATCTCCAAGCCTCAGATCATCAAAAATACCTGCAGTAATTTCAAATACCGTATGTGCGCCTGTATCCTCCGCTATCTTCACTTCGCCGATCTGTTCGATAATTCCTGTAAACATTATGCTCAAGCCTTTCTATAAGTTAATTTAAGGTCAGACCCGAGCTTTTCAACATCAATCATTTCAAGCTGAACCGCCGTTTCCATCGAAGCAGGCTGTTCCTTGTACAGTGTATGTCTTGATTCACCAAATATCTTCGGGGCAACGTAAGTCAATATCCGGTCGTACAGTCCCTCATTTATGAAGGCAGTCAGGACGCGTGCGCCCCCTTCCACAAAAAGGGAGGAAATGCCTTTGCCATAAAGATCATCCAGTATGGCTTCGGGGGACCATTCCCCCACTTTCACTTCACATATTCCGTCATGTTTCAAGTTTGCTTCATTCGTCGTATAGATGATCGCCCGTTTAGGGTGTTCAAATATCTTCAGCCCACCCGGCAGTACATGACCTCCGGCCATCACCACCGGCACCGGCGATTTGCCGCCGCCTTCGATTCTAGCCGTGAGTTTCGGATCGTCGTGGAGAAGTGTGCCCCCACCTACGAGTATCGCATCGTGGACATGCCGTTCCTGGTGGACATCGGCCCGTGCCGCTTCACCTGTAATCCATGTGCTCGTTCCATCATCGAGTGCAAGTTTACCATCCAGGCTCATGGCGCATTTCAGAGTCACATTCGGACGATGCCGTTCCAGATGACTGAAGAAAGGTGCATAGAGCTGATCGATCGCTTCATCCGGCTGGTGAAATACATTCAGCCCAGCATCGGCAAGCACTTGATGGCCGCTCACCTTCGGGTTCAAATCCTTGGCCCCGTAATGGATGTTGCTGAGTCCGGCCTCCATGATTGCTTCCGTGCATGGGGGTGTCTTGCCATGATGTGAACACGGCTCGAGGGTGACATAGATGTCCGCCCCCACCGGATCCTCGCTGCAGCTCGATAATGCCTGCCGCTCTGCATGCGGCTTGCCGTAGCCGAGATGTGCCCCCATGCCGATCACTTTTCCTTCTTTGACTATGACGGCGCCCACTGCAGGGTTCTTCCCCGTCTGGCCCACTGTCATGCGGGCCAGATCGAGCGCCATCTTCATATATCGATTCAAGTTTTTCCCTCCTGAACATAAAAAGCGCCAATGAATAGAAATATCCATCGGCGCTGTAAAAATGTATGCAGAAATAAGCATTGCTGACAATGCTGAATAAGCACTACTGTATGAAGGTATGACAAATAGCCCCATCTTCATAATAGGCTCTGCAATTCTTTCTCCCATCCAGACTCTCACTGTCGGCTCCAGACTTCCACTGGATCAGCCACACCGTCAAAGACGATGCAGGTCGCGGGCTTGCTTTAAAGCTTACCGCCGGTTGGGAATTCCACCCTGCCCCGAAAGAATGATTGTATTCAGTTGAAAAACTCTACTCCTATCATATGCCATTCATATGAATTGTCAATACAATTGCCTATATTACAAAAATAAAAAGGCTTCAGTTCCGATGATTTCGGATCTGAAGCCTAGTTTTTCTATTTTACCTCATCAAAGATGAAATCTTCATCCTGGATCGGCTCGACATTCAGTGCAATCACATAGCCGTCTCCTTTGACGCTGAAGAAGTCATGGTTCTTCGTTGTCGTATCGAGGGCATTTTCGATGATCGGGTTGAATGACTTCTCTTCAAAGTAGGCATCGAAGCCGAGATTTGAGAGCGCCTTGTTCGCATTGTACTGGATATAGTTGAGGACATCTTCCGTCAGACCAAGTTTATCATAGAGGTCTTTCGTATAGACTTCCTCATTGGCGTAGAGTGCTTTGAGCAGCTCATACATCTCCTTGTCCGCCTGCGCCTTTTCTTCAGCCGAGAGTTCCCCCCTCAGGGATTGTGCATCCAGGCCTGTAAACACACCGTGGATGGATTCATCCAGAAGGATCTTCCTGATGATTTCGCCACTTGTAGTCATCCTGCCCTGACCGGCAAGGTAGAGTGGATAGTAGAACCCGGAATAGAATAGGAAGGATTCAAGGAATACACTGGCAACACGGGCCATGTACTGGTCATACACGGAAGCTTCCTTGCCGTACAGCTTATGATAGTATCCCACTATCTTGTCCGCCTTATACTTGAGCTGTTCGTTTTCGATCACCCAGACATCCAGGAGTTCATTCGTGTCCTTGGACGACAGAAGTGTCGTGAATATATGGGAATAGGACTTCGCATGAATCTGTTCCATCATCCCCATGAAGGAGTACACTGCTTTTTTACGGAGGTCGTCCGTATGGAGCATGATGAGCGGCATGCCGTCATCGGCCTGGTGTGTATCCAGTCCTGTGAGCCCCGCGAGGACCTTTTTGAATGTGTCCTGTTCATCTTCTGTCAGGCTTGACCATGAACTCAGATCCTTGGAGACCTTGAATTCCGATTCCACCCACATCTGTGATATGTTCTGACGCCAAAAGACATTCGTCATGTCGTCTTCTTTATTCCAGTTTACTGCAATCATTTTAATGACTCCTTTATCGTCGCTCGATTATATTATATGGAACAGCTTGTGCATTCTTCTACGCTGAGCAGTTTGTTCCTTGTATAATAGAGGGATTTCAACCCTTTATGGTGCGCATATATATACAGTCTTGCCAATTCTCTTGTGGAAATATCGGAGTTCACATACAAGATTGTGCTGATGCCCTGGTCGATATGCTGCTGGATTGTCGCAATCATATCGAGGAGTTTCATCTGATCCGTATTGAATGCACTCTTGTAGTACCACATCGTCTCCGGGGAAAGGAACGGCATCGGATAGAATGTTTCGGAATTGCCGTATGTCCGGCGCTCGATCGTATCCACAATCGGCATTACGGAACTTGTCGCATTCTGTACATAGGAGATGCTCTGTGTCGGCGCAATTGCCAGACGGTATGCATGGAACAGACCATTTTCCATCACTTCATCACGCAGTGCCTCCCAGTCCTGCTGACTTGGGATGTGGATGTTCGAGAACAGGCCGGCAACCTTTTCGGATTTCGGCTCCACCGCTTCTGAAATGTAACGCTCGAAATATTTGCCTGTCGCATATTCGGACTTGTCGAAATCCTTGAATGTTTCTCCGCGTTCCTTGGCGATCAGCATTGATTTCTCAAGGGAGTAGAAGTTGAGCAGCATGAAGAAGACATTGGCAAAGTCCCTCGCCTCTTCGGATTCATAGCTGATCTTGTTCTTCGCGAGATAACCGTGGAGGTTCATCGCCCCGAGGCCCACGGAATGCAGTTCATCATTCGCCTTCTTGACGCCCGGCGCATTTGCGATTGCAGTATCATCACTGACGACGGTCAATGCTTCTATGCCGTCATGGACGGAATCGCGCACCTTGCCGGACTCCATTACATTGGCGATGTTCAGTGAGCCCAGGTTGCAGGAGATGTCACGGCGGATTTCATCATCCGTACCGTAGTCATTGATTGTGGATGTCTCCTGAAGCTGGAAGATCTCGGTACAGAGGTTGCTGATTTTGATCTGTCCGATATCCTTCAGCGGGTGGACCTTATTGGCATTGTCCTTGAACATGATGTACGGATAGCCGGACTGCAGCTGTGTCTGTGCAATCGTATTGAGCATCTCGCGTGCATCCATCTCACGTTTCTTCACCTTGTCGTTTGCGACGAGTTCATCGTACATCTCGTCGAGATTCATATCATCCAGAGACTGGCCGTATTCGCGTTCGACCGTATGCGGTGCGAACAGATAGAACGGATCGTTGTTTTTGGCCAGGTCGAAGAACTTGGATGGCACGACGAGTCCGGTGGAGATCGTCGCAAGGCGGATATCTTCATCCGCATTCACTTTCTTCGTATCCAGGAATTCTGGAAGATCATAGTGGAAGATGTTCAGGTAGACAGCACCTGCGCCTGGTCTCTGGCCCAGCTGATCGGCATAGCCGAATCCGCCTTCGAGCGCCTTGGCGACCGGCAGTACACCTTTGGCGACGCCTTCGATGCCTTTTATCGCTTCTCCACGGGCACGCAGTTTGGACAGGTTGATTGCCACCCCGCCACCGATCTTGGAAAGCTGCTTGGCTGTGGAATCGATGTAGTTGATTGAATTCAGGCTGTCATCGACTTCAAGCAGGAAGCAGGAGACCATTTCACCGCGGCGTGCGCGTCCTGCATTCAGGAATGTCGGTGTCGCAGGCTGGTAGCGCTGTTCGATCATCGACAGGATGAAGCGTTTTGCCTGTTCCTTGTTGCCTTTCGCCAGGTAGAGGCTCACGATCACCACGTGCTGCTTGTAGTCCTCGAGGTACTGCTTCTTGTCGTTCGTCTTCAATGTATAGTCCTTGAAGAACTTGCTCGCTGCCATATAGCTCTTGAACTGGAATGGGATACTGTCCGCGTATGTGACGATGTCCATTACATCCTCATCGGAATACTCTGCGAAGAGGTCATAATAGAAATCATTGTCCACAAGGTAGTGCAGACGTTCGAGCTCGCTGTCGAAATGGATGGTCTTGTCCTTGACCTCCTCCATGAAGACGGCCAGTGCCTCCTGATCCTTATGCAGCTGATAAAAACCTGTTTCATCGCGCTTCGTCACTTCGTTATTCAGTTCAATATGGTTGTATTTCTTTTCGTCCAAGACTTTCATGCATAGCCCCTGCCTTTTCAATGAATTCTTCTCTGTCTTTCTGGTTTCCATGAAGCTCAAACTTCATCAGCAATGGTACTCCGTATTCGTCACTGATATGCTCTCCGGCACGTGCAAAGTTGTTCCCCCAGTTCCGGTTGCCGCTTGAGGCGACACCCACCATCAATTCGTGGTTCACTTCAAGAAACGTCTTCACTTCATCCGGCACTCCGCCGAAGCCGTAGGTCCCGGTAACGAGTATGAAGGGCTCCCGAATCCGCTCGCTGCTGTTTGAAGCATTGATTTCGTAAGTATCATACTGCTCCGCCACCTGTGCGTTCCTGATGAAGCGCCTGGTATTCCCCGTCATGGAATAGAATGCAATCATCATGCCATCGCCTCCCCATTCCTTCTCCTGCAAAATAAAATAATCGAACTCCCGTCCGACAATCATGGTTGCATCTATTATCTCTTTACACGCTTCTTAAAGCTGGTAAACACTATATATTGTGTCCTACGGAAAATTTACACACAATATATGTGTATTGCACGTTCTATAATGACATAATCATCCAGAATTATCAATGGCATAATAAGACATTTCATTGGGAATAATATCACTTAAATATAGACGAAGTCGCATCATATGTATGTTATACTATAGCAAAAATTCGACCAAAAATTTTTTGGTAAAACTCTCTCTGCATATAACTGTGAAATAAAAATTTCACCAAAAATTTTATCATGGAGTTGTTTCTTAAAATGAACAATACGACGAAAGGCATCATCGCCCTTCTCATTTCATCCCTCGGGTTCAGCCTGATGGCCCTGCTTGTAAAATACAGCGGAGATCTGCCGACGGTCCAGAAGGCATTCTTCAGGAACTTTGTGGCGATGCTCGCCGCCCTCTCCCTCGCATTATACTACAGGGAGAAACTTTTTGGCCGCAGGGAGAACCAGGGGCTGCTCATACTGCGTTCGACCTTCGGTGTACTCGGAGTCGTACTCAACTTTTTCGCAATCGACAGGATGGTGCTGAGTGATGCGGACATCCTCAACAAATTGAGCCCCTTCTTCACCATAATACTATGCGCCATATTCCTTAAGGAATACATACGGAAATATCAGATGATCGCAATCATCATCGCCTTCATCGGCGCCGTCTTCATCATCAAGCCCTCAATGTCGAGTGAGACGCTGTATGCCGTGGTCGGCGTACTCGGTGCCCTGTTGGCAGCTGGCGCCTATACTGTGCTCAGGGTGCTCGGGAGCCGGGAGAAGTTCTACACGGTCGTCTTCTATTTCTCCTTCTTCTCCTCGGTTGTCCTGCTGCCCTTCTTCATCTGGCAGTTTGAACCGATGACCGCCTCGCAATTCTGGATGCTCGTCTTCTCCGGCCTGTGCGCAGCTTTCGGCCAGTTTGGCCTGACCATCGCATACAGTTTTGCACCAGCCAAGGAGATATCCATATTCTTCTATTCCACAATACTCTACACGGCAATCTTCAGCATCGTCTTCTTCAATGAAGTGCCGGACATGCTGTCCATCTTCGGCTATATCATCATCTTTGCAGCCAGCTTCTACATGTTCATGAAGAACAGGCCGCCGAAGCATTCCACAATGTAACTATAATAGCCGGCCAAAGGCCGGCTTGAGTCATTCCATTTCAGTCGTCTGCTTCTTGTAGGCGTTGATCGTTTCCAGAAATTCTGGACAGTAGTGCTTCAGCTTATAGTTCCCGACTCCCTGGATATGCACCATATCCTGCTTGGTTTCGGGAACTTTTTTGGCAAAATCCCTGAGGACGTTGTCCGTGAATATGGATGTTTCCTCCACATCATGCCTTTCGGCAAGGCGGCGTCTTGTCTCCACGAGTTTTTCATACAGTATCTCATTCGGAGAGGATGCTGTGCTGATGTCCACCTTTTCATTGAAGTATCTCCTGAAAGGAACGGTGTGGAGTGTGGCCGACCCATTCATCACTTTCCTGCTCCGGTCGACGATATAGAGCTGCTCATCCCTCAGATGGACATAGCCCCTGTAGATGAGCTCCTCCAGTATATGGTTGAGTTCGCTCGTCAGATAGCTCTCCATCGTGCCGAAGGCGCTCAGAGTGTCGAGGTTGAAGGCAAGGATGTTTTCGGCCGATTCACCCCGCAGTATCTGGATGGCCTGCTCCTTCGTCACAGGCATCTCGCTCTGTGCCAGAAGGTTCAAGACAAGCTTCGCCTCCAGTGTCATGTCATAGGTGCGCTCCGGATTCAGACAGTTCGAACACTGTCCGCACTCGACCACATATTCATCGGCATCAAAGTACTTGATGATGAAGCTGCTCAGACATTTGTTCGTCCGGTTGTACTGGATCATCCTGTCGAGCTTCGCCCGCATGTGGTCCTTATACTGCTCGGTCGAGCTTGAACGGTCTATGAAGAACTGGTGGAGGTTGACGTCCCGCGGGCTCGACAGCAGGATGCATTCACTGGTCTTCCCGTCCCGTCCGGCACGTCCGATTTCCTGATAGTAGCTTTCGAGGTCGCCCGGCAGGTTGTGGTGAATGATGAACCGGATGTCCGCCTTGTCTATCCCCATGCCGAAGGCATTCGTCGCCACAGCGATGTCCACTTCCCCTGTAATGAACAAACGCTGATTGCGGTTCCTCTCCTCTTTGCCGAGGCCGCCGTGATAGATGACATTTTCAATCCCATGTTCCTCGAGATGGAGGGATATCTTTTCCACCTCTGCGCGTGTAGCCGCATAGACGATGCCGGGAGCGCCGGGACGATCTTTGATGTAGGATTCTATGAACTGCTCACGCTGGTATGTCGGGTTGACGCTGAGATGCAGATTATCCCGCGCTACACTTGTGCTGTAGACACGTGCCCCTTCGATGTCGAGGAGCTCCTGGATGTTCTCCTGGACCTCCTCTGTTGCTGTGGCGGTCAGCCCGACCGTGATCGCTTCCGGCACGAGTTCCTTCAATACAGGTATGATGTTCTGGTAGCTCGGCCGGAAGTCATGGCCCCACTTCGAAATGCAGTGTGCCTCGTCGAATGCAATCAGTGAAACATCGAGCCTGCTGATCAGCTGTCTGAACTCCTCGTTATTGAACCGCTCCGGCGCCACGTAGAGGAACTGGTAACGGCCCGATTCAAGACCGGACATCACAGCGTCTATTTCCTTCTTCTTCAAGGTTGAATTCAAATAGGCGGCTGGAATGCTCTGCGCATTCAATGTTTCCACCTGATCCCGCATCAATGAGATCAACGGGGAAATGACAAGCGTCAGGCCGTCCATTTCCAACCCCGGCACTTGGAAACAGAGCGACTTCCCGGACCCTGTCGGCAATACTCCCAGAGTATTGTGGCCGCTTACGACCGATTCTATGATTTCCTTTTGCTTAGGTCTGAAATTTTCAAATCCAAAATACTGCTTCAAGATTTTTTCCATAACGAAACCGATCCCACCGTTCACTGGTCATTACCAATAACCCATTATTTCTGATATGTCATTATACCTTATTTTTCATCGCAATTGTTGCTCGCAATCTAAATTTCGGAAGAAATCATCAAAAAAATTCCGGAGCGTGGGCTCCGGAATGCGCATCCTACATCTTCTCTTTTATGAGCTCTTTAGACAGTTTGTAATCGATCGCCTTGAACAGGCTCTTCACCCACAGGTGATGGGCGTAGAGGTTCGCATGGGCATCGTCCGCCCCGATGCATTTGAAGCGTATATGGGACCCTGCCCGCTTCTGGACGAGCTTGTGCAGGTGGTAGGAAGGTATTGTACCGATATGCGGTGCAGTCGTATAGTCATTGAAATCATTCAACGCAAGTACCGGCTGGCCATCGGCGATATATACTCCACCCTTCAGGCCCGGGTGTTCGATGCCCTCGGCATCCACGTCGATCCCTGCTCCTTCCAGATAGAGGGCGGCACGGTATTTCTCATTCCTTACCGTATACTCGTTTGCTTCGAGTGCTTCGTAGACCGCATCCGGCACATCCGGACGCCTGACTATATGGTATGTGTCCGATAGATACACTTCCACGAGCGCATATGTGTCCACACCCCAGTTCACTTCCTTCTGCTGCTTGAGCATATTGAAGAGCTCGTCATGTTGCGGAGTGTAGTCGCGGCACATGATGACTTCGTCGCCGGACCGGAGGACATTCGATCCTTCGACTTTTATGCCGCCGGCGACAGCAAGGTAGACCCTGTTTCCTCTCGTGGACTCACCAAAGGTGAGTTCATCCCCACGGTCGAACAGGTATATCCTGTTGATGAATATGTCGCGGTCCCCGGACTTTGCCTTAAACTCTGCACCCGAGAAGGCGACGATGGTCGGTTCGGTGAATTTGATGGCCCCGGGACGCAGCGTCATTTCGATAGTCGGCTGTCCGGGACTGTTCCCCACAAGCTGGTTGGCCAACTGGTGGGCTAGACGGTCGCAGGCCCCGTTGTATTCATTGCCTCTGGCGGAAACCTCAGGGTCCAGCGTCTGCAGAAGTGTCAGCATTCCGCTATCCTGTATGATCAGGCTCATATTGAAAACTCCATTCCTGTGAGAAATTCCCGGACTTCCTCTATGATGATGTCACTAGGTTCGATGGTGTTCTGCTCCTCCATCACTTTGATGGGCGAATAGTAGAAAGTAAGGGTGTGCTCGGTCGTGATCATGCTGTTCAGATAGACATGCTTCCCCTCTTCAAATGCCTTTTCCAGCTCCACCCGCTTCGTGGAATCGATCGGGTCAGGCTGCTGGTACGTGATATAGCAATCCCCATTTGCAAAAATCATGACTGGTTCCTCCTAAATGTTCTTCTAATTGTCCCTGTAGAAAATATCCAATTCATCCGCCACGAAATCGGTGACGCCACTGATGATGAACTGTACGATGATGATGGCTGCGATGACTCCGACGAAAGCAAGGAGCACCCCCACGATCTTGACGTCATTTTCAATGAGGTATGTCACTACGAAATGGGTAAACATCACAATCGCAATCACCAGTATTATTAAAAAGAGAGTTAACATGCATTCACCCCGGAATATTCAGATTGATCCGCACCCATTCTTTCAGGCTGTTGATCATGTATATTTTTATGCTGCCGTCTTCGAGCTTCTCAAGGAACGTTTCCATGGGATAGCCCCGCTCCTCCAATCTTCCATCTGCCATCAGACTCTGGCGCATCACGCCATCAAGCAGTCCGCTGGTGACAGGTGGTGTATAGAATCTCCCGTCTTCCTCGACGACCAGGTTGCCGATGTTGAATTCGGTCAGTTGCTGATACTCATTATAATATAAAACGATGGGGAAATCATCGCCCACACCATGATAATGGTGCCTGATCGTCGTTTTGTTCGTCAGGAACATCGGAGGGGCCTTGATCGCCGCATCCGCAAGCCTTGCATCTGCGTACTCCACAGCTTCAACTTCTCCATGTGAGAACGTCATCTGTCCCGAGGCATCCGCAACTGCACGCAGCCTGTAGATGCCGTCTGCTTGGTCCAGACCATGCCTTTTAACGTATGCCTCGACCTCCCCCTTGAAATCCGGTGTAGAGAAGGCCAGGGCATCCGCCGATTTCAGGATACGCTTCTCGTGGAGCGCGAACCGTCTGACGGTCCCGGATTCGATGCGCATGGTCTCGATCAGCTTGTATCTTCCGTCCTCAAGGAACGCAGTCTTTGCGACCATTTCATCATATTCGCTCTCTGGAATCGAGTCGTAGGTGATGCCGCCGCCTGTCCCGTATTCATAGCGGCCGCCTTCGATATACAGTGTGCGGATAGGGACATTGAAGACTTGGGAACCGTCCGGGTACATGATGCCGAGTGTCCCGCAATAATAGCCCCTCGGCGTGCTCTCGAGCTTCCGTATGATATCCATGGTGGACTGCTTCGGTGCACCGGTGATCGAACCGCAGGGGAAGAGGGCTTTGATCAGCTCGGGCAGGCCCACCCCTTCCTCAATTTCCGCCTCGACCGTCGAAGTCATCTGGTAGACCGTATCGTAGCGTTCGATGGTAAACCGTTCCGGCACATGCACGCTGCCCTTCCTGGCCACTTTGGAAAGGTCATTGCGCAGCAGGTCGACGATCATGACATTCTCCGCCCGGTCTTTACCCGAATGCCTCAGGAAATCGAAGCTCTCCTGGTCCTTCACTGGATCGTCATACCTTCTCGCCGTCCCCTTCATCGGACGTGTGGAAATCCTTCCGGAAGCATCGACTTCAAAGAAGAGCTCCGGCGAACAGCTCACTATGGACGTGCCCTTCCAATGGATGAACATCGTATAATCACCATTGTTCCTTGCGATGAGCTGTTCGAACAGTGCATGTGCATCCCCGGAAAAAGTGCCTTTGAGCCGGGTCGTATAGTTGACCTGGTATGTATGGCCATCCCTTATACTGTTCCGGATCTCTTCAATATCAGACATGATCTTCCCAGGCGCCTCCGTAAATGCCGGCTCCCCCATCATGTAGACACCTGCACCATCATAAGCCTCGAGAAAAGCTGTCCTGTCCACGGGTGCCCCAAAGACGCCGATGACGAATGGGCCGCCCTCCTTCGCCTCATAGCTCAGGGCCGGAATCACATACCGTCCCGCATCCGCATGCTTCTGGGCGCTTGCCAGCGCTTCTTCCAGACTCATGTACTGTCCGGTCAGCACTTCAAGCGGCTCCGCAAAATACAGTTCTTCCATTCTCTCCGCCTTTTTAAACTTTACATGGACCTGCATCCATTTCACCTTCCTTAAGAAAACTGATGAACCTGCCCAGCTGCTCCCTGCCATACTCGGAGAGGATCGCTTCAGGGTGGTACTGCAGCCCGTAGATCGGATAGTCCAAATGTCTTATCGCCATCACAACCCCATCTGCGGTCCGAGCCGAAACGGTGAATCCATGAGGCGCTTCCCCTGAA
Organism: Salinicoccus sp. RF5; assembly: GCF_020786625.1. NCBI lineage: Bacteria > Bacillati > Bacillota > Bacilli > Caryophanales > Staphylococcaceae > Salinicoccus > Salinicoccus sp. RF5. Next base: position 1,229,875 of record NZ_JAJGRC010000001.1, read on the forward strand.
CATACAAGCGAGTGGTACCGGGTTACTGCGAACACATCCGGGAGTCCCGCGAACAGCCCCTGGCCATCGTGGGTGATTTCAGACACGTGGCCATGGACAGGGCGCACTCCACGTCCCACCATCCCCCCAGCCATATGCCAGAGCATCTGATGTCCGAGGCAGATGCCGAGGATAGGATGTGAAGACCAGCAGCTTTCGATGAAATCCATCACTTCCCGACGGTCTGCAGGATGTGAAGGGCCCGGCGATATGATGACGCCCGAAATGTCTTCCAGGCAGACCTGCGTGAGTTCCTCCGGTGTCCGGACCAGAACTTCAGCCACTTGCGGGACATCTTCCAGGTAATGGACAAGATTATATGTAAAAGAATCGTAATTGTCTATCATGAGTATCTTCATCAGTGCACTATTTCCTTTGCTTTTGTTTCCTATAATTCTACCACATTCCGTTTTCTTTAAGAAAACCCAAATATACGCTTCAGGATGGATGAAAAATTAATTTCATTGTTGTAGAATGAACATTATTACTTTTTTCGAAAATCGAAATAAAATGCTCTTTATAAAAAACAATCAAAAGTAAGAAGGTTGAAATTACATGTCGGATACAAAACAGAAAATATGGACTAAGGACTTTATTCTCATCGTCATCGTCAATTTTTTCATATTCACTGCGTTCCAGATGACCCTGCCCACCCTGCCGCTGTTCGTCCAGGAGATCGGGGCAAGTGACCGCTGGATCGGAATTGTCGTAGGGATATTCACCTTTTCCGCACTGCTCATACGTCCAAGCGCCGGTAAGCTGCTGGATACGAAGGGACGGGCTCCAGTGTTCCTGACTGGACTTGCACTCTTCGTCATTTCAATGTTCTCGCTGGCAGCAAGCTTCACGATCCTCATGCTGCTGATGGTCAGGATCATCCAGGGGGTCGGATGGGGACTCTCCAGCACTTCCGCAGGGACGATCGCCACAGACCTCGTGCCAAAAAAGCGCCGCGGGGAAGGGCTTGGGTATTATGGCTTGAGCGGCAACATCGCCCTTGCCTTCGGTCCTGCTCTTGGACTGTTCCTAGTCAACCATATCTCCTTTACGATGCTGTTTGCGATATGCGGCCTGCTCGGCCTCACCGCAATCATCCTCGCCGCCAACATCAAATATGACAAGCCGGAAAAAGTCGCCGACACACGCAAGCAAAAGGAGTCCTACCCACACTTTGACATTGTGGAGCGGCGGGCGCTTGCTCCTGCGTCACTCCTCTTCTTCATCACCGTGACATTCGGGGGCATCGCCACATTCCTCCCGGTCTATACGTATGAGAAGGGCTTCGATTCCACGTATATCCAGTTCTACTTTGTGATATATGCAGCCTTCCTGATGCTCTCACGCATACTCGCCGGCAGACTGTATGACAGGCATGGCATCACCATCGTATTCATCCCGGGCTCCCTGTCCATCATTGCGGCAATGATCCTGCTCGGCTTCCTGCCGGCCCCGATCTTCCTGTTCGTGGCGGCGGCACTCTATGGCTTCGGTTTCGGATGTGTACAGCCGGCGCTGCAGGCCTGGGCCGTCAACCGCGTCGAGAACAACCGACGCGGCATGGCCAATGCGACATTTTTCTCCGCTTTCGACCTCGGCGTCGGACTCGGTGCCATCAGCTATGGTTTCGTCGCCGAAGCATTCGGCTACAGCACCATCTATTTCTCCAGCGCCGTCAGCGTTACAGTGGCACTCATCCTATTCCTGTTCATCATGAGGAAGTACAGGAAAGACACACTGAAAACAGCAAAAATTTCATAATTTTGTTTAGAAAAATCAATCCATGGGTATCTATCCTACTAGAAAGAAGTTTTATTTCTACTGTTAAAACGGACAATCAAGACACAAGGAGGAATCATCCATGGGTTGGATTATCACATTGATCGTAGGCGGCATCATCGGATGGCTCGCCGGACTCATTCTCGGTAAAGACGTGCCATTCGGCATCATCGGAAACATCATCGCAGGACTTGTCGGTGCTGCAATCGCAAATGCACTCGGCCTGAGCTTCGGGCCTGAAGTCGGCGGTGTAAGTATTATCGGTGGCCTGCTCGGTGCAATCATCTTAATTCTTATTGTTTCATTCATTATGAAAGCACTTGGCGGCAACAGGGCATAATACGTGAAAAGACCTCGTAAATTCATTTTACGAGGTCTTTTTTTCTTTATTTTCTTCATCCGTATCCTTAATCAGCCAGCGTGATTCCCTGGATTCTTCCAGACGCCGCTGTCCGTTCTCTTCCTTCATACGGTCAAGCTCAAGCTGCATATGTTTGTTTTCAAGCAGGAAGTTCTCCTGTCTGAGCCGTTCCAGCTCCTTCTCCTCCTGGAGCCTGCGGATTTCAAGCTTCTCCTTCTTCTGCCTGTGGCTGACGTTGATGGCATAGAGCGGGATGGAAAAGAAAAGTGCAACCGGCACTGTTGTGACAAGAAACTCAAAAATACCCATATGGACACCACCCTCGTTTGTTAACTACAGTTTATCACACCCTCATATGCAATTGCATATTTTGAAAATGGTCATGGGATCTTGGAAAGCACCTGCGGTTCCCATATAATGAAGAGAAAGAGGTGTCATTATATGGAATTGAACAGAGATAACTTATTAAATGCATATGAACAAGGTTTTCTGGACAAGGATACGCACAAGATCGGACATCACCCTCCTCGCATGATCATCAATTCCAAGGAGGAGAATGTACTTTCTTCCATGCTTGATGAAATGGAAGGCTGCCTTTCTTTCTCCATATCCGTCGCCTTCATTACGGAAGGTGGTCTGGCTACCTTGAAGACGGCACTCTATGAACTTGCAAAGCAGAACAGGGGCGGGAGGATCATCACCTCTACATATTTAAATTTCAATAAACCCAAAGTATTCAAAGCTCTGCTCAATATACCGAACCTTGAGGTCAGGGCAGCAGATAAGGAAGGCTTCCATGCGAAGGGCTATGTCTTCCGCAACAGCCACTATTCCTCCATGTTCATCGGCAGCTCTAACCTTACCGACACTGCCCTGAAGAAGAACTACGAATACAACCTCAAGCTGACCAGCCTTGAAAATGGTGCCGTCATCCAGCATTTCAACAGTCAGTTTGAAAAGTTATGGGAAGAGTCCACCGTTGTAGATGACGAATGGATACGGAGATATGAACAGGCCTATGTTGAACAGCCGGAACAGCGGAAAGTCCTGCAAGTCATCGAAGACCGTTCGAGATATCATCACCAGATGATGACCGGTCAGGTCATCCAGCCGAACATCATGCAGAAGGAGGCGCTGATGGAGCTTTCCGGTCTTCGCAAGGCCGGAAAGGACAAGGGTCTCGTCGTCTCTGCTACAGGCACCGGAAAGACGTATCTGGCGGCATTCGATGTACAGCAGTACCGTCCCGGGCGCATGCTTTTTCTGGCACACCGCGAACAGATTCTTGAGAAGTCCATGAATGATTTTTCAAAACTGCTCGGGGAACCCCTCTCCGACTTCGGACTTTACAGCGGCAGAAGTAAAAAAAGTGAAGCGAAATATCTATTTGCCACTGTCCAGACATTATCTAAAGAAGCCAATCTGGGGCAGTTCAATCCGGATGACTTCGACTACATCATCGTGGATGAGGCCCACCGTTCCAGTGCTGCAACATATACGAAGATCCTCAATCATTTTTCTCCCGGTTTTCTGCTTGGAATGACAGCCACACCCGAGCGGACGGACGATATGGAGATATTCAGCCTGTTCGACTACAATATCGCCTATGAAATACGTCTTCAGCAGGCATTGGAGGAGGAGATCCTTTCCCCCTTCCATTACTTCGGCGTCACCGACTACGAAAAGGATGGCATGAGCATCGATGATACGACTGCACTCGGACAACTGACGAGCAATGAACGCATCGCCCATCTGATTGCAAAAATCGAATACTACGGCCATTCCGGCGAAACGCTCAGGGGCCTGATGTTCGTATCCAACAGGGCAGAAGCAGCAGAACTGAGCCGATCGCTCAATCATCACGGTTACAGGACCCGCGCCCTGACAGGTGATGATTCCCAGCAGATGCGCCTACAGACGGTCAGGGAACTGGAGGGTGGGATGCTCGACTATATCATTACTGTGGACATCTTCAATGAAGGCGTCGACATCCCTTCCATCAACCAGGTGGTGATGCTCCGCCAGACGCAGTCGAGCATCATCTTCATCCAACAGCTCGGCCGCGGGCTCAGAAAACATGATGACAAGGAGTACCTGACCGTCATCGACTTCATCGGCAACTACAGGAACAACTATATGATCCCCATCGCCCTTACAGGCGACAGATCCTACAATAAGGACAGGCTCAGGAAATCACTGATGGACCGGAATACACTCACCGGTGTTTCGACCATCAACTTCGAATCGATCGCAAAGGAAAAGATATACAAGGCCATAAATACCACCACACTCAACACCCAAAGCTTCCTGAAGGAGATGCACCTGTATTTGAAGAATAAGATCGGCAGGCCTCCTGCACTCATCGATTTCCATGATGATGCGGATGTCATCGATCCTCTTGTGATACTTCATAAGTACAGCCATTACCTGGAATTCCTGGTTAAGATCAAAGAGAAGCATCTGACCATATCAAAGAATGACCATCAGGTCCTGAGCTTCCTTTCCAAGGAAATCACCGAGGGCAAGCGTGTCCATGAGACCCTCCTGCTTCAGCAGATCATCGAATCCCCAGTCAATATGAGGGACTTTCAGTTGGAGATGCATCGACGGGGCTACCATATGACGGATGATACGATGCGCTCGGTCCTCAGAAACCTTACCCATGCTTTCCATACGCAGCAGGATCTCAAAAAATATGGCGGCCCCCTCATAGAAGTGGCAGACGACCTCATCCGCCCCGCCCCTGCGTTCTCCAGTGCATTGGAGAATCCCGAAATCAGGACACACATCACCCAGGTGCTGGAATTGTCGCTCGTCCTCAGCAGAGCATATGACCAGTCGAAGCCCCTGACAGTCAATCAGAAATATTCAAGGAAGGACGTCTGCCGCCTGCTCAATTGGGATAAGGATGAATCCTCTACATTATATGGATATAAATATAAGCATGGGACATGTCCGATTTTCATCACCTACCATAAGGACGATGAGATTGAAGATACAATCCGATACGAAGACCGCTTCCTCGACCTGAATACGCTGAAATGGTTCACCCGGAGCAACCGCACCCTCCAATCCAAAGAAATCAAAGCCCTTCTCGAGGGCCACAGGGAGGGCGACCCCATCCACATCTTCGTAAAGAAGGACGATGATGAAGGAAGCACATTCTACTACCTCGGTGAGGGTCACATCGATCATCAGACATTGGAGGAGACGAGGATGAATGATGGTACGGGCAAACCGGTAGTGAAGATGAACATGCTGATGGAGAATCCGGTCGACTATGACCTATACAAATACCTGGAATCCGGTACACACGAATGAAAAAATGGAACCCCACGAAACGTGGGGTTCCATTTCTATTCCTCTTCTTCGTCACCATCCGGCTGGTTATAGCCTTTGAGCAGGGCGACCTGCTTGATCAGATGGCTGTCCATATCGAGTACGATCCATTTGTCTTCTTCCGTATTGACATAGTCATCCGTTTCAATATCAGTATTGATGCTCTGGAGCCAGCCGCCGATGGTGTCGATGTCATCACTGTTGTCGAAAGTGATGTCGAACTGTTCATTGAGGTCGTCGAGCAGTACACGTCCATTTATGTGGTAGATGTCATCCTCCACTTTGACGATATCAGGTTCTTCATCCTCATCGAATTCGTCCCTGATTTCCCCGACGATCTCCTCAAGGATATCCTCCATGGTAATCATGCCGGCTGTACCACCATACTCATCGATGATGAGGGCGATATGCACACGTTCACGCTGCATTTTCACCAGCGCATCGCTGATGCGTGATACTTCAGTCAGCATCGGTATTTCATGTATGTGATCCTCCGGCCTGACTTCCTCGTCGGATACATGGTTCGTCAGGAACTCCCTCACATTGAGGAAGCCGATGATCTGGTCCTTGTCCCCGCTCTCATCGGTGACCGGATAACGGGTATAGTTATGCTCTTTGACATTCTCCAGTACATCTTCGATGTTTACAGGGTCTGTCAGTGTGATCATCTGCGTCCTCGGCACCATGATGTCCTTTGCAAGCCTTTCATCGAAGGAAAAGATGTTCTGCATGTATGCGAGTTCCGTCTGATTTATTTCTCCACTTTGATAACTTTGTGTCATTATAATCTTAAGCTCATCTTCCGAGTGCGCCTGTTCTACAGCCACATCCTTGAATCCGACGAGTCTGACGAGGAATCTTGCTGCACCGTTCATCGTCCAGATCAGTGGTTTCATTATGACGCCGAAGAAATACAGGGGGCCTGAAAGTGCCAATGCCAATTTTTCTGCATACTGGATTGCGACTGTCTTTGGTGCAAGTTCACCAACGACGACATGGATGAAGGTGACGATGATGAATGCCAGCGCTACGGTCAATACCGTGGTCAACTGGTCCGGTATCCCCATCAGTTCAAAAAGGGGATGCAGTACGACTTCGAATGTCGACTCACCGATCCACCCGAGACCAAGGGCAGTTACAGTAATACCCAGCTGACAGGCGGACAGGTAATAGTCGAGTTCCCTCGTCATTTTGCGCACACGTCGCGCTTTCCTGTTCCCTTCTTCAATGAGCTGATCGATGCGTGACAGCCTTGCTTTGACGAGTGCAAATTCAGATCCTACAAAAAGCATTGTGAGTAATATAAGAATTACAAATAAAATTAAGTTCCATATCGTGGTTATGTCCAATTAGTTCCCTTGTCTAGAAGGGATTCACCTCCGGTAATATTTGACTACAATCTTTGCGTATAGTGCTTTCTGAAACAGGGTAACGATTCTCTTCTAACATCTCAGTCGGCACATGAAATTTCAAATCCGCCTTCCCAATTGTAGTCACCTCCCAAAAGTTAATAATTATAGTCATTTTACCATAATCACTTTTCTCCTTGCTACATCTAATCACTTTTCAAACTATATAATATGTAGGTTTTATGTCGAAGCCACGTTTTCCGGCACTCCCGCTTCCTTGTTTGCATAAAAAACGCGATCCGGAACTGATTCCGAATCGCATTTCCTATCGGCCTTTTGTAAACCCAAATCCAATTGTACCATGTCCGGTATGCACGCCGGCTACAGTCACCAGAGGTTCTACCACCAGATTGACATCAGGCAGCCTTTCCTCGATCTTCTTCTTCCATTCGTCCACCAGGCTTGCACTTCCCGCATGTACGAGGCCGAGGGTCTTCACTCCCCCTGCTTTTACGTGCTCCTCAAGATTAGCAAGCACCGCATTGTATATCTTCTTTTTCGTGCGCAGCTTTTCTCCGACAACAACTTTACCGTCATCGAATTCGAGCTTCAGGTGGATGTTGAGGACGGAGGCGAGCATGGACTGGGAAGCTGAGATCCGTCCGCTCTTCCTCATCTGACTGAAGCTCTGCGGCAGAAGGTAGAGCTGGGCGCGCCTGGTCATTTCCCTGATCTCCTCCACCACTTCCTCTATATCCTTGTCTGACCCCCTCGACTCCACAGCATGTTCGACCATCTGTTTCATCGGATAGCTTCCGATGCGCGAATCGATGACATATACAGGTTTTGACATGTCCTCCGAAGCACTGAGCGAGCTCTGGTATGTCCCTGTCAGTTCACTTGATGCGTGTACTGCAATGACGGCTTCATATTCATCATCCGCTTCAATCGCTTCGTATATCTCCATGAATTCCCCTATTGTCGGCTGGGAGGTCTTCGCCCCTTCCCCGCTCTCTTTCAGCATGTCATAGATTTCTTCAGTCGTCGCATCAATGCCGTCCCTGTAGGCGACGCCATTGATGATGACAGACATCGGCAGCACCTTGACATCATGCTTGTCCCTGTATGCCTGATCGACGCCGGATGCGGAATCCGTCACCACTGCTATCTTTTTCATGTTTATCCCTTCCTTCGTACCACGTAATGTTTCAACCAGTGTAGCATTTACTCCCATATAATACTATAAATAATCCCTGAAGCGCTGTACCGCCTGATGGACGGCACCTTTCTCCTTCATCAGGGCTTCATACGAACCTGATTCGATGATGCGTCCCTGCTCCATGTAATGGATGAAATCGAATGATTCGAGTCTGCTGAGATCATGTGTGCTGATGATGAGGGTGGGCTTCGACAGTATGCGGTCCCACACCTTCTGCTTCAGACTGTCATCCAGGCGTGCCGTCGGTTCGTCCATGATCCACCATGGCTTATCTTCAGCCAGCATCCGGATGAAATGCAGCCGTTTCTGTTCCCCACCCGACAGTCTGCCGGTGAATTCGATGAGGGTATCAGGGCTGTAGTATGCCATTCCCATCTCTTCCAGATCAGCCGACACTTCTTCCGGTGACCTGTCGATATGTCCGAACAGCGTGACATTATCCATTACCGTCGCATTATAGAAATCCAGCTGCTGGGGCATGATCGAAGCATTGCCGGCCAGTGCCTCGTAATCTGTTTCGCTGTCCCCGCTGTACACAGTGACCGCAGGATCTGCATGGATGAGGCGTTCTATCAGCGTCGTCTTTCCTGAACCGCTGCTGCCGATGATTGCATGCTTCTCCCCTTTTTTGAATGTTACAGAAATATCCTTCAGTACATCCAATGAGGCATTCGGATAGCGGAAGTTCAGACCTTCCGCCCGGATGGCCGTCAATTCCGCCCCACTGTCCCGTTGTCGAGAAGCCGGGACATCCGTCTCCAGTTCGGCAACTGCCGACTTCACCCTCCCATATTGGCTGGCAGGGTTCATCACAGGCATTATCAGGTCGAAATAGCTCAAGGCAATGAGCATTACCATCGGTACCCAAAGCGGCGTGTCTTCATAGGTCAGGACGATGATCAGAACGATGGCCGCAATCTGGATTGTCTGGGCGATGAACTGCATCATCGCTTCGTATGCGGCAAGCCGGTCCTCATTTCTTCTGATGGCCCGCAGTTCAGGGGAGAGCCCCGCCCTTTGTGCCCCAGCCTTCTTCGTCACCCATAAATCGGTATAGTCATGGATGAAGTGATACAGTTTTCCGTAGAGGACATCATCCGTGGCTTCCCTCGCTTCGAGTGCTTTTGCCATCCTTCCTTCAAACATCTTGGGGATGGCGAATAGCAGGATGAGTGCAATTGCTCCTGCCAGCACTGCAAAAGCAGGACCGAAATAGATCGACAGCACTATGAGCAGCAGTGAGATCAGTACGGCTACGATATAGGGATAGATGATCCGTATATAATAGTTCTCGACCTGCTCGAAATATTGATTCAGCCTTTGGATGAATTTTACGCTATGGGTATTCCTGTCGGTGCGGATCGTACTCCTGAAATAATCCAGCCGGAGCCGTCCGATCAGCTGGAAGGTCGCCTCATGGGAAAGAAGGCGTTCTATATACTTGAATGCCCCCTTCATCATCCCGAAAAGCTTGATGACTGCGATGATCAGTATGATGACAAAAAAAGGCGGGTCGAAGAAGCTCAGACTGATCATGTAGCCGCTGAGGCCAAATAGCGCGATGCCGACAAGACCGCCCGAGAGGCCGAGGATGATGCTGTAGAGTATCTGCTTTCTTTCATTCTTTAAAAATTCCATCACGATGCCCCTTTCGCGAGGGTGATCTGCCTGTTGCTGAATGTATAGTGACGGTCTGCAATATTGAGCAGTTTCTTCCGGTGGACAACTGCCACAATCGCCGCCTCCTGCTTGAGTTCTGCCAAGTGCTCCATGATGAGCGCTTCAGTCGTGGCGTCGAGGAATTCGGTCGGCTCATCCATCAGTATGATGCTGGGGCGCCTTATCAGGACGCGCGCAATCTTGAGTCTGACGATTTCCCCGCCAGAGAGGGGGATGTTGTGGTTCACTATCGGTGTATGGATTCCTTTCTCCAGGTTGTCCAGACTGTCCATCAGCCCGAGCTGATCCAGTATATGGACAACTTCCCGCTCCGCATACTCGCCATCCGATACATAATGATGGATGGTCGTGTCGGAAAAGTAGACTTCATCCGAAATATATCCGACGTCCTCATCTGACAGGGCGACTGTCCCCTTCTCCGGCCGATGCAGTCCAAGCAGCATGTGTATGAAGGTGCTTTTCCCGATGCCGGACGGTCCGGTGATGGCGACGAACCCCGTCTTCGGCAATGTCATATCGACATCTTCAAGCAGCATATCCTCACCATAGCCGAGCGAGATACCCTCAAGTGCAACCGAATCGGAGGTGGCTCCGAATGTTCTGTAGTCCTCCCTGGCAGAGTCAGTGGCAAGCCATTCTTCGATGCGTTCCAGATGACCCTGCGAGAGCTTACCATTATGGAACTCGATGCCGAGCACCTTCAGCGCATTATAGAATTCAGGCGCGAGCAGCAGGGTGAAGAATGCCGCGTAGAATGTGATGCCATCGAATATGATGATCTGAAGTCCAACCTCCAGTGCAATCAGTCCGATGCCGAGTATCGTAATGAATTCGAGCATCAATGTAGACTGGAAGGCATATTTCAGAATATGCATAGTCTCCCTGACATAGCTTTCGTTGTATTGTTTGAGTTTCCCGATCACTGTATCTTCAGCCCCGGTGTGCCTCACCGTATTCTTTCCCCTGATGAGGTTGAGGAAAAGTGTGCCGAGTTCATCGAATTGCGCTGCCTGCGCCTCCGATTCATCCTTCGTCCGGAGACCCACCAGCACATAGTAGAGCGGGACGAACGGTGCCGTAAACAGCATGATGAACGCTGCATTGCTGTGGATCATGAACATCGCAGCAATGATGACGGTAAGCTTGACCATCGTCTGGATGACAGTCGGGATGAAGACCTTCTCGAATGGCCGATATTTTTCGAGATGGACGAAGATTGCGTTGAGCATCGACTCAGAATGCTTCCGCGTCTGATCGTCTATAGTGGAGACCACCCGGCCAGCAAGTGCTTCAATCCTTGAATTCGCCACACGTGCTCCGACAACTTTGTAGAGTGCAGACATAAGGGCATAGAGGAGGAAGAACAGGGCCACCCACATCAGGCCGTGAACACCCGGGGCAGCGCCCTCCATTACGATATCCTCAAGCATCATGGACAGATGATGTCCAAACATGATGAGCGCTGCCACTCCGAGGGCGGACATGAGGGCATACAATATAAGGTATTTCTTTGGCATGTTCAGCTTCATATTATTCCTTTCTGTCGACAAAAAACGTGAAGGTATACTCCACGTTTGATCAGCCGCCTATATAGCTCATATTGATTTTATTCCTCTTGCGCCGGTTTTCCGCTGTAATCTCAGTCCGGAGATCCGAATACCGGTCATCGCGCTTGTTCCATACACCTGTCAGCACTTCAACCAGCTCATCGTCTGAAATGCCCTTCCGCATGATCTGCTTGATGTCGAAACCTTCCACAGCAAACAGGCAGCCATAGAACTTGCCGTCGGATGATAGGCGCGCGCGTGTACATGTGGAACAGAAGCTTTCCGAAACACTTGTAATGAAGCCAAGATAGGATTCTGCATCTTTGTGGCGGTAGACTTTTGCCACTTCGCCATAGTAGGCGGGATTCAGGGGTTCTATATCGAACTCGTCCTCGAGCATCGCAAGAATTTCCTTCTTCGTAATCACCTTATCAAAGTTCCAGCCATTATCGTTGCCCACATCCATGAATTCTATAAACCTGAGCGTGACGGGCATCGTCTTGAAGAACCTTGCCATAGGGAGTATCTCCTGTTCATTGAGGCCTTTCTGGACAACCATGTTGATCTTTATTTCAAAGCCGAGGGATATGGCATACTCGATCTGCTCGATGATCCTCGATGTACCGATGCCGCGGTCGTTGATCTGACCGAACAGTTCATCATCCATCGCATCAAGGCTGATGTTGAGCCTTCTCAGCCCCGCATCATACAGCTTCTTGCCATGCTTCTTGAGCAGCAGACCGTTTGTCGTCATTCCGATATCTTCGATGCCTTCTATTTGGTTGAGCCGGGCGATCAGCTCGTGCAGGTCTTTCCTCAACAGAGGTTCCCCCCCTGTGATTCGCAGCTTTTTGACACCGAGCGACGCATAGATTTTTGCGATGCGCTCCAATTCTTCAAATGAAAGGAGCTCGTCCTTCTTCATGAATTCGAAATCGTCCCCGAAAATCTCCTTCGGCATGCAGTAGCTGCACCTGAAGTTGCAACGGTCAGTCACTGATATCCTCAAATCGCGGATCGGCCTGCCAAATTTATCTGTAATGCTTTCTACCATAGGTATTCCTCCTCAGTGAATGTCCGTCTTTCTGTTTATATTCATGAACGTTCCGTTATCGATGTCATGAAGCGCTGCATCCACTTCGATCATTTCCTTCTTTTCAAATAAAGCACGCATGCTCCGCCGATTCTCTTCCAGCAGCTGTCTGATGGTTCTCGACAAATCGCTGCCCTGGTACACTGCAATGAGCGGGTGGAGGCGCTCGCCTTCCTTCGTGACGATGAGCGCATCCTTATGCTCGACCGCCCGGTCATGCAGTATCTGAAGCCAGGACGGCGCCACATAGGGGGCGTCACATGTTACGACGAGGAGCCTTTGCCCCGGAAAAGCTTCCGCCAATGCAAAGAGTCCCCCGAGGGGACCCTGACCCTGGAATTCAGGATGGTCCACAACCGTCTGATAGTCGTTGAAGTATGCTTTCAGACGCGCATTTGTACTGATCGCTATCCGGTCACACCTCCCGGACTCGACGAGGGAATCGAGAGCATGCCTGTACATCGGCCTGCCCTCCAGTTCGAAGAATGCCTTATCCTCCCCGAAACGCGTTGAGTTGCCTCCGGCCAACACGACGCCGATCGTCTCCGTCATCCGCCGCTCACTGGTGGAATCAGTGCAACCTCATCATCTTCATTTATGATCTGGTCATCCTTGACGAATGCCTCGTTGCAGGCCACCTGGAACACATCTCCTTCAAGTGATGGGAACTGCGTATATATCGCCTGCCTCAATTCGCCGGCCGTCATGGCGCCGGGGCCATCCAGTATGATGCGGCTTTCCCCGATCTTTTCCTTCAATCCTGCAAACAGCATTACCTTCATATCATTTCTCCTCCAAGCTTGGATGATACTGGCGCTGGTCGCCCATCCATTCTTCTCCGTCTTCCCATACTTCCTTCTTCCAGATGGGGACGATCTCCTTGATGCGCTCGATGGCATATTCATTGGCGCGGTAGCTATCTTTCCTGTGTGGAGCACTCGTCACGATGACGACCGCAATATCCGAAATTTCAAGCTTTCCGACACGGTGTGCAATCGTCGTCCGGACTCCCGGCCAACGTTCGCTGATCTCTTCCCCGATCTGGGCAAGCTTCTTCTCCGCCATCGGCTTGTAGGCCTCATATTCCAGGTGGACGGTCCGTGTTCCTTTCGTCCACTCCCTGACATGACCGGTGAACATGCATACAGCGCCCTGCTTTTCATCTATTGTATATTCGTGATACCGATTGATGTCAATCGCCTCATCCACTACTTCAAACTGTTTCATCATCAGAACTCCATTCGTCAAACCATTGGATAATATTACCCTCATCATACCGCATATCAGCATGCTTTAAAACATTCCGGAGGCCTATTTTATCTACATTTGTGTGACCATCCGTAAAAGAGTGGGTGAGTACGATTTTGGGGTATTCCTCCCGTTTGTAGCCTTCTATCAATAATACATCGACCTCCCCGGCAAGCTGCATCATCTGAGCCTCCAGGGACGGCTGTACATTTTCAGTCCGCACCGACATATTCGGCGTATTGAGTATTGTGAAATCTGCCCCTTTTTCAAGGAAGCTGCCTGTATCTGTACCTGCATCGATGACACCTTTATCCAGATGGTGGTGCTTGATGACTGCTACCCGCCTGCCTTTTGATTTCAGCAACGCCACCATACGCTGGATCAGGGTCGTCTTGCCTGTATTCTTGAATCCGACGACTTGCAGAACCTTCATAGGTCGAATTGCGAGGTGCCGGTCGTCATGTCGGTCATCATGACTTTGACACCGTCCCCTTTTTCATAGCCTCTCGTTCCCCCGGGCAGGACGATGATGCCGTTGCTTCTGGCAATTGATGTAACCGCATTCGATTTGTTGAAGCCGGCTGGTCTGGCATATACCCGGCCGTCACGGTAGTCGATCTCAGCCCGGACGAAACGGGTGAAGGGATTCGCCTTTTTGAAGTCTCCATCAAGAACCGCATCAAGAATCGGTGCATGGATGCGGTCGTGTCCCATCATCTTGAGGAGAGCCGGTCTCACGAAGAGTTCGAAACCGGTATAGCAGGCCGAAGGATTCCCGCTCAGACCAAAAAGCGGAGTGTCATCGAGCATGCTCACCGTCGTAACACTGCCCGGCCGCATACCGACCTTATTGAACAGCTCTACAGCACCCAGTGCTTCGTAAAGCTTCGGAAGATGATCATAATCGCCGACGGAGACACCGCCAGTCGTGATGATCGCATCCACTACCTGAAGCATCTCGCGCACCCTTCCAAGGAGTGCATCAAAATCATCCGCCTCCAGTGCATACATGCGTCCATCGATATTCATCCGTTTCAGTTGGCTCAAGATCATCGGCCCGTTGGAATTCCTTATCTTTCCGGGCTCAAGCGGTGCATCGATATCCACCAGTTCACTGCCGGTCGCAAGTATCCCGACGATCGGCTGACGGTATACCTTCACATGCTTGTAGCCGAATGTTGCCAATGTTGCCACAGCGCCTGGATTGATGAAGGTGCCCTCGGGCACTATCGTTTCGCCCTCCCTGCATTCCTCGCCCCGGATGGCGATATTCTCCCCAACCTCGAACGATTTCCTTACAGTAAATGTATTTCCCGCCTGCCGTGTCTGCTCAAACATGACGACTGCATCGGCACTCTCTGGGACCGGCGCACCCGTCATGATGCGGAAGGCTTCATTCTGCTTCAATTCGTAGTCGCTTGTCGAACCGGCCGGAACCTCGGCAACGACTTCAAATTCGACCCTGCTTTCCCCGGACGCCCCCGAAGTGTCTGCTGCGCGGATTGCAAAACCATCCATCGCAGATTTATCGAACAGCGGCACATCCATGGTCGCCTTCAAATCTTCACCAAGGATACGGCCATAACTCTCTGTATGGGAAACCGTTTCGACAGACAGTGGCTTTATGCGTTCCACGACCCGCTCCACTGCTTCTGTCACTGGGATGGGTGTACGATTCAAATTCATATCATCACTACTTTCGTCTTGTAGATTCTGTTATACTCATTGTACTAGAAAGGAAGATTCAAATGTCGGAATTCACTCATTTCAACCCGGAGGGCAGAGCACGCATGGTCGATGTATCAGATAAGGAAGTGACGACCCGTACAGCCGCCGCCAGAAGCATCCTCGGCGTAACCGGGGAAATCCATCAGGCGATTACCGGCGGTAAGGTCAAAAAGGGGGACGTCCTGTCCGTGGCGCAGGTTGCAGGCATCATGGCAGCGAAGAACACTCATCAGATCATCCCGATGTGCCACCCCCTTCCCCTTTCCGGCGTCGATATATCGTTCCATTGGGACCTTGAGGACGGATACTTCCTCCATATCGAGGCGACGGTCAAAACGACCGGCCGGACAGGTGTGGAGATGGAAGCGTTGACCGCAGCCAGTGCCGCCGCGCTCACCATCTATGATATGTGCAAAGCCATCGACAAAGGTATGGTCATATATGAGACGGCGCTCCTGTCAAAAACCGGAGGAAAGTCCGGAGACTACCATATCAACAAATAAGGCGTGCCCGCCGGGCACGCCTTATTTGTTGAGTTCATGTACAAAGTGGTTCAGCTCAGGCACGATCAGCCGCTCCATGCCAAGCGTCACCGCTCCTGTGGAGCCCGGCAGTGCAAAGATGACGGTACGCCCCATCGTCCCCGCCACAGCCCGTGATAGGATGCTCCGTGACCCGATATCTTCAGTGAAGCTCAACATCCTGAAGATCTCACCAAATCCTTCGATTTCCTTGTCGAACAACGGACGCAGTGCCTCGATCGTCACGTCTCGGCGGGCGATGCCCGTGCCCCCGGTCGTAATGACGGCATCCAGTCCACTCTCGACCATCTGCCCGATGGCTTCTCTAATTTCGTGGGCGTCGTCCTTTACAATCATGTAGTCGCCCTCACCGATGACGGTATTCAGCGCCTCCAAGTGCTGAATGACCTTCATTCCACCCTTGTCAGTATCCTTCGTCCGCGTATCACTGATGGTGATGACGCCCACTTTGATGTCCCGATCGATTCTGCCGATGATGCTCATAGATATCCTCCTAGCCAAACAGTTGGTTGACGAGCGTTTTCGCCTTGTTCATTTCATCCAGTCCATGAATCAAGAGACGCCCATTCCTGAAACATACGAAACGGTAACCGTCATAATGGAACTCCTGGAAATACGGGGTCCGGTTCACCTTCGTGCCAAGATGGCCTACCGCATGCTCCACCGCCGCTTCGGTGATCCGGTCATCCATCACCTGGACCGTATCCCTCCCGCACAGGCGCATCGCCACATCAGCCTTCATATCGAGCGCCGGGTAGGTCGGGGCTTCCCCGCATGTATCACAATGTGCCTCCTTCATACCGTCGATGCGGTATTTCATATGATCCATATCCCATACATTCCCGATACGCATGTAGAATGGCGCTTCGTACTGTTCCGTCAATATCTTCAGCGCTGTGGTGACCTGTTCGGCCACTGCCATCTGGACAGCCGGCGCGATGATGCCGGCTGTATCGCATGTCAATGTGGTCGTTGGCAGCACCGGCACGAGGCAGCGGTAGCAGGGCGTCGCCGGGACGAAACCGCAGCTGCTGTAGGATGCTTCGACACAAGCCGCATACACCCATGGTTTGCCGTACTTATAGGCCACATCATTGATCAGGAGGCGTGTATCGAAATTATCTGTACCATCCAAAAGCAGATCCGCTTCCTCTACGAGACTTTCGAGCAACGGCCCGTCACAATGTGCGATGTGGGCGTCGATTTCGAGATCCGGACGTATTTCCAACAGCCGTTCCCTGGCTGCTATCACTTTCGGTTTCTTCTCGTCCGCATCCTTTTCGGTATAGAGCGTCTGGCGCTGCAGATTGGAATACTCCACATAATCACGGTCGATCAGGATGAGCTTCCCTATCCCGGCACGTGCCAGCAATTCACTCGAAAGAGAACCAAGCGCCCCGGCCCCGACGATGAGTACCGTACGGGACGCGATGAGGCGCTGTCCTTCCACTCCTATTTTATTGTATAGCATCTGTCTCGAATAGCGTTCCATATTATCACTCTCATGCCAGTTCATTTTTCTTAAGATTACTATTCATGTAGAACATTGTAAACAGGGCGATGATACAGAATACGGCCAGGAGTATGAACCCGAGGGCATAGCTCCCTGTTAAATTGTGCGTCTGGTCGATGACTATCGGCGGGAAGAAGCCGCCAAGTCCGCCCATCATGGCAACAAATCCGTTGCTGATGCCCGCCTGTTTGGAGAAGTATGTCGGAACGAATTTGAATACGAGACCGTTCCCGATTCCTGCACATACTGCAGCCAGCAGGCTGCCCACTGTAAACAGGAAGATGAAGTTGTACGTGAAGGCCAGAAGCAGCCCGGAAATTGCCAGTCCAACAAAAGTGATGATCAGGGCATGCAGTGCATTGAACTTGTCGCCGATCATCCCTCCCACCGGCCTGAGCAGTGTCGCTATAATGATGAATACCGCTGTCCTGACACCTGCATCAAGCGTAGTCAGGCCAAACAGTTCCTCATTTGTAAGGAAGCCCGGCAGGAAGAGGCCGAACGCGACAAATGCACCAAATGTGATGAAGTACCACAGGTTGAAGAAGTAGAACTTGTAGTCCCTGATGACTTCCTTGAACTGTTTCGCAAGCGGAAGGTTCACCTTCTTCTCCTGCTTGTCTCCAAATATGAACTGCAGGATGGCGAAAAGTGCAAGTACTACAAGATAGGTCTGCACTGCTGCCTGCCAGCCGCCGAAGGCGAGTGCCAGTGCAGGTGCGCCGAAGCTCGTCACCGCAGTACCGATGTTGCCCATTCCATATACACCGTTTACGAAACCATGCTTCTCTTTTGGATAGTATTTAGGAAGACTTGTAACACCAATACTGAATGTTGCACCACCGATGCCGAGGAATACGGCTGCGATCATAAGATCCATTACGGTGCTTGCAATGCTTAGATAGAATACGGGAATCAGCAGGAATATGAAACTGAATAGAAATACTGTGCGCGCGCCTGTCTTATTCGCGAATATGCCGAAAGGTATGCGCAATACGGAGCCCAGTATTACCGGCAGCGCAACGATGAGCGCCTGCTGTTCTGCAGCTTCCGGTATATCCTTTACAATTTCGGGGAATAGCGGCGCCAGCAGTGTCCATACCATGAATCCAGCGAGCAGGCTGAATGTATGGAGGATAAGCTGTTTTTTACCCATTTTTTCATTCATACGGACTAACCTCACTTACTTTAGATTGTGATTTATTATACAAATTTATTATATAATCTGTTGGCAATCTCTGTAAGAAGGGAAAACCCTACATTTGGGCAGCGGGGCCCCTATTCGGTAATCAGGGTGTTCACCTGCTCCAGAAGCACTTCTTCATCGACTTCCTTGAGTACTTTATCGGCCATCGTAAACAGCACGGACTCCTCTTTCACCATATGTACCATCAGCACTTCGTATGCTTCCATGACGTCCTTTACCATTTCATTCATGCTGTCGAGCGACATTTCATTCATATCGTGCATCGAATGATGGAAGAAGTGTTGGATATAGGCATCGATTTCCTGATGCTCTTCCTCTATTGAGAAGATCGGTCCCTGCTCCAGTCCAATGTAGGCACCGAGCATCGGGAAGAAATACTGCTCCTCCTTTGCCTGATGACGCTTCAGGGGCTTCTCGAACGCCGTCAGCTTCTCCCTCAGATCCTTTATGACCATGAGTCCTTCGAGGCGGCTTTTGACATCATCGTTTTCAAATTTGAGCACCAGCTGGAACCATTCATTCATCAGATATTTCAGATACCTGTGCTCATTCTCCAATACACGCAATGCTTTTACTTTAAATTGAAACTGTTCCTGCTCTACCATTCCATTCACCTACATTCAAAAATCTATCAATTTTTTCTTCATGGCATATTCTACAAGTTCAGGGCGTGTGGAGAGGCTCAGTTTCTCCATGATCCTTGCTTTATGCGCCTCCACCGTCTTGACTGAAACGAACAGCATTTCCGCTATATCCTTATTGCCGTAGCCTTTGGCGACCAGAGGCAGGATTTCCAGCTCCCGCTTCGTAAGGATGCTGAAGGGTTGCCCCAATTTCTCCGGGACATCTTCATCATTCAGAAGCTTTTCCATATTCTCATCCATGAGGACCGGGTCGATATACCTCTCCCCCTCGTGGATTTTCCTGATTGCCTTGATCAGTTCCTCATCGGGAGAGTTCTTCAAAATATATCCTTTTGCCCCGCTTCTGAAGGTATGCCTAATATATTCCTCATCGTCGTACATCGTCAGAATAAGTATCTTTATATCAGGAAATGCATCGTGGATGCGGCTGGCAGCAAAAAGGCCGGATTCTCCTGGAGGCATGCTGAGATCCATCAGGAGCACATCCGGCCCGAGTTCCTTCACCTTTTCGAAAGCCTGTCTGCCGTCAGCTGCCGTGCCGACCACTTCCATATCCGGCTGATAGTTGATCAGCATGCTGAAGCCTGTGCGGACTACTGCATGGTCATCAGCAATGACAATTTTCATGCTATCTCCTCCTATACTGGAATGGAACCGAAGACTCTGGTGCCTTTTCCGGGCATGCTGTCGACGCTGACAGTGCCGCCCACGCTGCTGGCCCTTTCCGACATGCCGAAGAGGCCGAGACCTGTACCAATCGGAGTGTCCCCGGTCCGGAAGCCCAGGCCGGAATCTTCAATTTCGAAATGGACATGTGGGCCTGTTCCGTCATCCATTTCCTCAAGCCTTACATTGACCGTATCCACTTCAGCATATTTGGCGGCATTGAATATCGCTTCCTGGATGATCCGGTAGAGCACCGTCTCCACTTCCGGATTGAAGCGCTTCCGCTGGATGTCGAGCGTGCAGTCCACAGTGATTCCATACTGCTTTTCGATCCATTTGAAATGTGTCTTGAGAGCTGCTTCTATACCTAGGTCGTCGAGGCTCGCCGGACGTAGTTCTACGGAGATGTTCCTGACATAATCGAGCAGCCGGCTCAGGGAATCCTCCGACTTCATCATCTTTTCGTTCAGTTCATCACGGTCATCGATATACTTGAAGAGCCGCATCTCCAGAAGCACATTGAGCAGCTCCTGGGTGACGCCGTCATGCAGATCCCTCGATATGCGCTTCCGCTCACCTTCCTGTGCATGGATGATGCGCTGCGTCAGCCTCTTCTGGTGCTCGATCTCCTGCGTCCTGAGCTGCTCGGACAATGGATTCAGCGTGAACACACTGATGTTGTTTTCCGGGTCGATGCGCTGGAAGTTGGCGATGAAGGGTACAACATCACCCTCCCTCGTGCGCATATATACTTGGAAGGTCACCTTCTCATCAACATGCAGATAGCAGTTGTTGCACTCCACACGCCCCCCGGCAGCATACATGCCCTGGCAATGTGTGCATATATGCTGAAATTGGCTTTTGTCATAGTTGGTATCATCCAGTGTGGCTGCGGCATGGGCATTCATATATACGATTTCTCCATCATTGTTGACGAACAGTATCATTTCTTTTGACTGGTGGAACATCGCTTCAAGCAAATTGACCAGGCTTGTATTATTCATTAACCATCAGCTCTTTCAATATTTGTTGTCTGAGGGTCGTTTCTACATACTGTTTGATTGCTTTATACTCTGTGTCGGTAAACGCCCTTTCCCTTCTATTACCCATCAGCAGAATGCCTATAACCTCTTCATCGTCGTTCCATATCGGAAAGGCGATGAAGCTTTTCAGGTGCTCCATCCTGAGTATGGGATAGCGGAAAAGGCTCGTCGCTATCTCCGTTTCTGATATATCCTGGACAACCATCGTCTTGCCGCTCTTCATGACCGCCCCGGGCACCCCTCTGCCGGTCGGGAGGGCAATCTTCCTCCACCTTTCGTTCGTACTCCCGACATTGTACTTCCATTTGACCATATACTGCCCACGTCTGTTCTTCACATCCGTCAGCGCCACTATATCAAAATCGAATGTTTCCTTCATGTCCATCAGGACAGATTCAGTTTTCTCTACCATCATACTACTCCTCCATCTCAAGGAGATCCCCTCTGCCATGTTTTCCTTCTGCTATCTGTTCCTGCGGTAGACGACATAGCTTCTTCCCAGATAGTTGAAAGGCAGGCTCCATGCGTGAACAAGACGTGTTGCAGGCCATAGTGCAAAAATCAGGAATCCGGTTAATACATGTATTTTAAAGGTTAATGGTACATCCGTCATCAGATTTGCATCAGGTGAAAAGATCAGCAGCCCCCGGAGCCAGACGGAAATCGAGGCCCGATAGTCGAAATCGGTCACCACTGCATTTGTTACGAGTGTTGCATACACACCGATGAAGGTGATGAAGAGCAGGAGGAAGTTGACGGCGATGTCCGATGCTGAACTCAACCTCCGTACCGATGTCTTCGTGATGCGGCGGAAGGTGAGGATGATCATGCCGAGGAGCATGACGACACCGAAGAACCCACCGACATATACAGCCCCCAGGTGATAGAGATGCTCGGTCACACCGATTGCCTCCATCCAGCGTGCAGGAATCAGCAGCCCGACCACATGGCCAAAGAAGACAGGGATGACGGAAAAGTGGAACAGGATGCTTCCGACCATGAGCTGCTTCTTCTCGATGAACTCGCTCGATTTGGCGGTCCACCCAAATTGGTCAATTCTATATCGCCAGATGTGTCCGACTACGAAAACCGCCACACACAGGTATGGGAAAATCACCCATAGAAATTGGTCAATCATTTTCCACGCCCTCTTTCTCCGACACTTCCACACATGCTTTGAATGTTTCCCTCAATCCTTTGATCAGATTGAAATACGGGCTTTTATTCTTTTCAAGCGCCTGGATGATATGGTAGGTGCCGTCTTCAAGCACCATGATGAGCAGTGCCATGCTCTCTTTCGCCCGGTCATCCCCACGCCAATCCGCGGCATAGAGGAATTCGAGCATCAAGGGCAGGTAGTCGCTCAGTTCATTGTCCGGCATCTTCAGGCCGAACATTTCATAAAGTACCTTAAGCTTCGCGAGCATCTGCCCGCGCTCCTTCTGGTCTTCGAATTTGAAATACGTCATATACAGGTTCGTGTGCTTGTCGAAATCGAATGTCTGCGTATAGACCTGCTGGATGTCATCCAGTCCTATTTCATGCATATCCTCCCAATACTGCTGGACATAAGGGTAGGCAGGGTGGCTTTCCCAGAAAGCCCCCTCGAATTCCCTTGGGTGAAAATCCAGCTTTTCAGGATATGTGAGCTGGTTTGCAAAAAAGCCGAATGATTCTTTGTAATCATATAATTTTTCGAGATTAATCACGCCATATTCCCCCGTAGAAGTTCTCTTCATAGACTTCCTTACCAGATTTTGCTACTGACGCCTGAGCAAGGGATGGTCCACATCCATCACAGTCCGATCCGCCGAAACCGAAGCCGCTGCTGCCCTGTGAACGGTATGGGTCAGCATACTGCTCCCTGTGGGAACTCGGTATAACGAAGCGGTCTTCGTACTTGGCGATCGCCAACAGGCGGTACAGAGATTTTGTTACATTGGCATTCATGCCGACACGTTCCAATCTTGTTTCATCAAAATCCTTGCCACTTGAGATGGCCCGCATATATTGTCTCATCATCGCCATCTTCTGGAGCGCTCCTTTGACCGGCTCCACATCGCCGGCAGTCAGCATGTTCGCCAGGTACTGCAGTGGAATCCGCATTTCTTCGATTGCCGGGAAGATCGCATCCGGATTCTTGATGGAGTCCTTGCCCTCGAAGTAGTTCATGATTGGACTGAGGGGCGGGCAGTACCATACCATAGGCATCGTGCGGTACTCAGGGTGGAGCGGGAATGCAAGCTTGTACTCCACCGCCAGTTTGTATACAGGTGAATTTTGGGCTGCTTCGATCCAGTCTGCTGAGATGCCGTCGCGTTCCGCCTGCTCGATCACCTCAGGATCATTCGGATCGAGGAAGAGGTCGAGCTGCGCTTCATACAGTGCCTGCTCATCTTCAATGGACGCCGCTTCAAGTACGCGGTCCGCATCATATAGCATGACGCCGAGGTAGCGCATTCTGCCTGTACAAGTTTCTGAACATACAGTCGGCAGCCCCGCTTCTACACGCGGGTAGCAGAATGTACATTTTTCAGCTTTGTTCGTCTTCCAGTTGAAGTACACCTTCTTGTATGGGCAGCCGGTCATGCAGTAGCGCCAGCCGCGGCAGGCTTCTTGGTCGACGAGTACGATGCCGTCCTCATCACGCTTGTACATCGCACCTGACGGGCAGCTTGCCACACAGCTCGGGTTCAGGCAGTGTTCACACAGTCGTGGCAGGTACATCATGAATGTCTGCTCGAAGTTGAATTTGATTTCCTCTTCGATCTTTTCGATGTTCGGGTCCTTTGGTCCTGTAATGTGGCCGCCGGCAAGGTCATCCTCCCAGTTCGGTCCCCATTCAAGGTCCATCTTTTCTCCGGAAACGACCGAGTGGGCCTTCGCTACAGGGCTATGTTCGCCCTCTTCTTTAGTGATCAGATCGTGATAATTATACGTCCACGGCTCATAGTATTCTTTCATTTCAGGCATATCCGGGTTGTAGAAGATCTTCCCGAGCGCAATCTTTGAAAGTTTTGTTCCGCTTTTGAGTTCCAGGCGGCCGTTCTTGAGTTTCCAGCCGCCTTTATAATGTTCCTGGTCTTCCCAGCGTTTAGGGTAACCGATCCCCGGTTTCGTCTCTACGTTGTTGAACCACATGTACTCTGCACCCGGTCGGTTCGTCCATGTACTTTTGCACGTTACACTGCACGTATGGCATCCAATGCACTTGTCCAGATTCATCACCATTGCTACTTGCGCTTTAATCTTCAAGCCAATTGACCTCCTTCATTTTTCTTACTGCCACATACACATCCCTCTGGTTGCCTATCGGTCCATAGTAGTTGAAACCGTAGCTTGTCTGGGCGTATCCCCCGATCATCTGTGTCGGTTTCATGTGTATTCTCGTCGGCGCGTTGTGGCTGCCGCCCCTTGTATCCGTTATTTCAGAACCCGGCATTTCAATATGCTTGTCCTGTGCGTGATACATGAACATCGTCCCTTTAGGCATCCTGTGGGAAACGACTGCCCGTGCGTTGACCACGCCGTTGCGGTTGTAGACTTCAAGCCAATCGTTGTCGTTGATGTCGTGCGCTTCTGCATCCAGCCTGGAGAGCCAGACTGTCGGCCCGCCCCTGAAGAGCGTCAGCATGTGCAGGTTGTCCTGGTACGTGGAGTGGATGTTCCACTTGCCGTGCGGCGTCAGATACCTCAGTACGAGGCTGTCGACGCCTCCTTTGACCTGCTTATCCCTTGTGCCGAACACCATCGGTGGCAGCGTCGGTTTATAGACCGGCAGCGCCTCCCCGAACTGCAGGAACATGTCATGGTCCAAATAGAATGACTGGCGCCCCGTCAGTGTCCTGAAAGGTACGTTATGCTCAACATTTATCGTGAATGGGCTGTAGCGTTTGCCTGGTCTGTTGTAGCCCTGGAATACTGCAGTCGGCAGTACTTCCCTTGGCTGTGCGGTAATGTTCTTGAAGGTGATCTTCTCATGTTCACGCTCGGCTGCGATATCCGTGACCGGCATGCCGGTCTGATTCTGCAGGTTTTCATAGGACTTCCTGGACACTTCACCATTCGAGCAGGAAGCAACATGGAGGATGACATCGGCAACATTCCTTGCCGTGCCCATCTTCGGCAGACCATCCTTGATGGTGCCGTCGGTATAGACTCCAAGCATATCCTTCAGTTCCTCGTACTGGTCGCTCACATCGAATGAAACACCATGGGCACCGATGTTCGTCTTGAACTGCGGTCCGGCGGTAATGAATTTGTCATACACTTCCGTGTAGTCCCGCTCCACCACTTTCATTCCCGGCATCGTCTGTCCCGGAATGGCTTCGACTTCTCCCTTCGACCAATCCTTCACATGGCCGAGCGGCTGTGCGATCTCCTGTTTCGTATCATGGGCCAACGGTGCTGTGACAAGGTCCTTATGCTTGCCCGGCAGATGCTCCTTCGCCATGTCTGTGAACCTTTTCGACAGGTCCTTGAATATGTTCCAGTCGGATTTCGACTCCCATAGTGGGTCGACAGCAGGATTGAACGGGTGGATGAACGGGTGCATGTCGGTACTTGAAATATCATGCTTCTCGTACCATGTCGCCGCTGGCAGGATGATGTCCGCATAGATCGGTGTCGCCGTCATCCTGAAGTCGAGCGCAATCATGAGGTCGAGCTTCCCTTCAACGTCATCCCTCCATTCGATCTCTTCCGGGATGAATTCATCGTTCGGTGTGGCGAGCAGGCCGTTTTTGGCTCCAAGCAGGTGCTTCATGAAGTATTCCTGTCCTTTGGCAGAAGAGGAGATCAGGTTGGAGCGCCAGACGAACAGCGTTTTAGGGTGGTTCTCCTTAGCACCCGGATCTTCAATCGCAAACCGTGTTTCCTTATTCTTCAGCTGATCGACAGCGAGGTCGATGATGGCCTGATCGGAGTCATCCCCCTTGGCAGCGGCCTCCTTGGCAAAGTCAAGGCTGCTCTTATTGAACTGCGGATAGCTCGGCAGCCATCCCAGTCTTGCTGCAAGTACGTTGTAGTCCGCAGGGTGCCTGTAGTCGATCTTCTCGGCTGTCGGAGACTGCAGTGCATCTGCACCAGCCTCTTCATATCTCCATTGCTCTGTGGCAAAATAGAACCAGCTTGTCGCATTCTGCTGGCGCGGTGGGGCCTGCCAATCCTTGGCAAATGCAACGTGGCCCCAACCTTCATAGGGACGCACTTTCTCCTGACCGACATAGTGTGCCCAGCCGCCGCCATTCTTACCCTGACAGCCGCACAGCATCACAAGGTTCAAAATCGCCCTGTAGATCGTGTCGGAGTTGAACCAGTGGTTGATGCCGGCGCCCATGATGATCATGGAGCGGCCATCCGTATCGACTGCGTTCTGTGCAAATTCACGTGCAATCTGAACGACGAGTGATTGCTTCACGCCGGTGATCTCTTCCTGCCATGCCGGTGTATAGATGCAGGATGCATCATCATAGCCCTGAGCCTCATTTTCAGTGCCGAAGCGGTTGACGCCATACTGGCTGGTCATCAGGTCGTATATTGTGGCAACATAGCGCTCCGTGCCGTCCGCAAGCTTCACTTTGCGTGCTGCGATCGGACGTTTGAATACGCTGTTGCCCGCATTGTCGAAATACGGGAAGACGACTTCGATCACTTCAGCACCATGTCCTTCAACAGTCAGCGCCGGATCGATGATTGAGCCATCCTCCTGTTCAAGTGTGAGGTTCCACTGCTTGCCGTCTTCCCAGCGCTGCCCCATCGTGCCGTTGGGAGCGAGCAGCTGATCCGTGTTGCCATCCAGAATGACGGGCTTCCACTCTGCGTTCGTGGACTCGATGCCAAGGTCGCTTTCCCTGAGGAACCTTCCTGCCTTCAATGTATCCTGGAAATCGTCCAGCATGATCAGGAACGGCATGTCGGTGAAGCGTTTCGCATAATCTATGAACATCGGCTCCTGCCTCTGATGATAGAACTCGTCCAGGATGACATGCGTCATTCCCTGTGCAAGCGCTGCATCCGTGCCCGGGTTCGGAGCAAGCCAGTTATCGGCAAATTTGACGTTCTCTGCATAGTCCGGTGCCACGGAAACGATTTTCGTCCCCTTGTATCTCACTTCCGTCATGAAGTGGGCATCCGGTGTGCGGGTCAACGGTACGTTCGACCCCCACATCATCAGATAGTTGGAGTTGTACCAGTCCGCCGATTCCGGAACATCCGTCTGTTCACCCCATATTTGTGGTGAGGCGTTCGGAAGGTCTGCGTACCAGTCGTAGAAGCTGAGCATCTCGCCGCCGAGCAGAGAGATGAACCTTGAACCTGCTGCATAGCTGATCATGCTCATTGCAGGAATTGGCGTGAATCCTGCAATGCGGTCAGGGCCGTATTTCCTGATCGTGTAGATGAGTTGGGCCGCAATCAGCTGCGTTGCATCCTTCCATGTGACGCGCACGTGCCCCCCCATGCCCCTTGCCTGCTTGTAGGACTTCGCCTTCTCTTCATCTTCGACGATGCTTGCCCAGGCTTCGATCGGATCATCATGTTCTTCGAGCGCCGTCCGCCACAGACGCCACAGCTTGCCTCTCATATATGGAAACTTGATGCGCATCGGGCTGTATTCGTACCATGAGAAGGAGGCGCCGCGTGGACATCCCCGCGGTTCATATTCCGGCATATCGTTACCGCAGGAAGGATAGTCCGTCTGCTGGTTTTCCCATGTTATGATGCCGTTCTTGACGAATACCTTCCAGGAGCAGGAGCCTGTACAGTTTACGCCATGGGTCGTCCTGACGACCTTATCATGACTCCAGCGCTGCCGGTACATCTTTTCCCACTCCCTGCTCTTATCTTCCATTATTGACCAGTTACCGTTGAACTTTTCCGTTGGTTCGAAAAACTTCAGACCGAACAATTTCTTCATCTGTGCCACTCCTATCAGAATATCTACTATGACTCTAAGATATATCCATTATCTGACTGTTTCAGAAAGAATGATATTAGGGAAATTCCTACTTTTCCAAAAAGGCATAAAAAGATTGTGACAAGTATGTAAAGTTTTCAAATTTTCTGTGACTCCATGGTAAAATATAACGGCTGAGATAATTAGACATAAAAAACCGATTTATATGGAAGGAGCTATTACTGTGCATAAGATCCTCGTAGTGGATGATGAACCCTCCATTGTTACATTGATGAAATTCAACCTGGAAAAGGCCGGATATGAAGTGATTACGGCGGAGGACGGGCGTCAGGGCCTTGACCTTTCCCTGACCGAGAAACCTGATCTGATCGTACTGGATCTGATGCTGCCCGGCATGGATGGGATGGATGTGTGCAAGACACTCAGACAGGAGAAGGTCGGTACCCCGATCCTCATGCTGACGGCAAAAGATGAGGAATTCGATAAGATTCTGGGGCTGGAGCTCGGAGCCGACGACTACATGACAAAACCCTTCAGCCCAAGGGAAGTCGTCGCCCGCGTCAAGGCGATCCTCCGCAGGACACAGGTGCAGCAGGCACCCGACGATGCATCTTCAGTCATCAAGCTCGGGGCACTCGAAATCCATACCGACACCTATGATGTGTACGCCCGCGGTGAACAGCTCGTACTCACCCCAAAGGAGTACGAACTGCTGCTCTACCTTTCAAACCATAAGAATAAAGTGCTCAGCCGCGACCAGCTGCTGAACGGTGTGTGGGATTTCCATTATGACGGGGATACACGGATCGTCGATGTCCATATCAGTCATCTGCGCGAGAAGATCGAAGCCGATCCGAAACGCCCGGCCTACATCCGGACCATCCGGGGATTCGGATACAAGCTTGAGGTTCCGGCAGAATGAAGCGGCTATGGTTCAGGATTGCTTCCGCCTTCTTCATCCTGATCCTCGTCCTGATTTTCATCCTCGGTTTCTTCCTGGCAGCTCTGCTGAAGAATGCCTATACCGATATGACACGCAACCATCTCGTCGAAAATGCAGAGATGGTCACCCAGCTCATCGTCGCCTCGGAAAGCTACGGTGAACGCGAACAGCTGCAGGAACTCATCCAGAACTTTGAACAGCCCATACAGATGCGCTTTACGGTTGTTGATACGGAAGGTGTGGTCATTGCCGATTCCGAAAACGACCCTGCAGAGATGAATAATCATTTCAACCGTCCTGAAATACAGGATGTGCTGGAGCAGGATGAGGCATTCGGAGAATCAATCCGCTATAGTACAACACAGGACTTCAATATGATGTATGTCGCCCTGCCGCTTGTTTCCGAGGGCGAGACTGTAGGAGCAGTCAGGACCTCCCTGTCCCTCGGCGTCATCGATGATGCCATGAATCGGCTGTGGTTCAGCCTGTCGATTGCCCTCGGCCTGATGTTCCTCATCGCCGCCATCGCAAGCACCATGCTCGCAAGGAGCATTACACGCCCGATCGACAGCATCATGAACGTCACTTCCCGCCTGAGGAAGAATGACTACAGCAGCCGGGTGAACACGGAGGCGAAAGGGGAAATCGGCGACCTCTCCCAGTCCATCAATGCACTTGCTGCAAGCCTGCAGAGGCAGATGAAGGAAATCGAGGAGAACGAACAGCAGCTTACGAGCATCATTTCCAACATGGTAAGCGGTGTCATGCTCGTCAACCAGGATGGGAAGGTTGTGCTGCTGAACTCGGCGATGGAGCGGTTCCTATCCCAGCACAAAGGCAATCTCATCGGCCAGCCCTATGAAAAGGTGGGTGAGCGCTTCGCCCTCAGTCCGCACATACATGCCGTCTTTGAGACCAATGAAAAGGTGCATGAAGAAGTCCACTCCTATTACCCTCAGGAACGCATCATGGATGCCCATCTCGCCCCCTACTATGGCCAAGGGTGGCAGCAGCGGGGTGTGATCGTCGTCCTCCACGACATTACAGAGATAAGAAGGCTCGAAAAGATGCGCAGCGACTTTGTTGCGAATGTATCCCATGAACTGAAGACCCCCGTCACTTCCGTCAGGGGGTTCTCGGAGACTCTGATGAGCGGGGAAGTGACCGATGAGGAAACAACTAAGCAGTTCCTCAAGATCATACACGATGAAAGCCAGCGGCTCGACCGACTCATAAGGGATCTTCTGAACCTCTCCAAGATTGAAAGGCAGAAGATGCCGCTGAACCTTGAAACACTCAACATGACAGCACTTGTCCACGAAGTGTCCGTTACACTGCAGGGGGCCGTCGAAGAGAAGCGGACGAGGCTGGTGCTCCCCGACCCATCAAAGGATGTATATCTCCAAGGGGATGAAGACCGTCTCAGGCAGATCATACTCAATCTGGTGGGTAATGGCATCAACTATACTGCCGAAGGCGGTACTGTCACAGTCTCATTGAAGGAGAATGTCGAAAAGGTCCGACTCATCATCAAGGATGATGGCATCGGTATCCCCGAAGAGAGCCTCCCCCGCATATTCGAACGCTTCTACCGTGTGGACCGGGCCCGTTCCCGCCACTCCGGTGGTACAGGACTCGGCCTTGCCATAGTCAAGCATCTGATAGAGTCCCACCATGGGGAAATAGAAGTGGAGAGCCGCGAAGGTGAAGGCACAACATTCACCGCCATACTGCCGAAAAAGCAGGAAGAAAAATAGAAACGGTTGTGTCCATCAACATCCGGCCATATTAAATGGAAAGGCCCCCTGCTTCCTAAGGAAGCAGGGGGCCTTTCGGTCTGCACTTCTATTGGTCATGGGTCTCCCTCACCCTTTTGAAGAGAATATTATTCTCAAGGTGCACATGGTCGAGAGTGGCTTTCTCAAGATTTTCCAGCCTCTGGTAGACGAATCGGATGATTCCAGAATCCCCTTCTTTCGGCGTATAGTCATTCGTCAGATCCCTGAGGCGCCAGAATGCTTCCGCGGCGTTGCGGTGTTCATCCTCAAGCTCTGTCATATGAGGTTTCAGGGCCTCCCGCTTATCTTTGGAAGGGGTGTCGATGAATGACTCCAGCATCGGAAAGACATTGTCATCTTCATCCCTCGTATGGTCAAGGAGTGCTTCCTTCAAGTTCAGGAAGATGTCCTCGACAGCTTCCAGGCTTCCATCCTCCTTCACCATCTTCTCTACATAGGATTCAAGGACAGGAAGCTCATCCTTCAGATCTTCATGATATTTCATCTGTATATATTTGATGATGCCCGCTTCATCCATATATTTTATATCAATGCCATCCTGATTTGCTGATTCCTCTGCATTAATCTCATACAACAGGTTTTCCAATGGAAGCTGGTGGTTCAACGCCGCTTCCTTCAATGTCTTGTTTCCATCATTGGCGAAATCGATTCTCTGCTTCCTTAGAATGTCCCCTGATTTCGGGATTTCTGTTACTATGTCACCAAGCGTCATCTTTTCAGTAATTGTTTTCACCATGCATTCCTCCTCATTTACTGTAACCATACCTTTATAATGCTTTAATTAAACGAATTTGTTTACAGTTTAATGAAACATCCCGAAGGGTATATTATAATCATCATATACGAAGTTTCTGGAGGTTAGATGAATGAATGATAAAGTGAAAATGGCAGCTACGCTGCTTCCTGTTATACTCGTTCCTCTTTTTAATGAAAGAAAACGGATCAAAAAGCATCCTGATGTGCAAAAGATCGGAGAAGCATCGACCACCGTCTATCATGCAGCTAAAGATAAGGGCAGCAGTGCTGTCGAATCTGTAAAGAATGCAGGTACATCCACATATCAGACGGGCAAATCAGCCGTTTCCAAAGTAGGCGGCGCCGTCACCGACAAGCGTATGAAGCACACCTACAAAAAAGACCAGAAACAGTATGAGCAGAGCCTGAAGCAGGAGGAGTCCCTCCTCAAGCAATTTGAGAAGGAAAAGGAGAAGCATAGGAAAGACCGTCTGAAAGAGCAGACGGAAAGCAGGATTTCCGTTCCAAAGATGCTCCAATCAGGCCCTGAGGAGAAGAACGGGGATAAGTCACAGTCAATGACAGTGTCCGATGATCATAGGGAGCCCGATGCCGTCTCACCTGAAGCACAGGCGGAGAAAAAGTCCAATCCGGACAACTATGGAATCGCTGTCGAATATGACACGGACCAGTCCCGCAACCGCGCCAGCCTTTCGGAAGACGATGAAGAGAGATTGGCTATGGATACCAGTGAAGAAACAGGCGCCCAAAACAACGATGAACATGAAAGGCTGGACAACATGAATCAGAATATCAACCATTGGATCGACAAGAAAGTAAAAGGTCATGATGAGGACACTTATGAAAACGGGGAACTTTTTACAGAGCACAAGAACGTCCTGGACCCGAGAAATGCAGAAACCAGGAATGAAAATACTGAACAGGACAATTCACTTTTCAACCAGCACCGGGCACTCCACGAATCCCAAGTCTCTTCCATAGGCAGAAGAACAGGGGAAACGGGTGCAGTCAAAAAGTCCAGAAAGCAGAAAAAGCTTGAAAAGAAAATCAACAAGCATAGAAAGAAGCAGTACAAATAATAGTCTGACATTATGAACTGAAATGCAGAGAGGGGCGGCAGACGATGAAGATCAACAACATCACCATATTCTGTGGTGCCAATACTGGAACTGACCCTATATACGAAGAGAGTGCCTATGCACTTGGACAGCTGTTGGCAGAAAAAGAGATAGGTATCATATTCGGTGGAGGCGCTGTAGGACTGATGGGTGCTGTAGCTGACGGTGCCCTTTCAAAAGGCGGCACTGTAACAGGGGTCATACCACAGTTTCTGGTGGACCGCGAGATGGCACACCCAGAAGTTCAGCATATGGAAGTCGTCGAGAGCATGCATGAGAGGAAGGCACGGATGGAAACACTCGGCGATGCGATCATCACGCTGCCGGGTGGCGCAGGAACGATGGAAGAGTTCTTTGAAATGTTCACTTGGGGACAGATTGGTTTGCAGAAGAAGCCGATTGGCCTGTTGGATGTGAATAATTTCTTCTATGCCCTTACCGGCCTTTTCGAAAAACTCATTGAAGAAGGGTTCCTCGACGAGAAATATATGGGACAGCTTTTCATCGGCGATGACGCCAATGAAATATTGAAAAGTTTTGAAATATACAAACCCATTGAGACAAGAACATATGAAACTGAAAAACGACGTCGCTAGGACGTCGTTTTTTACATTTCCAACTTATATACAACGTGTTTCCTCAAGGAATGGCCTTCAATTATCAGCGGATGGTCAAACTCCTCCACCCTGGCCATGCCTATCTTCTCCATCACATGGATCGACGGCCAGTTCCGCTTCGCTGCGAGACCATATATCTCCTTGATATCCGTATGGCGTTCGGCAAACTTGAGCACCCCCACCGCGGCCTCGGTCGCAAACCCCTGGTTCCAATGCTTCTTCATCAGACGCCATCCGATTTCTACGCAAGGAAGGAACTCAAGCCTGAAGGGTCCGTCCTCTTCCAATACCTGCATGCCTGTAAAACCGATGAATTCACCGGTGTCCCGCCTTTCAACCGCGAACAGGCCAAATCCCCTGTCTTCGATATCCTTCTGTGCATCCACTATGAACTGTTTCGATGCCTCTGTCGAAAGCTTCTCCGGAAAATACCTGCGTACATCCGGATCCTGATTCATCGCGATGAAAGGGACAGTATCACTCTGCTGCCAATCACGTAATATCAAGCGCTTTGTTTTGATGTATTTCATGCTTATCCTCAACCATTCTTTCATTTGTATAATGACTGTATTCGATAGCTCCATCCATTAAAAATGAAAGAGAAAGAGAGCAAGCATCCCTCTACTCCTCCACTTTATCACCCTCATTCCCGAGCGGGGCATCCATACGTTTGTAAGTAATGAGCTGAACCTTCACTTCTTCATCATCAAAATCATAATCTTCAAGATTTTCTTTCTGATCGGTAGTGAACACTACATCTACAAAGTCATCTGAATCCTTGAAATCGTATCTCACATTGAACGTTTCGAATTCCTGATCCACATTTGGTTTTTTGGAGACGAACCGGGAAACTTCCCCCTCAAAGCTCTGGACGCCCATCCCGGTAATCTCCTCTATTTCATAGCGCAATGCCTCAAGTGTCATTTCTTTGCCTTCGATGATATTGAACTTCTCTTCGTGCATAACTATCCCTCTCTCTCTCTCAATTGTTTACATCACATATTCCCTTTTGAGAGGCATTTAATCTTAGCTGCTATTCTTCCGAAGGTTCTTCTTCGCTTTCTTCGCTCGTCTCTTCTTCGTCAGGCCCTACATCACCAGACTCGTTCTGCTGCAGCTCTTCAAGCTCCTGTTCCTTCGTTTCGATATTATCTTCCAGCTGGCTGTTCTCAGTTTTGACGTTCTGTATTTTATTTTCCAGTGCCTTATTCTCCTGGTTCACCTTCTCCAGATCCTTTGCAGCCTGACTTTCATCTTCACCGCATCCAGCGAGAAGGACCAGCAGTGCCACTGCGAATAGACGTTTCATGGCCTCACCCTTTTTTTATCCTGATACAGATTATATCACTTTCTGGAATCCATGAAAATTTAAAATGGCACCCCGGAAGATTCCGGAGTGCCATAATATACTATTCGCCGAGAGTCACTTCATCCAATTGATAGATGCCAAGGGCATCCACTTCGAAATTCTGTACCTCTGTACGGACGCCAGTCAGATAATTCTGGTGGTGGATATATGCCATAGGAGCGATGTCCACGAGCATTTCCTGAGCTTCCGAGTAAATTTCCTGACGTGCTTCAGGGTCAGTTTCCTGACGGCCTTCTTCAAGCAGGGCATCCACTTCCTCGTTGCTCATGAATGAACGGTTACCCGGGTCACCATGCATTTCAGAGTGGAACAGCGGGTACATGCCGTAGTCTGCGTCCCCAGTAACTGTCGACCATCCAAGAACGAACATGTCATGCTCGCCCTGTGCAGTCCTCTCAAGATACGCACCCCACTCGAGCTGTTCTACATTCAACTCGATGTTGAGCTCCTGCAGGGATTCCTGCAGATAGACTGCCGTATCGATACGCTGTGGGCTGTCATTTGTCCAGATTTCAAGTGAGAAGCCATCTTCATATCCAGCTTCTGCCATGAGTTCCTTCGCACGATCCATATCGTAGGAGAGGCCTTCAACGTTTTCATCATAGCCGAATACATCCGGAGCAAGTGGACCTTGTGCCGGGATGCCTACACCATCATATACACCATCGATGATTGCTTCCCTGTCGATGGCATGGGAAATCGCCTGACGTACGAGTGGATCATCGAGTGGTTCCTTCTCCATGTTGAAACCGATGTATGAAAGAGAAAGTGATTCTGTGTTGTCGAGATATGTTTCTTCGTGGGAGTCAACACGATCCATATTGTTGGACTCCACTGCACCTGCAACATGGCTGTCCCCAGTTTCGAGTTCGGCAATGCGGGCTGCAGTTTCCGGTACCACCTTAAATGTCACCGTGTCCAATGCTACAGGTTCTTCGTGATAGTCATCGTTTCTTTCGAGTACGACTTCTTCACCGGCTGCACGGGACTGTACCTTGAATGGACCTGTACCGATCGCATTGTCAGCAGCATGCTGCCCCATGTTTTCGGAGATTGCATTCGCAACTTCCTCATGCTCTTCGCCGCCGCTGTCGCGAAGTTCATAGTACTCTTCAAGCGTCATCTCTTCACCAGAGTCGGACAGCGCCTGCTCATAGTCAGCTTCGATGACATCATTGCTCAGCATGCCGCCTGCATCATGCGCCAGGTGTGCAAGGAGCGGCGCGAATGGATATTCTGTCGTGATTTCGACAGTATAGTCATCAACAGGTTCCACGTCTGTAATCATCTCATACAGGAACATACGCGGGGACGCCATTGCAGGGTCTGTAATGCGTTTCAGGTTCGCTTCGACAGCTTCTGCATTGAACTCAGTTCCATCATGGAACATGACACCTTCCTTGAGAGTGAATTCCCATGTATTGTCATCCAGCTGTTCCCATTCAGTCGCCAGACCAGGCTGAACTTCCATGTTCTCATCAAGGACAGTCAGTGTGTCGTAGATGTTTGAACGTACGTTACTTGACGGTACGTCATTATTGCCGTGCGGATCCAGACTGACGATGTCGCTCATTTCGGAAATGACAAGATCTCCGCCTTCTCCACCTTCTCCGCCTTCAGTATCACCTGAAGATTCTTCTCCGCCGTCTGCAGAATCGCTCTCCGGATCGACATTACTATCGTCCGTACACGCAGCCAGCGCAAATGATAAAATTAAAACCAGGCTCAACATTAGAAGCAGTTTTAAATTTTTCATTTTGGACCTCCTAATAATTTTTAATTAAATGCGAGATTTAATCAACTTCATGATACAGGAATAAGTAAGCGCCTTCAAGATGAATTTTCCCACATTTTCAAATAATGGAAAGAATAAAAAACGGAAAACACATTATGTATTTTCCGTTTTATTTGTTTCTCCCTCAATGAAAGTAATTATTCATTGAGGGTGGTTTCACGAAGGTCAAAGATATTATAGCTGTCGATATCAATTCCCTCCACGTTGTTATTGTAGGCATTCAGGTTCTCAGAGTGACGTACGAAGATTGCCGGCGCTTCGTCTACAAGCAGCTGCTGCGCTTCTACATATAGCTGCTCACGGGCATCCTGGTCGGATTCACGCTTTCCTTCATCCAGCAATGCATCGAGCTCATCGTTCTCGAAGAAGGACCGATTTCCTGGATCCCCGACCATGTCAGAATGGAATAATGGAGAGATGCCGTTATCCGGGTCCCCTGTTGAGTTGGACCAGCCGAGGATGAACATGTCATGTTCGCCGTTGCCCGTCATCTCGAGGTACGCTCCCCACTCCACTTGTTCAATATTTACGTTGATGTTGAGCTCGCCCAGTGATTCCTGGAGCCATACAGCCATGTCCACACGTTCTGGGTTATCATCGTTGACCATCAGATTGACATCGAATCCATCCTCATATCCTGCCTCTGCAAGCAGTTCCCTTGCCTCATCCATATCGTAGCCCAGACCTTCGATATCCTCACTGTGACCCATTACGCCAGGCGCAAGTGGACCGACTGCCGGTGTACCGGAGTCATTATAGACACCAGAAAGGACAGCCTCTTTATCGAAGGCATGAGTGATTGCACGCCTTACCTGCGGATCATCGAACGGTTCCTTTTGGGTATTGAAACCGATGTAGTCGATGGAAACCGAATCCGTGCGCTCAAGCGTCACTTCTTCATTGCCTTCTACACGGTCGATGTTGCTGGACTCGACCTGTGCAATGAAGTCCGAGTCACCTGTTTCCAGTTCTGCGAGCCTGGATCCCGTTTCGGAAACAACCTTGAAGGTGGCCGAATCGATTGTCGGCGCGCCATTCCAGTAATCTTCATAGGCAGTCAGTTCGGTTTTCTCACCCGGGTTCCTGCTTTCAAACTGGAGGTAGTTGGAGCCGACAGGATTCTGCTCGACCATGGTACCCATGGCACCCCCGATTTCATTCGCAGCTTCCTCATGCTCTTCTCCGCCTGCTCCCCGGAGTTCATAGTACTCTTCCAGAGTCATATCGAGTCCTGCTTCGTCCAGCGCATTCTGATAGTCTTCATCGATGAGGTCTTTACTGATCATCTTGCCGGCGCCATGCGTCAAGTTGTTGAGCAGTGGAGAGAAAGGGAATTCTGTGACGAGTTCGACCGTATAGTCATCCACTACATTCACTTCAGTCACCATTTCAAGCAGGAAGGACCTCGGGGAAGCCATTGCCGGATCCAACAGCCGCTCGATGTTCGCCTTCACAACTTCAGCGTTGAATTCACTGCCATCATGGAAAGTGACACCCTCCTGCAGGGTGAACTGCCATGTAGTATCATCGATCTGTTCCCATTCGGAAGCCAGTACCGGTTCTATTTCAAAGTTTTCATCCTGTGTCACAAGTCCTTCATATATTGTATCCCGGACCTGCTCAGATGGTACATCGTTGCTGCCATGCGGATCCATGGACACAGCATCACTCGGGAAGGCCAGCACCATGTCGCCGCCCCCATTTGAGGACGACTCCCCTTCAGCGCTACCTTCCGGCTCCACCTCGCTGTCATCCGTACAGGCTGCCAGTACGAGTACAAACACACTGAGCAGCATCAATCGCCAAAAATTCTTCATCCTACTCCTCCTCTGAAAAATCTCTCCCATCCAAATATGTAAGACTTTTTTTGGGGTAAACCTATTTTATATCACCATAAGATTTCTTTCAATAACGAATATTCTGAACTTTAGTAGTCATATGCTCTCTCAAATATAGAATCCAGCCCAAAAAATGTTTGAACTCGAAGTTACTGGAATTTTATAATTGATTGAATATACTGAATTTTTGACAGTTACACTAAATATACATATTTCTTCCATAAACTTAAATACTTATTACATAATTTAAATTGTTTTATTACACAATTTTAAGAAAATTTCTTAAGAAATATGTGAAAGCCCTTTCATTATTTTAGAGAAAATATTGAAAAATCCACCTTATGACTGTATCATTATAAGAAGCAATTCAAGGATTTGTCATAAAATTCAATCAGAATTATTAGGAGGTCAATTCATGGCAGTTGCATCCAAAGAAAGAATCCGGGACACCAAACCGGTCAATCCACGGGTTAAAAGCATGAAGGATTTCTATAAGCGCCTGAAGAAGAATAAATCGGCCCTTACAGGCTTCTATATACTATTGTTCTTCTTCCTTGTATCGATTTTTGGTGCAATCGATGCAAACTATGGTCTTACAGGAATCAGTTCAAATGCAACCAGTCTGACAGAAAAGTTGGAAGGTCCTTCAGCCGCGCATTGGTTCGGTACAGATCACCTCGGCAGGGATATTTTCATCAGAATAATACACGGTATGTACATAACATTAGGGGTAGGGTTTGCAGCAACTTTCCTTGCCGGCCTTGTGGGTGTGCCACTTGGGATTCTCGCCGGCTACTATGGCGGCTGGCTTGATACCATCATCATGAGACTCATGGATGTCCTGCTCGCTTTCCCGGGTATCCTGCTTGCGCTTGCTATCGTCAGCGTACTTGGTGGCAGCACAATCAACGTGACCATCGCCATCGCCATCGGCGCCGTTCCACAGTTTGCACGGATTGTAAGAGGATCCACATTGACGACAAAGAAACTGGAATATGTGGATGCGATACGTGCCCTCGGTGCACGTGACGGCAAGATCATCTTCCAGCACATACTGCCGAACATCATGTCGCCGATCATCGTAAATACTACTCTCTTCATCGCTACAGCAATCCTTTCAGCAGCAGGCCTTTCATTCCTCGGCCTTGGCGTACAGCCGCCGACACCTGAATGGGGTGCCATGCTCAATGACGGAAGAAACTATATGTACCAGGCAGGACACATCACATTCTTCCCTGGCATGATGATCGTCATCGTTGTACTTGCATTCAACTTATTCGGAGACGGATTGAGAGATGCACTCGATCCGAAATTCAAGAAATAGGAGGCATCATATGACTACATTCATTATTCGTAGGCTGTTGCAGGCCATCCCCGTTCTCATCGGGGTCACAATTCTCGTGTTCAGTCTGATGCACCTTACTCCGGGTAACCCAGCGGTTATTATGGCAGGAGAAAGTGCGCCTCAGGCGACAGTACAGGCAATTGAAGAACGTTTGGGTCTGAACGATCCGCTTCACATACAATATTTCAACTTCCTGGGCAATGCCCTGCAACTGGATCTTGGTACGTCCATCCGGGACAACATCCCGGTATTCGACCATGTCCAGTCAAGATTCCTGATCACATTGGAACTTTCAGTATACTCAATGATTTTTGCGATAGTGCTTGGACTTCTGGCAGGCATCATCTCAGCAGTGCGCCAGTACACATTCTCTGATGTTGCCATCATGATTGTTGCCCTGTTCGGACTGTCCATGCCGAACTTCTGGCTCGGCCTCATGCTCATCCAGTGGTTCGCCATTAACTTGGGATGGTTTGCGCCGACAGGCTGGGGGGATGCCGACCAGATTGTTCTGCCGGTCATCGCACTCGGTACAGCCGGTGCCGCAATCATTGCCAGGATGACACGGAGCAGTATGCTCGATGTCATTTCACAGGACTACATCCGTACTGCCAGGGCAAAAGGGGTCAAGGAACGTGTAGTCATATTCAGACATGCGCTCAAAAATGCTATGATCCCCGTCGTGACTGTAATCGGTCTCCAGTTCGGCTACTTCCTTGCCGGTTCGGTGCTCACCGAGAGTGTATTCGCGATCAACGGCCTTGGCCGCCTGATCATCGACTCCATTCTGCAGCGTGACTTCCCGGTTGTACAAGGCGCCATCCTGGTCATTGCCGTCACATTCGTTCTTGTAAATCTGGCAGTCGATATTTCCTACAGGTTCCTGAACAAACGGATCGACCTAAACTAAGTTAGGAGTGACACATGTGTCAGAAAATATTCTTGATATAAATGATCTCAGAACTTCCTTCTTTGTGGAAGGAAATGAAATAAAGGCAGTCGACGGAGTAACATTCCAGGTGCCTAAAGGAAAGACCCTCGGGATCGTCGGTGAATCGGGATCGGGCAAGAGCATCAGTGCCCTGTCCATCCTCCAGCTCATCGAAAACCCTGGCAAGATCGTCGGCGGCAGCATCAACTTCAAGGGTGAGGAGCTCACGGAAGCGAAAAATTCCAGGATGAGGGATATCCGCGGTAACGAAATCTCCATGATCTTCCAGGAGCCGATGACTTCACTCAACCCTGTCTACACGATTGGCCAGCAGCTTCGTGAATCCTATAAGATCCACGAAGGACTCGGCAAAAAGGAAGGGACGAAACGTGCCATCGAAATGCTCGAGCTCGTCGGCATCCCTTCCCCTGAAAAGCGCATCAACCAGTATCCATATGAACTTTCCGGCGGAATGCGGCAGCGTGTCATGATCGCCATGGCACTTGCCTGCAAACCGGAACTGCTCATCGCGGATGAACCGACCACAGCACTCGATGTCACCATACAGGCGCAGATCCTCGAACTGATCAAGGAACTCCAGGATGACATCGGCATGAGCGTCGTCATGATCACCCATGACCTTGGTGTCGTGGCCGAAACCTGCGACTATGTTGCCGTCATGTACTGCGGTAAAGTCGTCGAATATGCAGATGTGGAGACATTGTTCGATAACCCGAAACATCCCTATACGGTAGGGCTGCTCAATTCACTGCCCCGCCATGATGTGGACCAGGACGAACTTGTACCCATTAAAGGGAACGTGCCTGCACCGGATGAAATGCCTACGGGATGCCGATTCGCACCACGCTGTCCGCACGCCTCCGACATATGCAGCAAACTGCCTGAACTCGAAACCCAGGAAGACGGCAACGACGTAAGATGCTGGATCTACACTGAAGAGTGGGACGGCGAGAAGGGAGTAGAAGTCTATGACAGAGAATCCACTACTTAAAGTAGAGAACCTTAAACAATATTTTCCAATCAAAGG
Source organism: Salinicoccus sp. RF5 (assembly GCF_020786625.1). Classification (NCBI taxonomy): domain Bacteria; kingdom Bacillati; phylum Bacillota; class Bacilli; order Caryophanales; family Staphylococcaceae; genus Salinicoccus; species Salinicoccus sp. RF5. Next base: position 1,271,344 of record NZ_JAJGRC010000001.1, read on the forward strand.
CGGACTCTTGGGGCGCACAGTAAACAACGTCAAGGCGGTCGACGATATCTCCTTCACCATCGGCAGGGGCGAAACGGTCTCCGTAGTTGGTGAATCCGGCTGTGGAAAATCCACTACAGGACGTGCTATCCTGAGGCTTGATGAACCGACTGAAGGGAACATCGAGTTCGATGGCAAGGATGTACTCGGCAAGAGTGCTTCTGAAATGCGCAGCATGAGAAGCGAAATGCAGATCATCTTCCAGGATCCATATGCTTCCCTGAACCCCCGCAAGACTGTCCGCCAGACGCTCAACGAAGCCATGGACATCCATAACATCGTTCCAAAGAAGGAACGCAACGACCGCATCACCGAGCTTATGGAGACGGTCGGTCTGCAAAAGCACCAGATCGACCGCTTCCCCCACGAGTTCTCCGGCGGCCAGAGGCAGCGTATCGGCATCGCCCGTGCACTGTCGGTCAATCCGAAACTCATCATCTGTGATGAAGCAGTCAGTGCCCTTGATGTATCCATCCAGGCACAGGTTCTGAACCTGCTCAAACGTCTGCAGCGTGAGATGGGTCTGACATATCTCTTCATCGCCCATGACCTTGGGGTCGTACGCCACATATCAGACCGCATCATCGTCATGTACCTCGGCAAGATCGTCGAGATCGGTGATACGAAGAGCATTTTCGAGAATCCACAGCACCCTTATACGAAAGCCCTGCTTTCTGCGATACCGGTGCCGGATCCGAAGAAGAAGTCGGAACGGATCTTCCTGCGCGGAGACGTCCCTTCCCCGATCGATCCGCCGACAGGCTGCCGCTTCCACACAAGGTGTCCTTTCGCCACGGACAAGTGCCGTGACGTGGTACCGGAACTGGAAGAGAAGGATGAAATCTACAAAGGCAAGCACAGCGTGGCCTGCCACTACGCACTGGATATCCAGCAGGGCAAGCATAAACCGAAATACAATATGACGGATGTGCGTAAAAATCTGGATGAAGAAGGTACAGATAACCAGAGTGCTGAAAAAGAAGTAGAAAAAGCACAGAAATAAAATAAAGCTCCCTCGCATGAGGGAGCTTTATTTATGTCTAGAACACGAGTGCATCAAGCAGGAACCATACCACCATCAGCACATAGACGACTGCATTGAATACGGCACTTGATACGAAGGCAAGCAATGAACCGACGGATGCCTTCAATGCCTGGTTGAAGTCCTTTGAATTCAATGCTTCTACAATCAGGACCAGTACAAAAGGCACGAAGATGATGCCAAATGGTGGATATAGGAACATCCCGATGACCACCCCGACGATTGCGGCATACTCACCGCGCTTGGTACCCCCATATCTTTTTACGAAATAGCTGTTTGCGATGAAGTCGCTGAAAAGCACCAGCACCGTCAGGACGAATATGATGATCCAGAACATCCATGACAAGGTTTCACTGTTGAGTGCAAAGTGGTAGACGAGAAAACCGATCCAGAACATCAATACGGATGGAACGACTGGAAAGACCAGCCCCAAAAATCCGATGATGAACGAAGCGATGACAATGAGCCACCATATGATTTCCATTATATTTCCCCTTTCCTGATTTCACTTCTAGTAAAGAAGAACAGTATGAACGCTAGGAATACGAACATTCCCGATACAAAGAATGAGTACTCCAATCCTACAACATCACTGGCCATTCCACCAAGCAGGTTGCCCAGAAGCTGGCCGATGATCATCGCATTGGCGAAAAGCGTCGATGCATATCCCGGGAAATCCGGAAGCAAATCCTGGAAATAGCTGATGCCGAGCCCGAGCAGGACCGCGAGGAATATCGCCAGGGGCACCTGGCCGATCACCATTGCTGTGAAATCATTGAAGATGCCGATCGACATGAAATAGAGGCTGCCGAGAAAAGCGCCGAGAATCAACAGAGACTTGGAGCTGACCCTGCCTGCAATCATCCCCATGAAAATCATGAAGGGCACTTCAAGGCCGGCACAGAGACTCGACAGTATTCCTACACCGCGCTCCCCTTCCTCAAGGTATTGCGTCACATAGAGCGGCATGTTGAGGAGGTACATCCATTGTCCCACATGCAGCATCGTAAATGCTATGAATGGAAGCAGCAGCGCAGGTGTCCTGAGCAGGTTGGGCGCAATCTTCTCCTCATAGCTTTTTATATCAACGGCGCTCTGGGGAACGACCTTCTTGTCTGCGGGACGGATCAGGAAGGACAGTCCCAGGACAAGTATGAACATGATGACAGTACCCGTAAACAGGCCGTTGAAACCATAGATTCCGATCAGCACAGAGCCGATCAGTGGGCCGAACAGGAAGCCGAAGGAGAACATCGACCTGAGCACGGTATTCGCAAGGACGGCGATACTCGACCTGTAGGCGTTTATCGATTCGCGTGCTGAAGCATAGAGCTGCGGCATTGCAGGCGCCCCGAGTGAGGCGAACAGTATATATGAGAGGGCCAGGAGCCAGACATTGCCGATGAGAAGATAGCTTGAGAAGGCAATGATCATCATCACTAAGGCGCCGATGATGAGATACTTGCGGTCAAAGGCCATCCGGTCGCTTTTCCTTCCGATCAAGGTGTTCATCATGAAACTTCCGACGGCCACCGTTGCCATGAACAGGCCGTATATGGCGGTCGGCATGCCGTGTGTCTCCGTCATGAAGATGACGAGGAAGGGAGCTGTGAGTGAGACGGCCATCCCGAGCAGTGTCATGTTCAGCAGGAAGAGGCGGTAGTTCTGGATGTAAAAGAGTTCTCGCATTGTCTTAACCATTCTTTCTATACTTTTTAGTCATTAATTTGCATTGACGAACGTCCGCACCAGTGTCAGGAAGGCTTTGACCTGAGGCAGTTCGAGCACGCTCCTGTCGAAGGCGATGTACGTATCGCGGGTGATCGGCCGATCTTCGTAGAGCACTTCATCAATATTGAACTGTGTGCTGTCGAACCCTTCGACCACTATTTCAGGCAGAACGGTCATGCCGATGCCTTCAAGCAGCAGCGCGCGGCATGTGGCAATCTGATCCACCTTTATCTGGGAATCATATTTGCGGTTGAACCGCCGTTCGAAAAACTGCTCGATTTCACTGATGTATATGGGGTCCGCCTGAAACTCTATGATGGGAAGCTGCTTCTCATCATCGGTCGTTTTCGGCGTCACCAGATAATGGCGGTCCACAAACAGCAGTTCATTCTGCTTGTTCAGTATCCGGTTTCCCCGCACGATGCATATATGGAAGTCATTCTGCTCGCTGATGATCTGCTGCGAAGAACCGACCTTGATCTTGATGTTCACATTCGGATAGAGTTTCAGGTACTGGGCCAGTATTTCGGGCAGTATAGTATGGCCGATCAGTGAGGAGACGCCTATGGAGAGATTTCCCTGTATGGAATTCTGGTTGATGCGTATGTATTCCTTGACCAGCGACTCACGCTCTACGACATTGCGGGCGTGCTCGATGATCTTCTCCCCTTCCCCGGTTACATACAATTCCTTCTTCGTGCGGACGAATATCTTCACTCCCCACTCATCTTCGATGGATTTCAGACGCTGGCTCACAGCCGGCTGGGAAATAAACAGCTTTTCTGCAGCACGCCGCAGGGTCCGCGTCTCATCCAGTGTGACAAGCAGCTTATAATCATCGACTTTCATTCCAATTCAACACCCTTTCATCAATAAGAAAATCTTATCATAAATAAATAATTCTACAATGCTTGATTTCGAATAAGTGTAGCGCAAGTACTCTTTGGGTATATGCCTATTGATCAAATCATTGTAATGGGAGGCAATACTACTATGAGTGAACAGAACAAGCATGAGAAGATCGATGAAAAAATCGAAGGCTATACTCTGGAGCGTCAACCCGGCATCGAGGGTGAGATGGACCCTAAACCGATATTCGAAGACGATGAATACAAAGGCAGCGGCAAACTGAAGGACAAGGTCGCCATCATAACCGGCGGCGATTCCGGCATCGGCCGTGCGGTTGCGGTCGCCTATGCCAAAGAAGGCGCCAATATGGTCATCGCCTATCTCGATGAGCATGACGATGCGGACAAGACGAAGGAAATTGTCGAGTCCTACGGGGTCAAATGTGAAACCTACGCGTTTGATGTCAAAAAGAAAGCCGAATGTGAAAAGCTCGTAAAGTTCACCATCGACAACTTCGGCAAACTGAATGTGCTGGTCAACCACGCTGGTGTCCAGTATCCGACAGAAGATTTCCTCGATATCGGCGAAGACCAGATCAGGGAGACTTTCGAAACAAACATCTACGGCATCATATTCATGTCCCAGGCAGCACTGCCGTATCTGGACAAGGGTGATACCATCGTCAACACAACAAGCGTCACAGCCTATAGGGGCTCTCCAGGACTCATCGAATATTCCGCAACGAATGGAGCCATCACGTCGTTCACACGCTCACTCGCAGGCAACCTTGCCTCTAAAGGCATCCGTGTGAACGGGGTTGCTCCTGGTCCGATATATACACCGCTCATCCCTGCGACATTCGATGCAGAGAAAGTCGAACAGCATGGTGGAGACACACCGATGGGACGCCGCGGCCAGCCAAGCGAACTCGCCCCAAGCTATGTGATGCTCGCATCCAACGACTCAAGCTATATGACGGGGCAGATCATCCACGTCAATGGCGGAGACTTCATGACCACTTAAACAAAAACAGTAAGGAGATATTTTCTCCTTACTGTTTTTTTACTGGTCGATTGTGCGTTTGCAGTGGTCTGCAAAACGTCTGAAGCAGTCGAAATCCACTTCAATATCCTGCATCAGCTGGTTTGCGGCCACATAGGCATAATCACGTTCCGCTTCAGTGATATGTCCCCTCTTGAGCGCCCGCTTTATATCTCGTTCATCAACGAGCTCATAGCGGCCGTCGGGCAGAACGAGCACATCGAGATAAATATCCGTCCGCCTGGCGTTGCCAAGCTCCAGTATATGTTCGATATTGATGTCAAAGTAGTACTGCAGCACCTGGCCCCTGTCATCATACATGACGGTAAGACTGTAGTTCCCATTCTTCGGCATGATCTGCAGCCATTTGTAGTGATTATCACATACCCGGACCTTCTTATCCAATATCGGCACCGTTAGCGGAGACCGGACCTTATGGATATCAAGCAGTCCGACCAGTATTTCCTCACCTTCATGGTGGATGATTTTTTCCTTGTAGTCAGATCGGAGGAGACGTCTCCATCCTCTCTTATCGAGGTATTTGGTTTTCATCACGTTCATCTCCTTCCCCCAATTATACAAAAATCGGGGAAAGAATGTGAAGGAATAAGGATCTTAAATATTACAGGCTATTTGATGCCGATCATATAGTGTGTATCAGCGGCAGCATTCCTTTCCATTTCAGGACCGAATTGCTGCATGAATGCAGGTGAGTACAACAGCACCTGATCTGCAGCCGCATCCAATTCCCCTTCGTTTAAGGTCTCCATGACTTCAGCGCGGTCGCCATCCCCCAATTCCTCCAAAGGATACGCTTCATTCAATTCATCGAATGAAAGGGTCTGATAATCTGAGAAGAAGTCCTCTTTTTCATCATTGGACAGTGAGATTGTATGCATTGTCCGGCTGTCCGTCGCTCCAAGGAAGTCTGCTATATCCTGATCTTTTTCCACTACATCCAGAACCGCAGGGTTATAGATGGATGCCCGGCCCTGGTAATGATTCAATTCGAAGCCGACCGACACATTCACCATCGGAACATTCGTATTGCTGACCAAAGCAGGAATCTGCTCATCAATCCTGGGCGCATGTCTTTGATAGTCCTTGGCGAAGTCTGCTATTTCTTCAGAAGAATAAAGGGCCACATAGCCGTTCACGCCAGAAATTTCCATATTCCTTATATCTCCAGCATCGGTGATGTTATAGACGATATCATAGGATGTTGAAAAGCTGCTGCTGTTCAAGGTTTCGAGGAGGGTATCATATTGTGTGTTATTCAGTGTAATCGTTTCGTATCTTCTATTGACGTGATCCCCATCCTTCATCCGGTAGGTGATCTCGAGTGCCTCTCCATCATATTCATTGGTTCTTGGAGCCGACTGCCCGACTGCTGCCTGATGGAGGGAGAGGGTCTGGCCGATGACCTTAGGATCACTGATGAACATATAATCTTCACTCATCCCATCAGCACTGCCTTCACCGCTTCCATACATGCTCGCCCAGTGTGCGTTGATGCTGACACTGTCGACTTCCCCTTCCTCTGGAACATATGATGTATACTGCTGCCAACCGAAGACAAAGAAAATCCAGAAGAGGACTATAGATACTGCAGTGATTACTAGGGAGCGCTTCCTGAACTGTATTTTTGCCGTACCCTGGAAGAACATTTCCTGAACAATATACGAAAATACCGCTCCGATGATGAAGGCCAATATGAAGACGAGCGTCAGCCTAGGCAAAGCGAAGGAAATGGCAAGCCCGAGAAGAAGCATCCCTGAAATCGTGATGAAAGCAACCAGTATATCCCGCACCCAAGTATTGGTGAAAGTATGATGGATATCCTCATTCCGGCTTCTATTGTAGATTACATAGGAGAACACGATCAATATTACGGCCAATAGGGACCATATTATCGTCTTCCATAGTATCAGTCCCTCCATGGCCTGCTGAACAGCAAAAATGGGGAATGTATTGTCCGTGACGACACTAAGCAGTCCCCCTCCACCTGTAGTCGGAGCAGTGACGATCCCATCATAAAGCATGTCTGCCACCGCTACGGTCAGCCCCCAGAAGACAAGGGGCAGAAAGAAGACGATGATGACCAGCTGCATATGGACGAATATGCTGTTCACAAGAAAACCGAGGAAGACAGCCGATGCAAAGACGACGATCAGTACAAATAGGGTGTAGAAGAACCACTCCACAATCTGCATGAAGGAGATCTCAAAAGCCAAAAAGTACCTTTCAAAAAATAGGATGAAGGCTGTTACTGCTAGCGGCACGATGATATTGATGATTCCCGCAGTCAGTGCATGGGTGAGCAGTCCTCCCCTTCTGATCGGCAGGCTGTGCATGAAATCGACTGAAGCCTCCCTATTTTTGTAGTTGAAGAGGAACATCACCATAAACAGCACATAAAGCATGCCACCGGCAAGCTGGAAACCAATCATCATATCCAATGGGTTTTCCGGCAGGGCTCTCCTGCCGCCCATCATTTCGAAATTTGATGATGCAATCCATAGTGCCAAAGGCTGGATCAGTACATTTCCGATGATGAACAGTACCGTCAGCCAGAATATTCCACCCATGAAATGATTGAGCAGCGTCCTATTCAACAATGATGTTGCTGATTTCATAGCCTTTTTCCCCCATTTCATAAGCGAATATCTCTTCCAGTGATAAAGGCAGGATATCGTACATCAACGGATGATATTTCGTCACCTTCTCTTCGATATGCTTCATATCGCCTTTGATGATGCATGTGAGGACTCGTCCCTTCACTTCATGATGGACGACGCCCATATCCCTGTAGAAGCGTTCATCCGGAAGTGTGTTGAAGGCGATCTGCAGCTTGCAGTGGGAGCCTTTGACTTCATTCAGGTCGCGATGGAACAGGAGTTTCCCCTCATGCATGATGGAGACGGAATCACATAAATCCTCCATCTCCCTCAAGTTATGGCTGGAGGCGATGACCGTCATGTCATGGTTCGCGATATCCTGCATCATGATGTTCTTCACCTGACGGCGGACTATCGGGTCGAGGCCATCGAAAGGCTCATCCAGTAGCAGCACTTTTGGCCGTGCTGAGAATGCCAGGACAAACGATGCCTGACGCTTCATCCCTTTGGAGAGCTGCGAAAGCGGCTTCTTTATATCCAGGCTGAAATGTGCCGCTAGCTGTACAAAACGCTTCTGTGACCATCTGGGATACATCGACTTGTAGAACCGTCCCATGGTCTTCAGCGTGGCACCATTGAAAAAATAGGGGATGTCATTGATGAACATTACATCATCCTTGATGTCAGGATTCTCGAACACGGGGACACCATCATACAGCACCTCTCCCGCATCCGGCTTATATATGCCGCTGAGCAGTTTCATGAAGGTGGTTTTACCTGCGCCATTGGAGCCGAGAAGGCCATGGATGGTGCCTGAAGTGACAGTCAATGTAACGGTGTCGACCGCCTTCTGTCTGCTGAATGCCTTATCCAGCTGCCTAGTCTCGAGATTCATCTTCTTTTCTCCTTTCCTCTTCCAATTGTTCAATCAGCTTGATGAGCTGCCTCTTGGATGCGCCAAGATAGAGCAGTTCACTGGTCACCTGTTCAAAATTGCGGGTGAGCGACTCGATCTTCCTTTCGTTTTCATGTCCTTCCACACGACCGACGAAGCTTCCTTTGCCAGGCAGGGAGTAGATGTAACCTTCCCTCTCCAGTTCACGGTAGGCCTTCTGAATCGTGTTCGGGTTGATCGTCAATTCCTGTGCGAGACTTCTGACTGAAGGAAGCTTCTCATCCGGCTTTATGACGCCCTGTATGATGAGCTGCTTTACTTTGTCGACAAGCTGTTCGTATATGGGCACACGGCTTTTAAGATCCAAGTTGATCACCAGACTGCCTCCTCCCTACTGTATTAATTATAATAATACAGTTAATATGGATTAAACGCAACAAAAAAACGCCCGAAGGCGTTGATGATCAGAGTGCATGGCCGGCGCCGCCATCTATATTAACAGCGTCCCCGCTGACATATGAAGCAAGGTCGGAACAGAGGAATGTGATGACATTGGCCGCTTCTTCCGTATCCCCGATCCTGCCGAGCGGAATATCATGTTTATCGAGCCTGGAATATTCCTCCCATGTAAGGTCAGGCGCCTCGTTTTTCCATTTTTCTTCTATCTGCTCGCTTCTGATGAGCCCGATGCATACCGTATTCACCCGGATGCCGTACTTCCCGAGATCCTTGCTCATCGCCTTCGTCATCGCCATGCCTGCCGCACGGGATACCGACGTCGGCAGTGAGGAGGCAGGCGGCGTCTTGCCGAGGACCGCAGTGAGGTTGAGTATCGCTCCACCCTGTTTTTTCAGATGCGGCAGTGCGGCATTCGATATCCTGACCGCAGCCATCAGTTTGAGATCGAGATCCTGTTCCCAATCCGAAACAGACACTTCCTCGAATGGTTTTGCGAAGGAGCCGCCGGCATTATTGATGAGCACATCCAGCCGGCCGAACTTTTCAACCGTCTGTTCGATAATCTGCGATGCTGCTGCATCTTCCTTCACATCAGCAACAACATAGTCGACCTCCCCGAACCTGGAAATCTCCTCCTTGGCCTCTTTAAGCCCCGCTTCACCTCTTGCGACGAGCATGACTTTCGCCCCAAGCTTCACCATCTGCTCGGCTGTCTTGCGTCCGATGCCCTTGCTGCTGCCCGTGATGACCGCTACCTTTCCCTCATATCCAAAATCCATTGCTGTTATCCCCCTTTGATTATTCACCCAGGTTGACGTTGTGGTAGATGTTTGAAACATCTTCGAGGTCATCCAATGCCTCGATCAGCTTTTCAAACTGCTCCTGGGTCTCCTCTTCCAATGATACCTCATTCTGGGCAATCATCGTCTGTTCGGCGACTTCATAATCTTCCACACCCATCTCATCGAGTGCTTCCTTGATTTCATGGAAGGCCTGTGGCGTACCATAGACGACCGTGAAGCCGTTCTCCTCCGTCACATCTTCCACATCGACATCCTTCTCCATCAGCTCCATCATCGTGTCCTCCGGACCGAAGCCAGTGAACACAAATACAGATTTCGCATCGAACATATAGCTTACCGCTCCGCTGACACCCATGTTGCCGCCGTTCTTGCCGAAAGCCGCACGCACATCTGAAGCGGTACGGTTCACATTATTCGTCAGTGCATCCACGATGATCATCGTGCCTTCAGGACCGAAGCCTTCATAACGCAGCTCATCGAACGCTTCATCGTCACTGCCCTTCGCCTTGTCGATGGCCTTGTCTATGATGTGCTTCGGCACGGAATAGGTCTTTGCCCGATCCAGTACAGCCTTCAATGCCTGGTTGCTCTCAGGGTTCGGTTCCCCCTTCTTGGCAGCGACATAGATCTCCCGCCCGAATTTCGCATTGACCCGGCTCGTATCCTTATCCTTCTGTGCTTTCTTCTCTTTGATATTATTCCATTTGCGTCCCATTCGTCATCTTCCTTTTTAGCTGGTTTATATCCTCTAATATATCATTTTATATCATTCATCGCCTATTGTTAACGTACTGGTAGAGCCTGAGCAGCCTCTTGATGATGATCAGGAGGTTGATGAAGAGGTTGAAGCCCATTTCCCTCGGCCTGAATTTCTTGTTCTTCATACGGTTGAAGTCATACATCGTAAAGAGGATGTAGAGCACGAGACCCACTATCGTAATCACCAGTGTCATATACGGCAAGTTGATGAAGAAGTTGAGCAGGGAAGCGAATATGAGTATGAGCAATGCAACGAACAGGTACTTCCCCCAATGGGTGATGTCCCTCAGGAAGAAGTAGCCGATGAGTCCGAAGAAGACGAATACGATGATTCCAAGGAGTACTATACGGTAGAATATATCCGCCCCGAAATCCGCTATGAATGACTCGAACAGGCCGAATGACACCAGGCCGACCAGAAAGGCATAGAGATGGCTTATGATTGGGCCGCTATGGTTGAACCCCCTGACGAAAAGTGAAAGCATCAGCAGGCCGAACAGCACCATCGAAGCAGTCGGACGCCATTCCTCCGGCAGATACTGGCCGAAGTATGTCCCTATGCCGAAAATCACCCAATAATAAAGAAAATAAAGCCATACCAATCTATAGTTATGACGGTCCGTCATTTGAACACCCTCCATTTACTTTGCTTTAATACATTTTCTATACCCCAGTTCGCCTAAAACAACCAGATCAGGTTTCCGTTCCATTACGTAAGGCTGCAGAATGTATTAGTAATGTTTTAATTATATTACAGTTGTATTACATTGCCCTATTTCCGCCATTTATTTGCTAAGATATGTTCTGTAAACATAGACAGCAAACTTTGGATTTCACATAAACATGCAACTTGGATTTCACATAAACATATATATATAATCTACAAACACAACTCAGGAGGATTACTCACTTATGAAAAAAGTCATTACTGCTTTGACAGCAACAGCAGCCATCACTACATACGGACTTTCAGACGATGCGGAAGCTTCTTCCTACAAAGTTCAAAGTGGCGACACACTTTGGAAGATTGCAAACCAGAACAGCGTATCCGTATCCCAGCTCAAGTCCTGGAACAACCTTTCTTCTGATATGATCTACGTAAATCAGACGATCAAGACCAGCTCAAGCAGCAGCTCTTCAAGCTCCAGCAGTTCTTCAAGTTCTTCAAGCTCTGCAAGCACCAGCAGCTCTAGCTCTACAGGTGGTACATATACAGTTAAATCCGGCGACACTCTCAGCAAGATTGCGAGAGCGCACGGCATGAACTACAGGACATTGATGAACATAAACAACATTTCTTCCCATCTCATATACCCAGGACAGAAACTGTCCGTAAGCGGCAGCAGCTCAAGCAGCAGCTCTTCAAGTTCTGAAAGCACTAGCAGCTCTTCAAGTTCTGCGAGCAGCAGCTCTACAACACAGAACGTTTCAGCACCGGCACCAACAAGCGTTTCATACGGCACCAACCACTACTACTGGGGCGACTGCACATGGTATGTTTTCGAACGCCGCCAGCAGCTCGGCAAACCGGTTGGCAACAATTGGGGCAACGCATACGACTGGGATAACAGAGCAAGAAGCGCAGGCTACAGAGTCAACAACTCTCCATCCGTCGGTGCAATCATGCAGGCGAATGCATGGACCAACTACGCTTGGGGCCTTGGCCACGTAGCAGTTGTTGAAAGAATCAACTCCAATGGCTCCATCCTCGTTTCCGAAATGAACTTCGGCAGCGGCAAAGGTGTCAAAACCTTCAGGACCATCAGTGCTTCCCAAGTTTCTGGACATAACTTCATCCACTAATAAAGCATTGAATCATAAAAAGAGTGCAGCTCCCTTCCGGGAAGCTGCACTCTTTTTCTATTCCCCGTTGTATGGGCGGTTATGCGATCCCGGGGCTTCATTGTTGATGGTCATCTCCACCTGATATATACGGTTGACCAGTGTATACAGGGGGGCCTGGGTGAGCAGATAGACGGCCCATGGGGATTTTGGCTCGAAGTCATGCAGCGCCATGATGAACTCCTCGCGTCCGGGCAATTCCCTGAACTCCAGGCGGGGTGTCTTGTTCGACATCCGCTTCGACAGGCCGCCGCCCTGTATCCTGTATATTTCCACACCATTATAGCTTCTTTGCGCATCGTATTCCACAACCAGCGCTGGGCTGTCCATCTTCGCAAAACGGATTTTTATGAGGTGTCTGTCGTATTCTACATTGATCAGGTCATACAGGATTTCATTCAGCCACTCAAAATAGTACCTTCCCACATCTCTGATGTGCCAGCCGGCCGGCAGTGGAGCCCTCTGCACACTTCTGACACTGTTGTAGTCGGACGCCTTATACGATAGGGTTTTCCCGTACCTCTTGACGGGTGTCTGGGTAATCTTGACTTCCGTGCCATAGGCACCAAGGACCTCGGCTGTATATTCACTGCTGACTTCATCCGCAACAAAGATGATCTGTTCCACTTCCCTTATCTGGGAGGCACGGGCGATATTGTCTGCCAGAAGTATATAGAGGTCCTCAAACCTGCCCTGTGTCTGACGGTTGAGCCTCATTATCGGATCCTCGAAGAATATCACAATGTCGATCCCCCTCAAAGCCTCTTCCACTTCCGGGAGTATGAACAGATCCTTCTTCAGAAAGGTGACATCGAGATTCTTATCGTCCTGATTGGCGCTCGAGAATGCATAGAGGTTGAATGACCCCTTCAATTCCCTGTAGAGATTCTGGCCGATTCTGCCATTCACACCCATTAATAGGACATTTTTCACTTTATCACTTCCTTAGACAACTTATTTCCCTAAAATGTCTGTTTGAATCCACTCTTTTCATGTGCAGCATAGATTGCAGCAAGCAGCATGATGAGCATCAATCCGATGAACAGGAAGGGGGTCTCGAAATATGTGGCGAATATACCGGAAAGGTAGGATCCCGCCACAGACCCAAGGGAAAAGAATGAATAGAATATTCCATTTGCCTTCCCCCGCTCATGCATCTCCGTATTCTGTCCGATGATCTTGTTCATCGATGGGAAGATGAAGCTGAATCCGATGCCATATATGACCATCGTAGTATAGATGAGGGACACGGTCGGCACGAAATGCAGAAAGATCATTGCTGCCCCCACGATGAATATTCCTGTGGAGACGAGGGCGACCGGACTGTACTTCGAGTATATCCGGTTGACCGGCGTGGCAAAGACCAGGATGGCCACGATGCCAAAGACACTCAGCATGGCTCCTGTCGTCTGGTCAGACAATCCGACTGCTGCCACTTTCAATGGAAGACCGAATGCAAGGGAACCGTTTGAGACCATCAGCGTGAAAGCGGAGATATAGGCGACGATCAGAGAGGGGCGGGTGATGATCTGTCCATAGTTCGTCGCATAATGGATTTCCCGGCTCTGCTCCGTCGTACTCTCCTTCACTGTAATGAAGATCAGCAGGATTCCGAATACGAATATTCCCGACATGACGAGATACACCATCTGATAGCTCGTCTGGCTCGAAATGATGCCGCCGAGTGCAGGCCCAAGTACGGCTGCCGTGCCGATCGAGACGCCCGTCAGGGCCATCGATCTGCCGATGGCTTTCCTTTTCGATATATCTGCCACCAGGCTGAATGCAGCAGGCGTCAGCAGGCCGCTTGAGAATCCGTGCACTACACGGATGAGGATCAGCAGCCCGACAGTGGGCACTATCGTGTACGTAAGCAGTATGACCACCTGCAGACCCATGCCGAGGAGAAGCATATTCCTGCGTCCGAACTTATCGGAAAAAAAACCTCCAAAAACGTTTCCCACCATGTTGAAAAGGGAATAAATTGCTACTATGATGCCTGCCGTATACTCATCCGCACCGAGTGAAATAGCGAACGGAGTGATGATCGGCAGCTGGACGAACAGATCCAGAAAACAGATGACTATGATTAGGTACAAAAATTTATTCATGACCAGTATCCTTTTTTCTTATTATCGTATCTATCATTATATACAATTTTTCACTTTTGGGGGAATTTGATGGCTCACGCTTTCCTTGGCATACTTGTCGTTCTTTTATTGCTCCAGCTTGGTGCGTTCGCCAGAAAGAAGGGGGAACTCTCGAAAACGCATAAACTGTCACTGGATTGGCCCCTGTATTTATACATATTCACGGTCCTGCTGTCCATCATGTTCATCTTCGCAATCATCTACTATGTCATTTCCTTGAACACACCCATCCTGATCAATGGGACGAGCGGGGAAGAAGTCGTAAACTATACTTTCCTTCAGATACTCTACTACAGTGGGGTAACATTGTTATCTATAGGATACGGGGATTTCACACCCATCGGTCCAACGCGTTTCCTCTCCATCTTCCAGGCCTTTCTGGGAATCGTCATCCCCACCGTCATATTCATCAAAGAAATTACAAAAGACCGCACGTAGCGGTCTTTTGTGTATCATCCATTCAATTTTCGTTCATATGCATCGATGATGCTGCTGACTGCACCATCCCCCGTGATGTTTGCTGCAGTACCGAAGCTGTCCTGAGCCATATAGAGCGCGATCATGAATGCCACGGCCGCTTCAGTGAAGCCCAGATTCGTCATGAGCACACCACTTGCTGCCATGATTGCACCACCCGGCACACCTGGAGCCGCAATCATTACGACGCCAAGCAGCATGATCGTCCCCAGCATCGTGAAGAAGCCTGGAAGTTCATAGTCCGGCAGAACAGACATGACTGCAATCGAACAGCTGACGATCGTAATGGTGCTTCCTGCGAGGTGGATATTGGCACAAAGCGGGATGACGAAGTCTGCAATCCTGTTGCGTATTCCATTCTCCTTCGTCTGCCTCAATGTAACTGGTATCGTGGCAGCACTGCTCATCGTACCCAGCGCTGTAAAGTAGGCGGGCATCATCGTCTTTATCATCTTGAATGGATTTTTTCCGAGCAATACGCCTGCTATCGTATACTGGACGGTGATCCAGACCCAGTGGAGCAGTATCGCCACAAGAAGTACGACACCGAATACGGCGAGCGTATCAAATACCGTTCCCTGCGATGCCATCCCTGCGAATACACCTGCAATATAGAAGGGAAGTATTGGAATGACGACCTTTTCTATCAGGAATTCGACAATGTTCTTTCCTTCTTCGAACCATTTCTGCATAAGCTCAGAACGCGTGATTGTAATGACGATTCCAAAAGCGAATGCCAGAACGAGCGCTGTGAGGATGTCCATGAGCGGTGCAATTTCAAACTCGAAGAACGGCTCGAGTCCTGCACCTTCCTCGGGGACACTTCCCCCATCAGTGATGCGCGGCATGACCATCATTGCGACCAGATATGCCAGGATGCCGGCACCGAGCGTCGATATGTATGCTGTGCCCAATGTTGCACCGACGACTTTGCCGGATCCTGCGCCGATCTTGGAAATTCCGTTGGCAATGAAGAAAAGGATGATCAATGGGATCATGAAGAATATGAAGCTTCCCAGAATAGATTCCAGAGTAAGCAGCAGCCTGACCAGGAAAGCCAGTACCGATTCCATTCCCCCTGATGCATCCACACCATAATACAGTGCACCGACCCCGATACCAACGACGATGCCGGCGATCAGCTTAAGTAACAGTTTCACTAAAAATTCCCCCTATTTTCATATATTCCATCATACATCTTACACTATAAGCAGAAGGAAAAAAACAAAATTCATGAATGCGCCTTCACCCTGCTCAGCCGAGCACCTTTTCGTAGGCGACATACCAGTCATCCGCGTTGTCATCGAGATGCAGCCTGCCCCTGAATATGTAGCCGTTCTTTTCGAACTGCTTCTGCATCCTTTCATTTTCAAGGGACGTGTCCGTATGGATGGCCCTACAGCCCTCCGCTTCAAGACGGTCTTCAACTTCCTCCATCATTTTACGGGCGATGCCCCGTCCTTGCCTTGAAGGATCCACTGCCATCCGATGCATCGCCCTGCTTTCTGCACGAACAACTTCCCATTCTATTTCGTCATATGCCTCGGGGTGGTCATCGTCTACAACGACAAAGCCATCCAGGATGCCGCCTTCTTCATATACATAAAGCGACCCGGCTTCCACATCTTTCCTGAACCTGTTCATATCAGGATATTCCTCACTCCATTGGGTGTTGCCCGCACCAATCATCAGGGGAACCACCTTCTCCTTTATTTCCATTACCCTCTCCAGATCTTCATATACCGCTTCTCTGATACTCATATCGAACCTCCTAGTTTTTCTATAATTCACTATTTTCTATTTTCTCATAGACACATTATAGTGTATAATATGGATGAAATGAATATGAAGGGGAATCTTACAATATGTTCAAGTTCGACAAATATACACTGCCCTACCACATTACGAATATGATCTTCTATGTGTTCACACTGGCGGTAATCGGACTCATCTATGTCTATGTCTTCTACCCACCGCTTTCCGATGTCGCCACACAGGAGTTCTTCGCCAATTTTGGACTGCGGGAAATCGGCGGCCTGATCTTCTTCCTGCTGCTGATCATCACACCGCTGCTTGTCCTGTTTGGTGCAGTACACCACCTATACAAGATCATCACATACAAACAGTCCCGCCGCACTGCTGCAGAATAGGAAAAGGAGCCCTTTTGGGCTCCTTTTTTCGTCAGTTCATCTATTATCCACTTTTTCAGGATACATGTCATGGTTCATCATACGGTAGTCCGCCATTTCTTCATACTTGGTCCCCGGGCGGCCATAGTTGCAGTAGGGATCGATGGAGATGCCGCCACGCGGGGTGAATTTCCCCCATATTTCAATATATTTCGGATCCATCAGATTGACCAGGTCATCCATGATCATATTGACGCTGCTTTCATGGAATCCGCCGTGGTTCCTGTAACTGAAGAGGTAGAGCTTCAACGCTTTGCTTTCAACCATTTTGACATCCGGGATATAGCTGATATACAGCGTTGCAAAATCAGGCTGTCCGGTTATCGGACATAAGGTCGTGAACTCCGGGCAGTTGAATTTGACGAAGTAGTCCCGTCCCGGATATTTGTTGTCGAATGTCTCAAGGACATCCGGATTGTAGTCAAAATCATATTTTACGTTCTGGTTCCCGAGAAGACTCAGGTCCTGTGTATTTTCTTCACTCATCTTTCCTGCTCCTTTTATACATGGAGAAGCCGCGCAGCTCCCCATGTCTCCTAGTTTTTTTATAGAGGGTAGCTAAGGGACCTCTATATTGAATTTTCTACTCGCAACCGTCCTTGCCGCAGGATGCCCCTGCGTCCCCACTCATGTCGACGAGCGGCTGCTCTTCCTCATACGCCTTGTTGACCGCTTCAAGAAAAGCCTCTGGAGGCTGTGCACCGGACACACCATACTTCCGGTTTATGACAAAGAACGGTACGCCCTGGGCACCCAGCCGTGTGGCTTCATTCTGATCTGAGATGACTGCTTCCTTATAGTCATTCGAGGCGAGCTTCTGCTCCACCGTCCCACGGTCCATGCCGAGGGTCTCGGCAATGTCTAGGAGCACTTCTGCATCAGCGACATTGCTGCCCTCTGTGAAGTATGCATGATACAGATGCTCAAGTGCTTCGCCGTCCTTCCCTTCACCTTCCGCCATCTTGATCAGGCGGTGGGCGTCCATCGTATTGGAGGGGATGACCGCATCCAGATTGAATTCGAGTCCGGCGGCTTCTGCTGCCCCGCTGACCTGCCTGTTCATCTCTTTTGCCTCTTCAAGGCTCTTTCCGTACTTTTTGGCCAGCAGTTCAGCCATGCTTGCGTCGGGTGCCATCGGTGCCGAAGGGTCGAGGCGGAAGCTTTTATGGATGACGTCCACCTCATCTTTCCCGCTGAACTGCTCAAGTCCCGCTTCAAAATTATGCTTTCCTATATAGCAGAACGGACATCCGATATCAGACCAGATTTCAATTTCCATAATCCTGCCTCCTTCACTGAATAAACCCTATTCATAGTATAACATTTCAAGGAGCTGTCATCTCCCGTCAGACGCCCTGTTTATTGCTCCACAGCAGTGTATGAAGCTGCGGCAGCACTTTCGCATCATTCATGCGCGGGTCCGCCATGGCCATGTCGACAAGCCGCTCATAGCGTTCCAGCAGTTTGAATGTATGGCCTTCAACATTGTCCCCCAGATAGGGGTTGCCGACCTGGAGATAGAAGTCCACATGCGGATATTTCCCGTGGACATCCGCTGCATACTCGAAATCCTTTTCATCGAAGACGACGACTTTGAGGTTGTAGTGGGCAGTACCTTCATCCAGACCGGCCATTACACGCTCCAGCTTTCTGAAGTCGGTATCCATCCCGGAACTTGGCGGTTTGGGGCTGATCGTCACATCATCGATTACAGCAAGCCATTCCTGGAACACCGTCCCCTGCGTTTCCACAGCCAGCTTGATGCCGCGCGCCTTCGCCTTCTCCACAAAGTCCTGCATATTTTTCAGCAGTGCAGGGTTTCCTCCGGATATGGTCACATGATTATAGTTGCCAGGCGCAAGATGATCCAGCGCCGCCAATATATCATCGCCATCCATCATACGGATCTTGTCCTTCTGGCTGCCATCCCATGTGAAGGCGGAATCGCACCAGCTGCAGCTGTAGTCGCAGCCGGCCGTTCTGACGAACATGGTCTTCTGGCCGATGACTGCACCTTCCCCCTGGAAGGTCGGACCGAAAATCTCTAGTACAGGCACTTTCATCAGTTCCGACGCTCCTTGGGACGATAGATCACATAGCTTGTCGGCGTCTCCCTCAGGTAGACCTGCAGGCAGACTGGCCGGTTGTCCAGTCCATCGACAAATTCCGCCACCATATCGTATATCGTCTCCGCCATGGTTTCCGTAGTCGGCGGGCGTTCCTGGAACCGCTCGTGTTCATTGAGCAGTGTATGGTCGAATGCATCGCTGATCAGGGATTTGAGCGACGAAAAGTTGACCAGGAATCCGAGGTCGTCAAGTTCATCACCGGCAATCGTGATGTTGACGAAGTAGGTATGACCGTGGACATTGCTGCATTTTCCAGCACGGTCATCAGGTATAAAGTGTGCTGCGGAGAAGTTCAAATCTTTGTTGAGTTCAAATCTATAATCATGATCAGGCGTTTTATAGCTCATCATTGCCACTCCTTTTCATTCAGATATGCCTGCAGTCCATCGTTCCTCAGCCTGCATGCCGGGCATTCGCCACACCCGTCTCCAATGACGCCCTCATAGCACGTCAAAGTTCTGTTCCTTATATAGTCGAGCTGTCCATATTCATCGGCCAGCGCCCATGTCTGTTTCTTGTCGAGCCACATCAGAGGTGTTTCGATGACGAAGTTCCGGTCCATCGCAAGATTGGCAGTGACATTCATCGATTTGACGAAAATATCCCGGCAGTCCGGATAGCCGCTAAAGTCCGTCTCGCACACACCTGTAATGATCGTACCGGCTCCTGTCTGGTAGCCTAGGGCGGTGGCGAAGGACAGGAAGAGCATGTTTCGCGCTGGTACGAATGTGTTGGGCACGCCCTCATCCTCCGACTGGGTGATGTCCATGCCATGCTCGGTCAGTGCATTCGGGCTCAGCTGCCCAAGCAGCGACATATCAAGCACATGATGCTTGAGCCCCTGTTCCTCGGCAATGCTTTTTGCCACTTCTATCTCTTTGCTGTGGCGCTGTCCGTAATCAAATGTCACCAGTTCCACAGTTCTGTAATTTGCCAGAGCATGGAACATGCATGTCGTACTGTCCTGTCCGCCGGAGAAAACGACGAGCGCTTTGTTTCTGTCCATTCTTCATCTACCTCTCATCATTCGATATCCAATTATATGATTTTACCAATTTTTAAGGTGAATTTCCACTCTCCAAACCTTTTATTCCTCATCCTTCAGGCTGAAAGTTGTGTTTATCATTATACTTTTTAGGCTATGAAACTATATCTCGATTTAAAGAAGAACAGGAGAGATTGATAATGGCAAACCTGGAAAAGATTTTTAAAGCGCAGGAAAAATATTATGATACAGGCAATCAGATAAAAGGCGACACCGGCAGGTACGGGATGGTCGCAAGTGCCATCAAGGAGGCCACCCATGCGGGTAACCAGATGCTTGATCAGGGAGGCAATGCATTCGATGCACTCATTGCGGTGCAGCTCTCACTGGCAGTCGTTGAAGGTATGAATACCGGCATCGGCGCAGGCGGTTTCATCGTGTGCCACGAAGAGGAGAAGAATGAAACCAAAGTCATCAACGCACATTCGCGGGCGCCGGCGGAACTGGAGCCTGAATGTTTTGTAGATGATAACGGTGAAGTCATTCCTTTCGACAAACGGTCCACCCACGGAACTTCTGTCGGCGTTCCAGGCATCATGAAAGGGCTGAAGCACCTGCATGAGCAATATGCTACGCTGCCCCTTGAAACATTGATTGCGCCTGCAATCGAACTTGCCGAATCTGATTTCCGTGTGAACTCTTTATGGGAACGTACACTCGACCTTTTCGACCATCGCCTCGGGGAAGAGGCACGCAAGAAATTCATGCAGGACGGCAAGCCGCTCAGGGAAGGCGATACCATCGTCCAGCCTGAACTTGCGAAAACTTTGAAGATCATCAGGGACGAAGGGTTCGATTCCGTATATGAAGGTGAGATTGCAGATGCCATCGTAGAGGCCGTCCAGGACCAGGGCGGAGTCATGACCCATCAGGATCTCATCAACTACCATGTCAAAATTGAAGAACCGTTATGGAGCCGCTACAGAGGCTACGACATAGCGACGCCTGCCCCACCAAGCGGTGGCGGCATCGCAGTAGCCCAGCAGTTGAAAATACTCGAAAAACTCGATATTTCACAATATGATCCGCATTCCGTTGAAAAATACCATCTGCTTGCCCAGACGATGCAGCTCGCCCTTGCGGATAAGAATACGCACATCGGTGATGCAGACTTCCACGAACTCCCGATGGATGGCCTGATGGATGAGGAGTATATAACAGAACGCATTCAGCTGATCTCCGAAGAAAACAACGCCAGAACTTATGAAGCGGGAGACCCTTGGAAATATCAGCCAGGCAGGGACGGTACGATTGAAACCGACAGATATGCAGGCAATGAAGGGATGGAGACGACCCACTTCACTGCGGTGGATCAATGGGGCAATGTCGCTGCCTGCACATCTTCCATAGAACGCATCTATGGTTCAGGCATCATGGTGCCCGGCTACGGGTTCATCATGAACAACGACCTTACAGATTTCGAAGCTGAGCCGGGACAGGTCAATGAACCGAACGGCCATAAGTATCCGACAAGCTCCAAATGCCCAACGATACTGTTCCACGAAGGGAAGCCGTTCTTCACACTCGGTTCACCAGGGGCACAGACAATCGTCGCCTCCGTTGCCCAGACGATCATCAACATCATAGATTACAACATGTCCCTTGATGAAGCGATCAAGGATGCAAGAATCTATGTGACCCATGATCTTGATACACAGTGGGAGGATGGCCTCGAAAAAGAAGTACTTGAATCACTCAAGAAGCTTGGCTATTCATTCGACCAGTCGTTCAGGGAACAGACTGCAGACACCCGTCTCGGCGATGTACAGGCGATCATGATCGACCAGACGAACGGCCATAAGCTCTATGGTGCAGCCGACTCGCCGCGCCCGGGCGGTGCAGAAGGCCTGTAGCAATGAATTGAATAATTTTTGACAGGTGTAAAAAGTCCTTTCAAATGCATTGTTTAATTGATATAATAAACAATTGCATGAAAGGACTTTTATTCCATGCAACTATCAGGTATATCCTGCAAATATAATTGATAGGTGGAAAAGACAATGAAATACCAAGTTTTACTCTATTACTACTACACAGACATTGAAGATCCCGAGGGATTCTCATCGGAGCACCTTGAGCTGTGCAAAAGCATGAACCTCAAAGGGCGCATCCTGGTCGCGAACGAAGGTATAAACGGCACCGTATCCGGCACCTTGGAAGATACCGAAAAGTATATGGAATACATGAAGAATCATCCACTTTTCGATGGCATCGTGTTCAAAATCGATCCGTCTGAAGGCCACACCTTCAAGAAGATGCATGTACGTCCCCGTCCTGAGCTCGTCAACCTCAGCCTTGAGGATGACATCAATCCCCGTGAAATGACGGGTGAATACCTCGAACCAAAGGATTTCTATGCGCAGATGCAGGACGAAAATACGATTGTCCTCGATGCAAGGAACACTTATGAGTATGATGTCGGCCATTTCCGTGGCGCCATCCGTCCGGATGTGGAGACATTCCGGGAACTTCCGGAATGGGTGAGGGAGAACCGCGATATGCTCGAAGGCAAACGCATCCTGACATACTGCACCGGCGGCATACGCTGCGAGAAGTTTTCAGGCTGGCTCAAGCGTGAAGGATTTGAAGATGTCGGACAGCTCCATGGCGGCATCGCAACATACGGCAAAGACCCTGAAGTCAAAGGGCAGAACTGGGATGGCATGATGTATGTCTTCGATGAAAGGCTGACCGTACCCGTAAATCAGGTGGAACACAATGTCGTCGGCAGAGATCATTTCGACGGCACACCATGCGAACGCTACATCAACTGTGCAAATCCGGAATGCAACGACCAGATCCTCGCTTCAGAGGAAAATGAAGCGAAGCACCTTGGCGGTTGCTCCCTGGAATGTACAAAGCACCCGAGAAACAGATATGTCATTGAAAATGATCTGTCGGCAGAAGAAGTCGATGCACAGATAAAAGTGCTCGAAGAAGAAGCATACGCCAAATAAAAGAGGACCCCTCATCCAACATAGATTGGATGAGGGGTCTTTTCATCAGAATTTGACGATGACGCGGCCACGCACACGTCCTTTAAGGATATCCCGCAAAGTATCCGGCAGCTCCTCGAGCGACACTTCATGGGAGATATGCGTTTCCAGGGCAGAAGGCTTCAGTTCCCCGGCGAGGCTTTCCCAAACCTTAATCCTCGGCTCCATCGGATATTTGACGGAATCGATGCCGAGCCAGTTTATTGCCCGGGAAATGAACGGCAGGACCGTCGTCTCCACTTCTATGCCGCCTGCAAGCCCACACGTGGCGACTGAACCGCCATAATCGAGACTGCTCAATATATACTGCAATGTCTTGCCGCCAACCGGATCGATGGCTGCCTGCCATTGCCGCTTCCGGGTGGACTTTCCGTCGGTATCGGTGACTTCATCCCGGTGGATGACTTTCGCGGCCCCGAGGGATTTCAGATATTCCGCTTCTTCTGTCCGGCCGGTGCTTGCCACGACCTCATATCCCTTATCCGCGAGCATATTGATGGCAAGACTGCCGACCCCGCCGCTTGCGCCGTCGACGAGCACCTTTCCACTCCCGGGCTCAAGTCCATTCTCCTCAAGCCTCTTTACACACAGTGCGGCCGTGAAACCTGCGGTGCCGAGTTCCATCGATTCCTTGAGCGTCAGTCCTTCAGGCAGGGGGACGACCCATTCAGCCGGAATCCTGGCCACTTCACTGAAACCGCCGCTGTGCCGCGTACCGATATAGTAGCTGGTGGCGATCACTTCGTCCCCTTCCTGAAAACGTTCATCTTCAGATGAAATCACCGTACCTGCAAGGTCGATTCCCGGTACAAGCGGGAACGTCTCGGCAATGCTGCCCGTCACTGCGACCATGCCATCCTTATAGTTCACACTTGAATATGCAACTTTAATCGTCACTTCCCCTTCAGACAGATCCTCCATGCCGATCTCCTTGATATCCATCGTTGTACCCTCATCCGCCTTGTCTATGACCAATGCCTTGAATCGTTCCATATGTAGCCTCCTCATAAAATGATGAATCTTCAATATTTCACTATACCCATTTATGGAAAATTTATGTGTGCAGTCCGTAAAAGTAGAAGCCACACTTCAAAGAGGGGTGGCTTCAACCATTTCTGTATGTCTGATAGCGTATCATTCCCCTGCTTGCGAAGGAGGCAATGAGCTGCTGGAACAGCATGCAGAAGACGACGGGCATCGCAACTTTTGGCGGGAAATAGGCGGTCGCGATGACCACTCCTACCGAAATGTTCCTCATTCCCACATTATAGGTGAAGGTCGTGACGATGGACGGCTCCTTGAGCAGATAGTGTCCGGTAATCAGGGCAAAGGCATATGCAGATAAAGTAATGAACAGGACAAGGAGCAGTATGCCGATGATTTCCCAGGAAAAGTTCTGCAGGTATGGTGCGATGACGCTTCCGTTGATCATGATGATGAGCAGCAGGCTGATTTTCGAAAAAGGCGCCAGGCGCCCGCCCCATGTATCCTTCACCTTCCCCCTTGTCACTTCGTTCATCAAGATGCCAACCAGGGTCGGCAGTACGATCATCCACAGGAGCCCCATGATGAGGGAGGCGGAATCGATGGTGACCGCTGTGCCTGCAACCACAACGAGTATCAGTGGCAGGATGAGCGGGGCGAGCAGCGTATCGAGGAGGACGATGGAGAGCGCAAGCGGCAGATTGCCCCGGGTAATCGTCACCCATATGATTGAAGTCACACCGGTGGGCACTGCCACCGCCAGTGTGAAACCGATGGTCAGAAGCGCATCATCCAGCAGGACCGTTGCCAGCACATAGCCCCACACCGGCATCAGGATATGCAGGAACAGTATGCTCAGCAGTATCGTCCCCGGATATTTGACGACCATCCTGAAATCCTTGAAATCCATGCCAAGTGCCCCTGTGAAGGTCATGAAGGCAAAGAACCAGGGAATCAGGAAGAGGAAGTGCGTCCCCATTTCACCAAGCAGCACACCGATGATCAGACTGAGTGGTGTGAGGAGCGCAATCCATTTTTGAATGAAAGCATTGAAACGCGTCAGCACCGTATCCCCTTCTTTTCAATTTTATATATACTCTACCATAACGGCCATGCGCCGGTAAGGTATGCCAATAAAAAGCTCAGTATCAATCCACTTTAGTAGGTTGATACTGAGCTTTTTAATTTGTATACTCTTCGGTTAATCCAATACTGCCATGACGAACCCGTCATGTCCTCTGCTGCCTACCGTCTGAACTGCCGTTGCATCTACACGGGGATGCTCTGTAAGTATCTGCAGGAAACGCTGCATTTTAGGGCATTTCGCCTCTTCTTCTTCAAACGATTCCATGATCTTACGTTCCGTTACGATGACCGAACCGCTCTTGGCCATGTTGATTGCCGCTTCGAGGTAGTCCGGATAGTGCTTCTGATTTGCATTGATATAGATGAAATCAAAGCGCGGATATCCTCTTTCAAGCAGTTTCGGCAACGTATTTTCCGCCGGCGCCTCGATGACTTCAACCTTGTCATCCAGTTCAGCAGCCTTAATGTGCTCGAACGCTGTCTTTGCATATTCAGGGTTGGACTCGAGCGTGGCCATCCTGCCTTCCTCCGGCAGTGCCTTACCCAGCCATAATGTACTGTAGCCACTCAATGTGCCGATCTCCAACACCGTTTTTGCACCTTTGATTCTCGCCAATAACTGAAGAAATTTGCCTTGACCACTCGCCGCTTCGCTTCTTTCTTCTTCGTTTTCGAGAATTCCTGTAATTACTTCGTCGTCAGCATTCAGCTGGGAAGTAAAATACGCGTCCACATCATTCCAAAGTTTGGACATGTTAAATAGTTCGCCTCCGTATTTTGTATACACTAATTTATAGTACACTTCAATATTTTCCGAATATTTAAGAAATATACTATAGTTTTGCATACTACACTAACAGCGTATGAATTGCAAATGCTCATTTGTATTTTTTCACTATTTTTTTGACCCGGCTGTCGGATCCATATTTGCTGCTGACCATCCTGCGCGCTTCTATATGGGAACGCGCCTTTGCCTCCTTCGTATACAGCGCACCATCTTTTTCGAATGTCACAATGAAGCATTCCGTGCCACATCTCATATGCTCCGCTCCTTTTTCTGGAAATCTTCAAGACTTAATTCTTGTATAATCGCTTCATCCATAATAATATATTCAGATGCACTTATGCACCAAACATTCAAATCCAATACATACAGGAGATCTATATATGGAAAAAGACAGTGCCAGACAATATGAATATCTATCGGAAAACCCCGATATCAAAACCCTCCCGATCATGCTGTCGCTCATCATCGGGGCATTTTTTGCAATTTTGAATGAAACGCTCCTCAATATTGCGCTTACGACATTAATGGGTCAATTCGACATCACCTTGCCGACCGTGCAGTGGATGGCTACAGGCTTCATGCTCGTCATGGGCATCGTCATCCCCGTCTCGGCCCTACTGATCCAATGGTTCACCACCCGTCAGCTTTTCCTGGGGACGATGATCATATTCACCCTCGGTACAGCCATCGCCGCCTCTGCCCCGACATTCGGCATCCTGCTGACCGGCCGCCTGATACAGGCAGTGGGCACCGGCATGCTGATGCCGATCATGTTCAATGTGTTCCTGCTCATGTACCCGCCCCATAAACGTGGCAGAATCATGGGAATCGTCGGTCTCGTCATCATGTTTGCGCCGGCAATAGGGCCCACGCTCTCGGGCATCATTGTTGAATACCTCGGATGGCGTTTCCTCTTCATTACCGTCATTCCGTTCTCATTATTCTCCATAGTATTCGCCTATTTCTTCCTGGTCAATGTATCGGAAGTGACACGGCCGAAAATCGACATCCTCTCCATCTTGTTCTCCACCGTCGGTTTCGGAGCGACCATATACGGATTCAGTTCGGTCGGTGAGAGCGAAGCCGGGTTCCTGAGTCCAGTGGTGCTCGTTTCCCTTCTGCTGGGAATCGCCGGCATCTTTCTGTTTGCCTATCGGCAGCTCCACCTGGATGAGCCCATCATGGATCTCAGGGTGTTCAAGTATCCGATGTACCGCCACGCCGTCATCATGTTCGTGATCATCATCATGGCCATGTTCGCCTCGGAGATCATACTGCCGATCTATATGCAGGGTCCCTTGGCACTGAGTGCCGCCACTGCAGGCATTCTTCTGCTTCCCGGCAGTCTGCTGAACGGCGCGCTCTCCCCTTTCATGGGTCAGCTGTTCGATAAGGTCGGCCCAAGGCCGATGATGATTCCTGCAACACTTGTGCTGAGCGGCACCATGTTCATGATGAGCCGCCTGGACACCGGCAGTTCCGTATGGATGATCGTCATCGGCTTCCTGCTGCTCATGGTCTCCGTTTCGGCAATCATGATGCCTGCCCAGACCAATGGGCTCAACCAGCTGCCTAAGCGGCTCTATCCGCACGGTACAGCCGTCATATCGACCTTGCAGCCAATGGCCGGAGCCATAGGCGTTTCGGTCTTCATCAGCATCCTCAATGCCAGACAGGCAAACTACCTCTCAAATGCAGAGACCCCGGACGATCCGGCAACGATCGACTTGGCCATGGTGGCTGGTGTGGAACTCGTCTATTTCACCGCCTTCATCTTTTCCATCGTTGCGGTAGTGATGGCACTGCGCGTGTATCGTGCGCGTCCAGATGACATTGCAGACACGAAAGTTGAATAGAAATAACGCCCCACCAATTTCGGTGGGGCGTTATTTTTCATTCAGCCCAATATCTCCTTAACTCTGCCGACAGTGCCATCTTCGAGCTTCACTTTGATTCCGTGGGGGTGTGTCGCCGAGTTGGTCAGCAGTCTCGCCACCGTCCCTTCGGTCAGTTCCCCCGACCGCTGATGATGCTTCTGTACCACTTTCACTTTGACACCTGGTTTGATATTTTCCCTTTTTGTTCCGTCCATGATATTCTCCTTAATGATTGATATGCTATTATTCCTTAATCGTCTGACCACCATCGATGATCAGCTCTTCCCCGGTGATGAACCTGGCTTCATCCGATGCCAAAAACAGCGCTGCATATGCTACATCTTCCGATTGGCCCAAATATTTGAGCGGCACAGCAGCAATCAGTGCATCCCGTATATCCGCATTCGAAGTCAGATACTCCGTAGATGGTGTCTCGATGTAGCCGGGGTGTATGGAATTCACCCGTATATGGTCCCCACCGAAATCTCTTGCCGCACCCTTCGTCATGGTGCGGATTGCCCCTTTCGAGGCAGAGTAGGCAGTGAGTCCCCCAAGACCGCTGATGCCGGTCAGGGAGGAAATGTTCACAATGGAGCCCTGACCATTCCTTTTCATCTCGGGAATCACATGCTTCATGCCGAGGAAGTTCCCGAGTGCATTGACATTCATGACCTTATCCCATTCCTCAATCGTCAACTTGTTCAATGTAAATTCTGTAATGCCTGTAATGCCCGCGTTATTGATGAGTATATCGACTTTGCCGAATGTGCCGACAGCCTCCTCCACGATATGCTGCCAGTCCGCTTCCTTAGACACATCCTGCCGTAGGCCGATTACCGCATTAGGATACTGTTCCCCGAGCCTTTCGAGCAGTTCACCGAGATGTTCATCGTTCATATCCGTCGCTACAACCTTCGCGCCCTCCCGGGCGAAAAGCTCCGCTTCCATCGCTCCCTGGCCGCTGCCTGCACCAGTGATCACCGCCACTTTGCCGTCAAGTCTTCCCATACTTATCCCTCCTGGTATACCGGGGCCTACATCCGTTCATGTAGGGCAGAACGCCATCACCACCCAGCATTTTCCTTTGTTTCTACATTCCCTTTCTCATCGGATGTAATCCTCGACTTCCCTGAGCTGCATATATTCTACAGCACATTCAAAAAATACAGTAAAAATGCATATAATATATTATAATGATACTTCAGGCAAAATTAAGGAGGCGGCATCATGACTGGAAAAACACATATAATGGGCGGCATCACAGCAAGTCTTGCGGTTGCCCACGCAGCGAATGAAAATCCACTGATCATGGTAGGGGCCGGCATCGTCGGTGCACTTCTGCCCGATATTTGCCATAGTGGAAGCAGGATTGGAAGAAGATTCCCCATATTATCACGCATCATCAATCTTTTGTTCGGCCACCGCACATTTACCCACAGCCTCCTGTTTCTGGTAATCGTTTCGTTCCTCATCGACCGGTTCTTTCCAAACGATATACTGAAATATGGATTACTGACGGGTATGGTCAGCCATTACATACTGGATATGGCGACAAGAAGCGGCATCAAGCTCTTCTTTCCGCTCGACCTCACCGTCCGCTTCCCCCTCACCCTCAGGACCGGAAGCAAGGTGGAGAACCTGATTTTCAGCATTCTTGCGCTTCTATCCTTCTACTTTGGATACGAAACGCTCGGGTGGTTCAGGTTCTGGTAGTCAAAGATATATGCGCGCCTCATCCCAGTGATGCGGTGCGCATTTTCATTTTGCGGAAGCCAAGCAACCCTACTTCAGCCACCCCTTCCCCCTCGCCTTCGAGATGGCTTCGATCCGGTTGTCCACATACAGCTTATCCAGGATGATGGAGATATAGTTTCTGACGGTCCCATTCGAAAGGTGCAGCTCCTTCGCAATAGCCTTCGTCGTCCTGCCCGCTTCAAGCAGCTGAATGATCTCCATCTCCCGCGGGGTGAGGGGATTGGAGGCTTCAAAAGCAATGTCTATCAGCTCGGGGGAATAGATGCGTCTGCCTTCAATGATATGTCTGATCGACTGTGCGAGCGTTTCGCTGGAGCTGTCCTTCAGCAGATAGCCGCTCACCTGCGCCTGCTTCGCCCGTTCGAAATACCCGGGTCGTGCAAAGGTCGTCAGCATGATGACTTTGCATGACCCGCCCTTCAGGCGTTCTGCCGCCTCCAGCCCGGTCATCACCGGCATCTCGATATCCATGAGGCACACGTCCGGAGATTCCACCGCAACAAGGTCCAAAGCTTCTGCGCCATTCTCCGCCTGTCCGACGACAGTCATATCCTCTTCAAGATCCAACAGCGCACCGAGTGCTCCCCTCAACAGGTTCTGGTCTTCAGCCAGCACAATACGGATCATATTCATCCCTCCTCAATCTCTTTCAATACTTTCGGCACCGCGATATTGATTTCAAAACCACCGTTGTTGTTGACGATCTGCATCTCCCCATTCACGAATGACAGACGTTCACGCATCCCATGGATGCCGTGGCCCGACTGGAAGATTTCCTTGCCCTCTCCATTATCCATGACCTTGAGGAGTATATCCTGATCCGTATCGACCAGCTCGATCACGCACAGATGCGCTTGGCTGTGCTTCACCACATTGGTGACCGCTTCCTTCAGGCACATGCTCAGTACATTTTCGACAAGCACGGGTATGTTGTTGAAATCCCCTTCGACAGTTATATCATACCGTATCTGGGCGGCATCCATCAGCTTTTTGACATGATCCACTTCACCCTCCAGATTGACATTCTTCATATCGCTGATCATTTCCCGTACTTCCTTCAGCGCCTGTCTCGATGTCGACTGTATGTCTGCGAGCTCGCGTTTTGCAGCATCGGGATCCTTGTCGATCAGCTTCTTTGACAATTCACTCTTCAGGCCGATCATCGACAGCTTCTGGCCAAGTGTATCATGCAGATCACGAGCGATCCTGTGGCGTTCTTCCAATATCGCAAGTTCTGCGATCCTCATGTTGGCATCTTCAAGCTGCATTTCTAGTTCCTCCTGCTTCAAGCGGTTGTACCGGCTGATCGGAAGCAGGATGACGCCGAGGACGGTCATGATGAGAAAAGGCAGATGGCTGAGCAGCAGCGTATAATTGTAGAAGAAGCCGAAAGTGATCGCACCGACCGTCGTCACCAGGTGAATGACATACATCGAGATGAAACCGCCCCTGTTTCTTATATTGCCGACATAGAAAGCGGTGAAAAGCGCAAAATAGACATAGCCGTAGAATATGGTCATCGCAATATTGATGCAGAATTCAATGCTCAGACCTATGTAGATCAGTGGTCCCCGTGTGTTGAACGTCAACCAGTATAC
Organism: Salinicoccus sp. RF5; assembly: GCF_020786625.1. Lineage (NCBI taxonomy): Bacteria > Bacillati > Bacillota > Bacilli > Caryophanales > Staphylococcaceae > Salinicoccus > Salinicoccus sp. RF5. Next base: position 1,302,495 of record NZ_JAJGRC010000001.1, read on the forward strand.
CGTGAAGAACAGGATGGTCATGATAATGCCGGAGACGATCTCCCCTGAATCATTGGAGCGGAATATGAAATAGAACGGCAGGATGCAGAATATGATCCATATGTACAGACTGAGTCCGGTATTCTTCGGGAATATATGATACCAATCGCGCATGAATGACCGCCTCCCTTCTCCTTATTTGTTCCAGTGTAACAGTTTTATGGAACGATGGGCCCACCAAAAATGTATAAAAATGAATCCCCCTAATTGATTAGGGGGATTCCATCTAGTCTGTACTTGGTTGGTGCTTTTCATTCAATTGCGCCTTCATCTCTCGGAAGGTCACAAATGTCTTCTTCTTCTCATCATACAGGCGGAAGCGGATGGATTCGAGGCTCGACTTCAGAGTGATGGTCGTCGCCTGATGCAGGGGTGGCGTGCTCTCATGTGCTTTTTCCAGTGAATAGTTGGGCACTCTTGGCGCCAGATGGTGCACATGGTGATAGCCGATGCTGCCTGTCATCCATTCGAGCCAGCGGGGCAGCTTGTAGTAGGAGCTGCCGTCCACTGCCGCTTTTACGTAATCCCATTCGGATTCATTTTCAAAATAGGAGTCTTCGAACTGGTGCTGGACATAGAAGAGCCAGATGCCGAGCATGCCTGCAACGTAGATGATCGGAAGCTGTACGAGCAGCAGTACATGCCAGCCAAGCGTGAAACCGATCAGACAGTAGATTGCCACAAGCAGCCCATTGATCAGATAGGTGTTCATGCGTTCCTTCTTCTTGGCGCCTTTGCGGTTGAAACGGTTGTCCAGCAGGAACAGTGACAATGGTCCAAGGCCGAACATGATGAGCGGATTACGGTAGAGGCGATATTTCAGCCTCTCCCATTTTCCTGCTTCTTCGTATTCTTCGACCGTCATGACCCAGATGTCACCGATGCCCCGCTTGTCCAGGTTGCCGCTTGTTGCGTGGTGGATCGAGTGTTCCCGCTTCCATTTTTCATACGCAAAGTGGGTGATGACGCCGGTGATGGTGCCGAATATCGTGTTCCACTTCTTGCTCTTGAAGAATGACTGGTGGGCACAGTCGTGGAAGATGATGAACGTCCGGATCATGAAGCCGGCAGCTCCGATGCTGAACAGCAAACTGAGCCAGAATGAAATGCTCAGTGACTGGTACGCCAGGAACCATAACGCAAAAAATGGAAGAATCGTGTTGAACAGCTGTGTGATGCTTGTCTTCGTCTGTGACTTGGCGAACGGCATGACATCTTTCCTCAGCTGTGCCTGTTTCTGTTTTGACATGTGGGCAAACCTCTTTCCTGTAATCTTGTTGGTTTTATTCTAATACATGCCAACAAGCGGGTATAGAGGCAGGTGTCAGCAATAATACATGACATTTGTCATATAAGGAGCATGGCCCGGAACCCCCTGGCACTGTAATAGGATTCCGCACCGTTATGATAGATGAACATCGCGCCATATCGGTAATCCCCAAACAGGGCGCCTCCCCGCTTCCTGATGTCGGCCGGTGTCCGGATCCAGCTTGATGTCTTGCGATCGACCACTTCAATGGTCTGGAGCTGCCGGTAATGCGCCTCATCAAGGAGTTCCACCCCCATCTCCTCCGCCATGCCGACTGCACTGTTTTCAGGCTTGTTCTTTTTTCTTGCCTGGAGTGCCTCATCGTCATAACAGACCTTACGCCGCCCTTCCGGGCTTTCAGCTGAAAAATCATAGAATATTATTGTCCCATCCGCCTCAGTTGCCACATCCGGTTCCCCACCGGTCCGTTCCATTTCCCCCAGGGACCACAGCTTTTCGGGATGTCTGTCGAGACGTGCTTCAACATCTCTCCACTCCATATCCTCATGACGGTACATATGCGATTCAAAACGTACCTTCAATACACTGAGCAAATGCCGGCTCTCCTCATTCGTCAACTTCCTTACATCTGCCATAAACATTCCTCCCATCAATATGTCCCTTCATCGGTTGCAGGGGACAAAAGACCTCCCTTCAGATGTTCCGTTCCTGAGGGAGGTCTTCCAATACTCATAAAATTATAGCAGCCTCAACTATAGCGCCTTGAATGCTTCGACCCCCGCTTCGGCCACCTTCACATCATCCGGTACACTGCTGCCGCTGACACCGATGGCGCCGACAACCTTGCCATCCGCTTCAAGCGGGATGCCGCCACCAAAGACGACGATGCGTCCCTGATTTGTCGTGTTCAGGCCGAAGAGTTCTGCATTCGGTACCGTCGCCTCTTCCAGATTGGATGTCGGCATCTTCAGGGCCACTGATGTCCATGCCTTGTTCTGCGCAATGTCGATGCTTGCGAGCCACGCATCATCCATGCGGTGCACCGCAACCAGGTTGCCGCCTTCATCAATGACGGAGATCACCATCTGTACACCGATTTCAGACGCCTTCTTCTCGGCACCTTCAATTATCTTTTTTGCATTTTCCAGGTTGATTCTACTCATTACGCTTCCCCTTTCAAACTTTCAGTTTTGAATCGAATGTGGTAGTACGCATATGGCAGCTGTTTCTGTAATGTCACCATATCCATCATATACAAATCAAAAAATTCAGTCAAATAAAGCAGTGCTTCATCTTTTTGGCTATTCTTACTGATGTGCTTCATGCACGCTTTCATCAAGACAGCACATCAATGCTTCATCATGTGGGTGGGATTCGCCCTCCACCTGTATGGTCACGTGACCGATACCCTCATCCCCAAGCCTCCGTTCCAGTTCATGCAGCAGCTCACCACTCTCCTTGATCGTCATGGTGTCATCGACCGTCACGTGGCATGACATGGCGTTCTGTCCACTCGTGATGCTCCACATATGGAGGTCGTGTATATCGATGATGCGGGCATCCGCCTGCATGACACTTACGATGTGCTCTACATCTACACCAACCGGTGTCCCCTCCATCAGGACATGGATGGCGTCCTTCGTCACCCGCCAGCCGCTGATGATGATCAGGACAGCAACGATGACGCTCGCCAATGGGTCGGCCAGCCCCCAGCCGAAGAATATGATCAGGAGGGCAGCGGCGATTGCCCCGATCGAGCCCAGCAAGTCTCCCATCACATGGAGGAAGGCGGCCCTGATGTTCAGGTTTCCCTCTGTATCACCCCCGCGCATCAATATCCATGCGACGATGATGTTCACCACAAGTCCCATTGCAGCAATCACCAGCATGCCCCCCGACGCGACTTCAGGCGGATCCATGAAGCGTTGGAACGCCTCGTAGAAGATGTAGGCGGAAATGAGTATGAGCGTCACACCGTTGAAGATCGCCGCCAGTATTTCAAACCGCTTGTATCCATAAGTCTTGCTGTAGTTGGCCGTCTTCCGCCCCAGACTGAAGGCGAGGACCGCCACACCCAGTGAAATCGAGTCACTCAGCATATGCCCCGCGTCGGACAGGAGTGCGAGACTGTTCGTCAGCCAGCCGCCGACCGCTTCAACGAGCATATAACCGGTGATGATGAAGAAGCTGATCAGAAGAACCCTCCTGTTCGCTCCGTGCGAATGATCATGCGGCATATCGATCCCCCCCTGTAGCATCTTTTCACATTCAATTATATCAGCATGAATATCTTTGCACAGTGAATATGCAACCCACGGCGCACGTGCTGGACTTCCATGTTCCTGCAGTACGCCCCCAGTCAAAGTATTTTTACATCCAATCATGGGCATTTGTGGTTAAATGGAAGCATGACCAATCCTAAGACGAAGGAAGTGTCAATATGGACATTGAAGAGTATATCAGGCAGATCGACGACAGATGGCAGGATGCTTTTATAGGAGTCTGGAGGGCAATCGGGGAAAACCTCCCAGAAGGATTCCAGACGGAGATGCAGCACGGCATGCCGACTTATGCTGTACCGAAAGAGACGTATCCGGAAGGCTACCATGTGGATGGTGAGGCCCTTCCCTTTATAAGCGTCGCCGCCCAAAAAAGGCACCTCGCCATCTATCATATGGGGATATACAGTGACGATGAACTGTACGAATGGTTTACAGACGCCTATCCGGAGCATATGGCGACCAAGCTCAACATGGGCAAAAGCTGCAGCCGCTTCTCCAACCCACAAAATATTCCCTATGCACTGCTTGGGGAACTTGCCGGGAAGATGACAGCGGATGAGTGGATTGCACTGTATGAGTCAAGGAAGTCTTAGTATGCGCGAATATGAATTGAAAGGGGACCTCTTATGCATAAGGCAGTATTTCTGGATCGGGACGGCGTCATCAATGAAGTGCTCAACCACCGGGTGAAGTTCGTGAACCGTCCCGAGGATCTCCACCTCCTTGAAGGTGTAGAACAGGCCATCAGACAGTTCAATGAGGATGGATGGAAAGTGTTCATCGTCACCAACCAGGGCGGTGTCGGCCTTGGCTATATGACTGAGGATGCGCTCGGGGAAATACATGACAGGCTCGTGAATCTCCTTGGGGACTCGGGTGCCAGGGTGGATGATATCGCCTACTGTCCGCACATGCCCCATGAAGGATGTGCATGCAGGAAGCCGGAAGCGGGGATGATCCTGGACCTTGCAGAGACCCACGATATCTCTCTTGGAGAGAGCTACATGGTGGGCGACAGGGAACCGGATATCCAGGCTGGCCGGAATGCAGGCACTCGGACCGTCTTTATCGGCAACAGGAAAAATAAGAAAGTCGGCGCAGATCATCATTTCGCGGATCTCCTTTCATTCTCCAACTGGCTGGTGAACAGGGGATGGACGTGACAACTCATGTTTATGTTCATCTGCAGGGGGAAATTTAACTTAAAAAGGGTTCTAAGGAGGATACCATGGATTATATCTATCTCGGAAATTCCGGTTTGAAAGTGCCCAAGTACATTCTCGGGACGATCCCTTTCAGTGGGACTAATGGATTTGAGCCGGCCGGAAACATTGATGCGGAAACCGCAAGACGTCATGTGGACATCTGCCTCGATGCAGGCATCAACATGTTCGATACAGCCAACCTCTACTCAGAAGGAGATGCGGAAAAGGTGCTCGGAGAAGCCATCAAAGGCAGGAGGGATAAGGTACTCCTGACATCCAAGACAGGATTCGACCTGGGGGAGGACCCAAATGCGGGTGGTGCTTCGCGCATCAATATCGAAAAGTCGATCGACCGTACCCTGGAACGGCTCGGCACCGATTATCTGGACATCTACTTCGTCCACCTCTGGGACGGACGTACCCCCATCGAGGAAACGATCGAAACGATGAACGATCTCATCAAGTCCGGCAAGATCCGGTACTGGGGTGTATCGAACTACAGCGGCTGGGCCTTGGCCAGAACCTATACGATTGCAGAACAAAGGGGGCTCATTCCACCGATTACCCAACAGATCTACTATACGCCTGAAGCACGGGAAGCGGAATACGAGCTGCTGCCGGCCGGCAGTGAACTCGGCATCGGCTCAATGATATGGAGTCCCCTCGGAGAAGGCCTCCTGAACGGAAAGATCGACCGCAATAATGAAGCGCCTTCTGGTACCCGTCAGGGTAGCGGATGGCCAGAGCCCTGGGTGAAGGATGAGGAGCGCTTGTATGATGTCATCGATGCACTCAAGGAAGTCGCAGAAGAGCGCAACGCTACAGTGCCGCAGATCGCCCTTGCATGGGTCAAGGACCGTCCGAATGTGGGTCCTGTGGTCATTGCGGCAAGAAATGAAGAGCAGCTTCATGAAAACATTGCTTCCTACAACATCCGCCTGACCCAGAAAGAGCATGACAGGATTGAAGCAGCAGCCCGGCCTGAGCCATATTATCCACTATGGCATCGTGCGATGAACAGCATGGACAAGGGCTCCCCATCAGAAATCTCCTATTTGGAGGGCTATAAGAAATCGATGGGACTCGAATAGAAGAGGACACCCAAACAGAACACTCCGGAGGCCGTCTGGCCTCCGGAGTGTTTCGTGATATATGCTATTCTCCGATTACACCACAAGCGATGCGTTCACCGGCATCACCTGAGGGCTGGCTCTCATAGTCATCAGCACCTGAATGGATGACGAGTGCCGTCCCACCTTCCGGGTAGAGCGTAGTCTCCTGACCTTCTTCCATCGTCACCATATCTGCTGTGACTTCCGTGTTTATGGTGCCATCTTCAGCAACCTCTATGTTTTCCATGTCACCGGCATGTGGTCCTTCAGGATCGTCAAACCCATGGTTCGCATCTGTCGGATTGTAGTGTCCACCAGCTGATTCGAAATCGGGCTGCTCGCAGCTGCCCGTCTCATGGATATGAAAACCATGTGTACCGGCAGGAAGATCTTCTCCCACAAGCGCAATATTCACTCCATGTTCCCCTTCACTCAGTGTTGCAGTCGTTGTCTCTTCCCCTTCACTGTTCATTAGGCCAACTTCTTCTTCACTGCCTGCGTTCGTTTCCTCGGCCACATCCTCCCTTTCTTCATCAATCGTTTCATCGACTCTTTCCTCATCTTCCTCTTCCGGTTCTTCATTACCGCCACAGGCTGCCAGCACGATTCCAAGTACCAGTGCCAAAAACAAAAGTTTCCAGATTTTCATGACATACCCCTTTCGTACTGATTTACATATTCGATTCCCATGTATTATGGAACTAAACATATCCCCCAGCCTGTCCATTGGATGTATTCAAAAAAGCGGTCATATCCGACCACTTTTCAAATATAGCAATTATGTAGATGTTACTCCTGGCTGTTTCCATCAGATCCGTCCTGGCTCTGCTGGTTCATCGTATCATTTATCGTCTGCTGCTGATCGAACTCATTCGAATCATTGTTCATTCCACATGCTGCCATCAATGTACTGAGCATAGCTGCTGTGATCAAAAGTCTAAAACGTTTCATTTGGATTCCTCTCCCTTTCTGCTATTTGCTCCTTTCCCTGAAGTTCATACATTCAAACAGAGCAGAAGATGTCCCTCTGCCCTTATTCAACCAATATTCAAGGTTTCACCCACAGCATATGAAGGCAGCCGACCAGATGCCTCTCCTCCTTCACGATCTTCAAATCGGAATGCCTTACAATTTCTGAGATATTCCTGTTCTGATGGCATCCGAGCACCTTCATCGAAACCGGATTCACTATATTCAGTGCCCCTGCAAGCAGGCGGTTTGTACTTTCGCCATGTTCCATCATCAATATCGTTCCTTCCGGCCTGCACCATTTTGCAAAATTCGCAAGTACATCATCAGGGTGCTCATAGGTACAGAATGAGAGCGTGGAGACGATGGTGTCAAAACTGTTTTCATCAAACTCCAGCTCTGCTATATCCGCCTCGTACAGTGTCGCTTCAAAGGGATAGGCTGAAGCAGCCTCCTGAGCCGCATTAATCATTTTGGGACTGAAGTCGACACCTGTCAGCTCAATATCAGCTTCGTAGTACGGAAAATTCCCTCCGGCACCAATACCCACCTCCAAAACCTTGCCTTCGGCTTCCGGAATGATGCGCGCCCGGTATTTATCGGTAGGATCGTTGCCCCTCCGCTTGTCATACGTTTTTGACTGCCGATCGAACTTCTTGACCATTGCCTGGTTTCTCATGACTCCCCTCCTCATCAATTGGGATTTTTGAAGGACTGCAATTATGTAAAGCCTCTTTAAGTGTATTATAACACCATCATGGAGATGAGTGGATTATCTTGGACTGCGGCATTGAAAGATGGGCTTTATGTATTGAAAAGATGCAGAACCGGAGGGCTCTGCATCTATCGATCATTCTTCTATTTTTTGTTTTCCTTATACTGCATATAGACCACCTGGGTCACAAGGAAATCCTCTACGCCATATTTGCCGTCTGTGCCGCCAAGGCCAGATTGGCGCATTCCTGCATGATACCCCTGAACAGCCTCGAAGTTTTCACGGTTGACGTAAGTTTCACCGAACTTCATCTCATTGATGACACGCATCGCTTCGTTCAGGTCCTCCGTGTAAACTGAAGATGAAAGGCCGTATACGGTATCATTGGCTTTTTCAATGGCTTCATCCAATGTGCTGAACGTTGATATCGGCAGCACCGGCCCGAATATTTCATCCGTCATGATGTCGGACTCATGGGTAACATCTGTGAGGATTGTCGGTTTATAGAAGAATCCTGCGTCGACATCTGCGGCTTCTCCACCCGTAACCACTTTTGCACCAGATGAAACTGCATTCTGCACCATCTCATCCACTGTCTCAAGACGGTCCTGATTGACTAGGGGGCCGAGATCCGCTTCCTTGTCTTTGCGTGGATCTCCGAATGTCTTCACTTCAAACTTCTCCTTGAGCTTACGGGTCAGTTCCTCAGCAACACTCTCATGGACATAGACGCGCTCCGCATTTGTGCAGGCCTGCCCATTATTGGCAAGCCTTGAAGTCGTGATCTCTTCTGCCGCAAGATCGAGGTCTGCATTTTCAGTCACTATGGCGGGCGCCTTGCCACCGAGCTCGAGATTCACTTTTGTAATGTTCTGCGCCGCTGCCTCCATCACTTTTGTACCAGCAGTGATGCTGCCTGTCATCGTCACCATGTGCACATCCTTGTGTGAAGCCAGGGCATTGCCGATTTCAGAGCCTGCACCCGTTACGACATTATATATGCCTGCAGGGACCTCTGACATCTCATCTACGATTCTGGTGAATTCCATCGTCGTGTTCGGTGTATGCTGACTCGGCTTTATTACAACGGTACAGCCCGTCATCAGTGCAGTGGCCACTTTCCGTGCCAGGATGAAGACCGGGAAGTTCCACGGAATGATGCCGGCCACTACGCCGATCGGCTTCTTGTAGACAAGGATGTTCTCATTGGACCTGTCACTTGGGACGATATCGCCTTCGATTCTTCTCGCCCATTCGGACATGTATTCGAAATAGTCTATCGCCAGATCCACTTCACCGCTTGCCAACTCGTAATCCTTCCCCTGCTCTTCCTGGAGCAGATCGATGAAAGTCTCTCTTCTTTCGGCGATCTTCTCACCCATCCTGCGTACAATCCTGCCCCGCTCGATGTTCGGCACCTGCTCCCATGCAGGCTGGGCCTTGGAAGCGGCTTCCACTGCCCTGTCCACATCTTCTGATGTGCCTTTAGGTGTCCTGGATATCACTTCCTCGGTCGCCGGGTTGATGATGTCGATCCATTCGTCTCCGGTCGAGGATGTATATTCGCCATTTATATATATCTGATGGTCCTTCACAGTATCTCCTCCTAGAGTATTGTCGGAACACTCTTCCCGTATGCTGCAAATATGAAACAACACTAGAGAACATAAAAGGCTGCCATCCCTTTCGGGACGGCAGCCTCCATTTATATACAAGTGCGAAACTAGCCTTTCACAACTGCAATCTCTTCGTCTTCCAACTGTACTCTTACATCATCTACAGTCTCTTCCTCCAGGATGAGATCGGTCAGCTGATCTTCTATCTTATCCTGGATGACCCTGCGGAGCGGCCTTGCACCGAACCGTTTGTCATAACCGAGCCGTGCAAGTTCACGCTTGGCTTCATCAGTGATTGTGATGCTGATGTCGTTCTCCTCGACAGTCTCCTGAAGTTCTGCAAGCATCAGGTCGACGATTTCAATCAGGTTATCTTCAGTCAATGCATTGAAGTTGATGATCGAATCGAAGCGGTTCAGGAATTCAGGCTTGAAGTAGTCGCTCAAGTTGTCCAGCGTCGATACGGATTCATGCTTGTCCGGGTTGAAGCCGACGCTTGCTGTATTCACACCAGTTCCCGCGTTGCTCGTCATGATGATGACGGTATCCTTAAAACTGACCGTACGGCCATGGGAATCTGTCAGATGACCATCTTCCATGATCTGCAGGAACATGTTCTGTACATCCGGATGGGCTTTTTCTATCTCATCCAGCAGAATGATGCTGTAAGGGTTCCGGCGGACCTTCTCCGTCAGTTGTCCCGCTTCTTCGTGTCCGACATATCCCGGTGGCGAACCGATGATCTTGGACACGGTGTGCTTCTCCATGTACTCACTCATGTCGAGCCTGATCATTGATTCACGGGAGCCGAAAAGCTCTTCAGCCAGTGCCTTTGTCAATTCCGTCTTACCGACCCCCGTCGGTCCGACAAATAGGAATGACCCGATTGGACGATGCTTGGACTTCAGCCCGGCACGGCTGCGGCGCACAGCTTTGGCCACCTTGCCGACCGCCTCCTCCTGGCCGATGACCTTCTTGGCAAGTTCACCTTCAAGATCGCGCATCTTCTTCTGTTCATCGGCCTGAAGCTTCGTTACAGGAATACCCGTCTTCTCTTCGACGATCAATTGGATGTCTGAAACTTCGACATCGAGCACCTGTTCCTTATCCTTGGCCTTCTCAAGCTGCTTTTCAAGCTGTATTTCCTGATACTTGAGGTTTGCAGCTCTTTCATACTCTTCACGCTCAGCTGCCTCCTCTTTTTCCCGGGCGATTTCATTCAGACGCTGCTGGATGGAGTTCGAATCGCTTTCCGCATTCGAGAGGTTGAGGCGTGAGCCGACTTCATCCATAAGGTCGATTGCCTTATCCGGCAGGAAACGATCCTGGATATAGCGGTCACTCAGTGTAACGAATGCGTGGATGGCATCGTCGGAGTAGCGTACTTCGTGGAATTTTTCGTAGCGGTCCTTAATCCCCTGAAGAATCTGCTCCGCTTCGTCCAGTGTCGGCTCTTTTACGAGAATCGGCTGCAGACGGCGTTCAAGGGCCGCATCCTTTTCAATCTGGCGATACTCCTTAAGTGTCGTCGCACCGATGATCTGGACTTCACCACGTGCCAGTGCCGGCTTCAAGATGTTGCCTGCATCCATCTGTGAACTTTCCGCTGTCCCTGCACCGACGATCTGGTGGATCTCATCGATGAACAGGATGACATCCTTACGTTCCTGAAGCTCAGCAATCAGCTGCTTCATGCGCTCTTCAAATTGACCGCGAATGCCTGTGTTCGCTACGAGTGATGCCACATCAAGCACATAGATCTCTTTATCGGTGAGTTTCGCAGGAACTGCCCCTTCGGTGATCTTGAGTGCCAGACCTTCAGCAATAGCGGTCTTACCGACACCCGGCTCACCGATCAGTACCGGATTGTTCTTATTCCTTCTGTTCAGCGTTTCGATGACACGCTTGATTTCCGTGTCACGTCCGATGATCGGGTCTATGTTGCCTGCCCGCGCTTCATCGGAAACGTTCTTGCCAAGCTGATCCAGCAGCCCATCGCCTCCGGCAGCCTGTTTCTGTCTTGTTCTTGTTCCGGCCTGGCCGCTGCCATTTCCTTGGAACTGCTTATCATTGGAACCTGAATTTTCGAAAGGAGACCCCGAAAAGAAATCACCGCCGCCCATCATCTGGCCTCTGATTTCACGGAAACATTCATTGCATAAGTGGACTTGTGCCTTTTGGTTATTGATGTTCATTGCCAAGTTGACATTCGCATCATTAATACCACAATTTTGACATTTCATGAATAGATTCCTCCTTCATTTTAATATATATACGTCTCAGTGATTTTTGACTTTATTTGACTATATAAGCATTATAAAACCTGTGGGACATTGATTCAACAATACTGCTCATTGGTATATTTAAAGTCGAAGTCATAAAATAATGAATTACTGACCAACTTTGACCTTAACTATATTATACATTGACCATGTTTGACTTTCAAGCATTTTATCCGCTATACCAAAAAAATAGGACTGCATACAGTCCCTTTCTGCTCATCGCCAGAATGTTTCCACCCCAGCCTTAGCTTCAATGTTAAACTCGATGATTTTCTTCAGGAGCGCATAGTCCACTTCCCTATCCCATGGTATACGGAATATTTGACGCGTATGGACATAGCCGACTTCTTCGAGGGCACTTCCGAATTCCTCGATTGCTTTGTTCTCGGGCGCAACCGACATGTGCTTCTTGGCCACACTGAAGCCAATGATATATGTACCATGATCTGTGAACATCGGCTGGTTCCACTTCACAACCCTCTCCATATTTGGATATTCGTCATGCACCCAAGACAACACCTCTTCCATCCTCTCCCTATGATCACTGTCATCGATTCCACTGATGAATTCTTCAAATACTGACATTCTCGTTCCCCCTGCTTTTAAAATTTTCTTCATTAAATTAGTTCATTTTCATTTATAAATATACCCCTTTAATGTTATAGTACACTAAACGTATATTTATGTAAGCGTTTCCATTATATTAAAGGGGTGTGTTGAAATGAAGAGAAATGTAGATCATGCAACGGAAGCAGTTTGGGCAGGGGAGAAGGCGTACCGGGTACATGGCGCCAGCCAGGTGCCGGTCGTAAACAGCGTCGCCTACAACTACGACGACCTCGACCATTGGTATCAGGTGGCCATCGGTGAAGAAGATGGCCATATTTACGGAAGAAATACGAATCCGACCGTCGCTTCATTCGAAGACAAGATCAAGCAGATGGAAGGTGCTGAAGCGGCTACAAGCTTTTCCACCGGGATGGCTGCGATCAGCAACACCCTACACACTTTCCTCCGTCCAGGGGACCGTGTCGTCAGCATCAAGGACACATACGGTGGAACAAACAAGATATTCACGGAGTTTCTGCCGAAGCTCGATATTGAAATTGAACTGTGTGAGACAGGCAACCATGAAGCGATGGAAAATGAAATCAGAAAAGGATGCCGATTGATCCATCTTGAAACACCGACCAACCCCACTGTAAAGATCACTGATATCGAAAGGATCGCAGAACTTGCCAGGGAACAGGATGCCCTACTTGTCGTGGACAATACATTCGCCACCTCTATTCTGCAGAACCCGCTGTCACTTGGGGCCGACCTTGTCATCCACAGTGCCACGAAGTTTCTGGGCGGACATGCAGATGCACTCGGCGGGGTGCTGTGCGGAAGAAAGGACCTTGTCGAGCAGGTCTTCCACTATCGTGAAATCAATGGTGCCACGATGGACCCCAATGCCGCCTATCTGATGATCAGAGGGATGAAGACGTTGGACCTCAGGGTCTGGAAGCAGACCGAAAACGCCGGCAGGCTTGCAGAGTACCTGTCCGGCCATCCTGCTGTGGCTGAAGTATTCTATCCGGGACTTGAGGACCATCCGAACCATGATATCGCAAAAAAACAGATGAAAGGATTCGGCAGCATGTTCAGTTTCTCCCTGCATGGCGGGATGGATGCCGTCAAAGAAGTGCTGCCACGGCTTGAATTCGCAAACAGGGCAGCCAACCTGGGCGCCGTCGAAACAACAGTCGGACCGGCCAGGACGACCAGCCATGTGGAATCCACTCCGGAAGAACGGGCGGAACTCGGAATCGCTGAGGGCCTCATCCGTTATTCTGCAGGCATAGAATCATTCGACGACTTGAAGCAGGACCTTGAAAATGCGCTGCAGGCACTCAACGTGTCCAACGCCCAATCCTGACCCTCCACATCCTGCCTTTGAGCAATAATCCACAGACAAAGGGGAGAGGCCCATGTTCTCCAAAGAGGAATATGATATCAGAATGAACAATACGAAACAGAAGATGCTGCAGTATGGGGTTGAGGGCCTGATCATATCCAATCCCTCAAACATGTACTATCTGACGGGATACGATGCATGGAGCTTCTATGTAAATCAGGTCGTCCTCGTCTTCATCGATATGGATGAACCCATATGGATCGGCAGGCAGATGGATGCCAGCGGAGCAATGATGACTACATGGATGAAGGAATCCAGCATCCGCTTCTATCCAGACAATTATGTGCAGTCGACCATCAGGCATCCCATGGATTACGTGGCTGACGTACTGGTCGAATGCAGCCAGGATGATAAGAAGATCGGTGTCGAAATGGACTCCTTCTACTACACGGCAATGTGCCATGAACGTCTGCAGATCGGTCTGCCCAATGCCGAACTGAAGGATACCGGCAACCTCGTGAGCTGGGTCAGGGTCCTTAAAAGCGATACGGAAATCAGCTACATGAAGAATGCTGCACAGATAGTGGAAAAGGCCATGCAGGCCGCATACGACACCGTCAATATCGGTGTCCGGGAAAATGAAGTGGCAGCGGCCATTACACATGCCCAGATCTATGGCAGCGATGATTTCGGCGGCGACTATACTTCCATGGTCCCTATGTTACCTGCCGGAAAGATGACCGCCAGTCCCCACATTACATGGTCGGACAGAAGATATATCGAGGGGGATATACTGACACTAGAAATTGCCGGATGCTATAAACGGTATCATACGCCACTAGCCCGCACCATGATCCTCGGTAAAGCCCCTGGGCACGTGCAGGAGGTGGCAGATGTAATAAATGAAGGCATCAATGAAACGCTCTATCACATGACTCCCGGCACCACAGCCGAAGAGGTGAATGAGGTGTGGACCCGCACCATCGGCAAGCACGGATATGTAAAGAACGCCCGTATCGGATACTCCATCGGACTCAGCTACCCACCCGACTGGGGGGAGCATACCATCAGCTTCAGGGCGGGAGACCACACCATGCTTCAGCCGAACATGACCTTCCACCTCATGCCCGGCCTATGGTTCGACAACTTCGGTGTTTCCATCACCGAATCGGTCCACATCACAGAAGATGGGGCAGAGACTTTCGCCTCCTTCGACCGGAAACTTTTCGAAAAGACGGCGGAATAAAAAAACAGCTTCCAGTTTGAACTGGAGGCTGTTTCTCATTTTGTCTGATTATAGATGAACCGTCACATCTGCATCTTCACGAAGCTCTGAAGCAAGGTTCTGTGCAGCCATTGTTTCCTTCTCCATCTTCACCTGGTCTTCAAGCTGCGGCTTGATCTCTTCAAAGGAAGGGACTTCCCCTTCAGCCGCTTCTTCCTGCTGCGCTGTCATCTGATCATACATTGCCTGAAGTTCTTCCTCTGTAGGGTCGACTTCACCAACCTCTTCCTCGATCATCTTTTGGATTTTACTTTCCGTTTCAATCTGGGACATCACTTCTTCTTTTGCCATGCTCTGCTCTTCAAAGGCAGCAAAGAGCTCATCTTCAGATTCGAATCCATTCTGTTCGACCAGCTGTCCTACAATTTCATCGACTTCCTCTTCAGAGGCATTCATATCACGATTGTCCACTTCCTGGATGAAGAGCCTCTGACTGATCATGCCATCAAGAATGTCTTTTTTCATCTGATCCTGGTCGATTTCTTCACCGGTCATCTGCTGCTGCATCGCTGCCGACTGGAATTGATTGGTGTATGTCTGCTCGAATTCTTCCTTCGTGATTTCCTCACCGTTCACTTCAGCGACGACATCCGGTATGCCCTCAAGATCCGGTTCCGGCATTTCAGGGTGTTCTGCTCCTTCCCCGGTTGCCTCTCCATTGCTTTCTGAGGCCGCCCCATCACCATTTTCTGCTGAAGCTTCCTCCTGTGTTTCCGCTTCTTCATTTGTATTTTCTGCAGATTCATCTCCGCCACCACATGCTGCCAGAACAGCTATGGATGTGCCGAGGGATAGGCTGAATAATAATTTCTTCATTAAATATCATTTCTCCTTCTAATACATATTGTCCGTTATTTTATCACATCCCTATCAAATGTAAATTTATAAGGGGTAAAACCTATCAGATTCATCTTAAAATGTGACTATAAATTGACTGACTTCACAAGGTAATCGTTGCCATACTATTTAGTATAGGCCTCTCATTATTGGAATGGGCCCAAGAGGCCGTCATATCTTCAAACCCGCCATTCCACATTCACTTCAGTCCTTCCAATACTTGACCGCCCTTCTACTTATCCAGAGTGAACCGCTCTTCCCATAGGTCATTATATATCTGATACCTTACACCCCGGTAGGCCCAGGCGCCTGTCCGAAATTCTGTCATTTCGGCTTCAAACACCCTTTCCGACTGCGCGTCATGGGTCACTTCGACAAATGAACTTCTTTTCCCTTCATCGGCATAACCGAAGTCAATCAGTATGTTGCCACTGTTCTCCAGATATCTTGCACTGCTTATGATCCTTGTGAAATAATCTGCCCCGAGCTCCTGCCCGTAGGTCCATACGATTTCCGCATCCAATGTCTCTTCATTGATCCGATAGTGGGTTGCAGCACTGTATTTCCCAGCCGAGTCTTTATCCCCTCGAGTCACTACAGTATTATTATCAAACAGCAATACATCTATCGTTGCAGGATTATCATCGAAATCGGGCAGTATTGTCGCATCATGCTGGGCCGCAGGATATTTGAAATCATCACCTTTCCCTTCTACAAGATAATCCATCATTTCTTCATTCCATCCTTCGGGATGAGCCAAGATCCAGATGGTCTCTTCCGTCTCATAGTCAACCTTCATCACGGTATCCTGATGTCTCCCCGAGATGATGATGCTGTCGTCATTTTCATCATATACAACAGAATTCTGGTGGAACCAGTCCCTCAGACCATAGTCATCCCTGACTTCGTATTCTTCATACACTTCTTTTGGAAACAGATCCTTCAATTCGAGGACTTTCAGCACTTTCCCCGTCTTCCTGTCCACCTCGATCATCATGTCCTCCATGTATTCGCCGCCCCCATCGTTAACGGTCATCAGCAGGTTTCCATTCGGAAGTTCTGGAACGTCATGGTGAATCAAAGTCGATTCCAGGTCCTCGGTCTCCTGCTCAGCTGCTTCCTCACTGATATCGAAAGCATTATGCAGCTTGCCGATGTAATCTATTTCATACAGACGGTTATACGTACTTCCACTGTTGTCATCTTTGCTCAAATAGAGCAGGTTCCCGTTATCCAATTCCTGCAGGATATGGCTGTTGAAGCCCGCTCCATACCACCGTACGTCTCCATTAGTATCAAATGCGAATGCGTGCCTTGTACTCGGCACATAGAAAGTCAATTCATTTTCAGCGAGCTGCATCTTTTCAGGCTTGGCTTCTTTGATCTCAATTGCGGGTATGTCAGACGGCAGACGTCCTGTTACTATTGTCACTGTATTGGTCATGGTTTCCCCGGATTCCGTTCCCACCCTGATTTCCACCGTGTTCGTATAACTGGGATACAGACCCACGATGGGAAGCTCATGATGTGTACGGAATCCCTCGATTGTATTCGAAATATCCATTTCACTGTCCTTTCCCTGTACGGTGAAGGAGACTTGGGCGCGCGCTTCCGTATCAAAGACCACCAGCGCAGATAGTGGACTTCGACCATAAGGATCGAGGTTCACATATGGATCTTCCAGTGTACCCCCACTGCTTTCCGTCAAAATGTCCGCTTCCAGTCTCTCCTGTTCCCGGAGCAGCTCTTCCGCCCTTTCCGGCGGATAGTTGTAGTCCACCCCTTCTGCTGTATTCGGTCCCTCCCGTACTTCTTCTGTCTCCGGATTGCCATTCCACAAAGTTATGAGTCCCACCGAAGCTGCAAAGACAGTAATAATGACAACAATTGCGATATTTGTTTTCTTCATATCCATAACCCCTTCGATCCAGACATAGATATCATATGTAACTGTCGTAATGGGCTTAACAATAGACGAATACCCCTAAACGTCCATTGCTATACACATCTATTCTATCCTTGAAGCAAGAGGTTCTTTGTTTGGTTGATATTTCAAAATTATTTTTAAGGACTAAAATGACCTCCAACGGCCTAGCCTGTTGGAGGTGTAGCTTTAAAATAAAGTTTGATTAAAAGTCACTCATAAATTCGTGCGTTACCGTAAACATCAAAATTCATTTTAAAAAAGATTGATCACTTTCTAATGTGTTCTTCCACAAACCTGATAGCTTAATAATATCCAATATGATCATTGTCCAGGCATTCTCAAAGGCAGAAGTTTCACTTCCCTTTATCCGAAAGTAATTTATTTTTCAACTGCAATAGCTCCTGAAATTCCTGATCGAGTTCTTCAGTTGATTCCAAACTTAATTTTCCAAGAACTTCAGTAATTTTATTTTCGATTACAAGCAGTTCTTGTTTATTTGTATCAGCTGCGGGGTTTGGTGAAAAATTTTTATAGTGTTCATAAGTGCCATCAAAAATATTCAATTCCTCATCTTCTATAGAAAATATCCGATTGGCGATATTATTAACAAATACACGGTCATGAGATACGAAAAGGAGTGTGCCTTCATAATCGATTAATAGTTCTTCTAATGCTTCAACTGCTTCAATATCTAGAAAATTTGTTGGTTCATCGAGTATAAGCATATTATTGTCGCTAACAAAAATTTTTGCAAAAGCAACTTTCACTCGCTCCCCACCACTTAATACATTGACAGTCTTATACACGTCATCACGAAAGAAATGTAATCTCGCAAGCACTGTCCTTACTGTTGTCTCATCTTGAATCGAAGTAGACATCACATTATCTAAAATCGATTTCTGTTTATCCAAAACATCTAAATTCTGACTGAAATAGCCGAGTTTAACAGCAGGAGAGACAGTAATACCAGTTTCTTCTTTCAAAATATATTTGATTAGCGTTGTTTTCCCCGTACCACTATTACCAATTAAAGCAACTTTGTCTCCACCTTTTATATAAAAATCTGCAGGCTCCCAAAGTGTACGTTGGCCAACTTTTCCACCAATATGTTCTCCGCGTATAATAAACCTTCCATAGAGGGCTTCAGAGCTTGATATATCCATTTTTATTTTAGGATATTCACGAACCTTTTCCACTTTTTCTAGCTTATCAATCCTTGTTTCAATGGATTTGGCTGTCTGTTGTAACTTTTTTTGCTTTTTCGCAAAGTAAGGTTTAGCACCAGTAATTTTTGCTTCAGAAGTACTTATATTTTTTGGTTTTTTAGTGGCACGATTTGCTTTTCTCTCTTTTTTAGCAAGAGCTTGCTCTAGTTGCTGTTTTTTCTGCATATAGTTTTCATAAGCCGCTTCTTGCTGTCTAATTTTCAAGTCTTTTTGGGCAACATAATCGGAATAATTCCCTTTATAGACATTTAGTCTTCCATCATCAATTTCCCAAATGGTGTCACAAATCGCATCTAAGAAAGCACGATCATGGGAAACGGTGATGATTGCTCCTTGGAATCGGTGGAGTGCTTTTTCAAGCTTTTCTATTTTCTCTGTATCCAGATTTGTAGTAGGCTCATCTGCAAGTAATAAATCCGCCTTCTCTGCAAGTGCAGTATCTATATAGCTTTGTGTTATTTCTCCACCACTTTGAACTGTATTTGTCTGTTTCAGCTGTGGGAGAAGCGTGATGGTAGCCTCACCGTTAACCATTCCTTGTTCTATTCGTTTTTTCCCTGCGATTATTTCAAGGAGACTCGTTTTACCCGTCCCATTCTTTCCAACAAGTCCAATACGTTCTTTTGCTTGCACTTGTAATAGAGGGATTTCAAAGAGCGTTCGATCCCGGATTCCAAATTTTAGTTGTTTGATTTCTTTAATAAACATATATTTACATCTCCATTTCCGGACACAAAAAAAGCCCCTTCTGATTTTTTCAGAATAGGAGACAACAAATAAAGCCAAGGGTATCCCTTAGTTGAAATCAGTTCCATTATCTAATCCTATTCCGAAACAAGAAAATCAGGCATGATAAATAAGCAAGCATTTCTGCTTCTCATACAATACACCGTTTCTTGAATTAGTTTTGCTTATAAATAGGATTAGTTGCGCATGTTCCCTTGGTTCACCCTTTCAAACAATAGTACACTTTGTATTTTATCATAAATTCACCTAAATAGAAAGGTCCCCTCAATCCATACTCCGTCTTTTAAAAACACAACCGGTTCTAGATAAATTGGATGTTCTTTTCCTTTTAGACATAAAAACCCCCTTCAGACAATCATATCCAAAGGGGGGGAAACGGTATAAGTTTTCATAAACATTTAATTTTTTAAACGGGCGAACTTTATTTTAAATCTACAGGAAGTTATTTTCCTTACTTTATACTATTCAACCGTTACAGATTTCGCCAGGTTGCGCGGCTTGTCTACATCGTTGCCGCGGTGCAGTGCTGCATAGTAGGCGATGAACTGGTACACGACTACGGATACGAGTGGTGTAAGCATCTCATGGACGCGCGGGATGACGTATGTGTCGCCTTCCTGGTCCAATCCTTCCATGGACACCAGGCATACTTTGGCGCCGCGTGCTTCTACTTCCTGCGCATTGCCGCGGATGTTCAGGTTCACCTTCTCCTGTGTAGCGAGTGCAAAGACCGGGGTGTTCTCTTCAATCAGTGCAATCGTACCGTGCTTGAGCTCCCCGCCGGCGAATCCTTCTGCCTGGATATAGGAGATTTCCTTGAGCTTGAGGGCGCCTTCGAGTCCGACATAGTAGTCCATCGTCCTTCCGATGAAGAATGCATTGCGCGTCGTCTCAAGGTACTCGTTGACGATCTGCTCAATCGCGGGCGCATCGTCAATGATGGCTGTGATGGCCGTCGTGACTTTGGCAAGCTCCTGCATCAGGTTGATTTCCGTACCCTTGCCAAGCTCTCTTGCCGCTACCTGGGCCAGGATGGAGAGGACGGCAATCTGAGCGGTATAGGCCTTCGTTGAAGCGACGGCAATCTCAGGTCCCGCATGCAGGGTGAGTGTCTGGTCTGCTTCCCTTGAAAGCGTGGAGCCCGGTACGTTCGTCACTGTCAGGGATTTGTGGCCAAGCTTCTTGATTTCAACCAGTACGGCACGGCTGTCTGCAGTCTCACCGGATTGTGAGATGAAGATGAAGAGCGGTTTCTCCGACAGCATTGGCGTATTATATACGAATTCCGAAGCGACATGTACTTCCGTCGGCACGCCTGCCCATTTCTCAAAGAATTCCTTGCCGATCAGACCTGCATGATAGCTGGTTCCGGCAGCGATGACATAGATGCGGTCGGAGTCTTTCAGCTGGTTGATGATTTCGGGATCAATCTTGAGGTTCTCGTCTTCATCCTGATACTCCTGGATGATCTTGCGCATTGCAGCCGGCTGATCGTTGATCTCCTTGAGCATGTAGTGGTCATATGTGCCCTTCTCGGTATCACTTTCATCGATTTCTGCAATATAGGATTCCCGATCCACTTCTTTGCCGGTCTTATCCTTGATGATGATTTCATCTCTCTTGAGCAGTACAACTTCGCCGTCCATCAGTTCGACGAATTCATTCGTCTGCTGCAGCATCGCCATGGCATCGGAAGTGATGACATTGAAGCCATCGCCTCTGCCGAGCAGCAGTGGGGATTTGTTCTTTGCAGCATAGATGACATCCGGCTCTTCCTCATCCAGCAGCCCGATTGCATATGAACCATGGAGGATATCCAGTGTCTTAGTGAATGCCTCCTCTGTAGAGAGTCCTTCCTGTGCGAACTTGGACATGATTTCAACTATGATTTCAGTATCAGTACTTGAAACAAGCTCCACATCAGGGATATGCTCCTGTCTGACCTGTTCATAGTTTTCGATGACGCCATTATGGACAAGCGTGAAACGTCCGTCAGCACTCTGGTGCGGGTGTGCATTCTTGACGTTCGGCACACCGTGTGTCGCCCATCTTGTATGGCCGATGCCCACTGTAGCATCAAAGTCGCCATCGACTTTCTCTCTGAGATCTTTGATCCTTCCCTTTTCCTTGAAGACTTTCACTTCATTATCGTCCCTGACCCCGATGCCTGCAGAGTCGTAGCCACGGTACTCCATCTTCTCAAGCCCGTACAGCAATATTTCCTTCACATCTTTATTTCCAATATATCCAACGATTCCACACATTAAAAAACGCCCTTTCTCTCTCTTATTATATTTAGTTATCTTTTGCCAGTGCTCTGTCCCGTCGGTCACCCGACGGCTTTAACAGCTGGCCTTACGAATACTTCAGTATCCGGGACAGTATCCGCCGATGATCGATCACTGTCCTCCTCGTCAGCAAGCCGATGCTTGCCCAGGCGCTATTCCGATTTATAGTATACCTATACCCTACCCTCCTTATTCTTCACCATCCACATTGTAAGGGATACCAGTCCATACTTCAATAGAATCATGCATTTATCATATATTTTGGAAGAAAAAACCTCCAACCCGGAGGTTGGAGGTTTTTGTCATCATTAGTCGAGACCCATTTCTGCCTGGACCACTTCAGCGATGTCATTGCTGTATTGTCTTGCCAGTTCTTCCGTCTCCGCTTCCACCATTACGCGGACAAGCGGTTCCGTGCCTGACGCTCTGACGAGGACGCGTCCGTTGCCGTCCATCTCTTTTTCGACTGCTTCGATCTTTTCGGCCACCAGTGCGTTATTCGCCACGTTATATTTATCTGTAACACGTATATTCACAAGCTCCTGAGGGAATGTTTCCACCTGACCTGCGAGTTCACTCAGTGTCTTACCTGAGGACTTGATGATGGATGCGAGGTGGAGGCCGGTCAGCAGGCCGTCTCCCGTCGTATTGTAATCCATCATGATGATGTGGCCGGATTGTTCGCCACCAAGGCTGTAGCCACCTGACCGCATCTCTTCCACGACGTAACGGTCACCGACTTTCGTCTTGTCACTCTTCAGGCCATGTGCCTCGAGTGCCTTGTAGAAGCCCAGGTTGCTCATTACAGTAGATACGACCATATCATCCTTCAGCATGCCTTCAGACTTCATGTGCTGGGCCAGAAGGAACATGATCTTGTCGCCATCTACGATGTTCCCTTTTTCATCCACTGCAATGATCCTGTCGCCATCTCCATCAAAGGCAAATCCAAAATCACAGGATTCCTCCTTGACGAGTTCGACGATCTTTTCAGGATTGGTGGAACCGACACCGGCGTTGATATTTGTACCGTCCGGGTTGCAGCCTACAGTAACGGTATCCGCTTCAAGATCCCCAAAAAGGTATGGCGCAAGAGAATAGGTGGAGCCGTGGGCACCATCGAGCGCAATTTTCATGCCTTCGAAATCCTCATCGACTGTCGACTTGAGGTAGCTTACATATTTCTGGCCGCCTTCATAGTAGTCGGATTTATTGCCCAGGTCGGCACCCGTAGGCCTTGGCAATGTATCTTCCTCCATGTCCAGAAGTTTTTCAATTTCGGCCTCCTGGTCATCAGTGAGCTTGAATCCATCCGCACCGAAGAACTTGATGCCGTTATCTCCTACAGGATTATGGGAAGCAGAGATCATGACTCCCGCATCCGCCTCCATCTCCTTCGTCAGGTATGCGACGCCCGGCGTGGAAATGATGCCGAGCCTCATGACTTCCGCTCCGATGGAGAGCAGTCCGGCTACAAGTGCCGACTCGAGCATCTCTCCTGAAATACGCGTGTCGCGCCCAACCAGTACCGTCTTATTCTCACTTTTCTGTCCTGCCAGTACGTAACCGCCGAATCTTCCCAACTTGAATGCAAGTTCCGGGGTCAGTTCAGTATTTGCTACACCTCTTACTCCATCAGTTCCAAAATATTTACCCATGACGTTCTCCTTTTTTTATGCAATATATTATCCGTTATTCTGCTTAACTTCTATATCCGCCCGAAGAACCGCAGGTTCTGTCCTGTCGACGTCTTCAGGCACATCGATATCCACGTCCTGTGTAGTGGATTCGTCAAGACCTTCCACATCCACTTCGACATTTATCTCTTCGAGCTCCTCCAATACCTCTTTTGTCCCGTAGACTTCTACAGTATCATAATTGAGCCCGACATCTTCCAAAGTGTAGCCTTCTTCGACTTCACCGTTCACTTCATAATTCACAGAGACTTCCTTGCTCCGTTCCTCGACATTTATTTCCACTCGTACATGCGTCGGGTCGATACGGACATCAAGTTTGTTGAATTGTGTATCAAATACGCTTACTTCTGCTTCTTCCACACGATCTTCAGTGATTCTTGCATTGTCGTTCAAGGTGGCCCGTACATACTGTATACGGTTCATTTCACTTTCTCCACCCATCACAGTAACAGTTTCGGGTTCAATCTGTACAGATTCAAGATCATGATTTGGCCCGACACGGCTTTCACTGACTTCCGCCTGCACTTCAAATGTCCGCGTCACCAGTTCCTGTATATTCACATTTGCAGTTTCCGGCACTACTTCAGCAGTTACATTCTCAGGCAATCCATCTACTGTGAAATGCTCTTCATATTCACCGACTTCCCGATTCCTGAGGTCCAGAAAGACTTCGAAATCCCGGGTGGTCTGAAGCCGCTTCACATTGGATGTGTTGCCGAAAAGCTGAACATTGACCTGATCGGGAGCCCCGGATATATAATGTTTTTCATCATCATAAAGCACTTCCACCGGCATGCCCTCGATCACTTCCGATTCAGGTGATTCTCCATTCGAAGCAAGAAATTCATCGAAGACATCATTGACCGACAGAAACATGAACAGTGCCAGCAGCAGCGCGACAAACCTTAATCCCCATTTACTTTCTAGCAAACAGACCGCCCCCTTCCTTCAACGGTGGAAGAATGCTCCAATGTGACTTGAGCAGTTCGTCAAGTTCATCAAGCGATATTTCTTTTGTCAGCTTACTGTCATAGGTGACGGATATGTTGCCCGTCTCCTCTGAGACGACGACCGTAAATGCATCAGTCACTTCAGACAGCCCGACGGCTGCACGGTGTCGGGTACCAAGGTTCTTGGCGATCTTGCTGCTGTCCGACAGCGGCAGATAGCTGGCCGCTGTAGCGATCTTGTCCCCCTGTATGATCATTGCACCATCGTGGAGGGGGGTATTCGGGATGAAAATGTTGATCAGGAGTTCTGAAGTGATGTTTCCATTGATCGGTATGCCGGTCTCTATATAGTCTTTCAGTCCCGTTTCCTTTTCAAACACAATCAGCGCACCGATGCGCCGCTTGGCCATGTACCTGACGGATTTCACCATCGCTTCCCTCAGCTTGTCCTGCTCAGTTGTGGAGCTTGCACTCCCATTGGTGCGGAACAGGCTGCCACGTCCGAGCTGCTCAAGTGCGCGCCTCAGCTCAGGCTGGAAGATGACGATGATTGCAAGGAAACCCCATTCCAGGACAGTATCGAACATCTGCGTCGTTGTCGTCAAATCGAAAAAGTTACTGATTGATCGGCCGATGAGGATGAGAAATATCCCTTTTATCAGCTGGATGGCCTTTGTGCCCTTCATTACAGTAATCAGAAGATATATTACATACCATACAATCAGCAGATCGACAATACTTGCTATTATGGTTGCCGTAGTGACATTTTCAAAAAAATTGCCTGTCTGCATAATGCGTCCCTCACTTAATCATTCATATGGACCCAAGTCTCTTCTCCAATTCTTCATGAATATTGGAAAGGACTTCGTCTTGTCTGATCATCTCCACATCAGTTCCAAGACCCTTGAATCTTTTTTCTGCTTCTCTTATATTTCCATTCCTATACTTTGCGTAGCTGTCGAGCAGCTGCATTACCGGAAGTCCCGACTCCGATACCATTGCTTCGAGTGCTTCCGTCTTGCCGAGCATCGCGAGGTTTTTCCCTTCAAGGAGGGAAAGCTCGTCCTTCCTGTAGTCGATATTAAGCATCCTGGAATGCTTTTTGATGCGTGCCACGAAACGGGAAGAAGTAAAGTATTCCCCAGCCTTATGATAGCACTGTGCCACCTCAAACAGGATTCTTATGACCACTAGGTCAAAATCGGAAAAACGAAGGATGGTATAGAGCGTATCTTCCAGCAGGTCGAGTGATGCTTCGTACGAGTCCTCCTCAACCAGTAATTCCACTTTGAGGATCACTGCGTCGATATAGGCCTGGTTGATTGAGACGGTCGACAGCAGTTCAAGCGCCCGGTCAATATGTACCCTCAGCTTCCTCCGGTCTCCCGTATGTTTGAAGTACTTGGCATAAAGAAGATGGACACGCCCGCTGTCTGGTGCTGGAATCTGTTCCACCTCTTCATATTCCTTCTCTATGAAATAGTGGAGCGACGAATAGTCCCCCTGCTCCATCTTCTGTTCATAATAGGCGATTTCACGCAGAATCTCCACATCATTATAACGGAAGTGGGAAACTTCCTGCATAAAATCGTTGACCGAACAGTTGAGCCTTTCGCTCAATTTGATCAATACATTGGTTGAAGGGTGCACGCTTCCCTTTTCGATCAGGCTCAAATATGTCCTGGAAATGATGCCGTCTGCCAACTCTTCCTGTGTAAGGTTGTTATTATTGCGTATTTCCTTGATCCGCTGTCCGATCATAATGGTGCCCCTTTCACTGTCTTAACAGTTCCATCATACCAAAATGGCAAAAATGCAACAAATGTTACAAGTGTGATCAAGCAAATATTATCGATGTTCATTTTATTGACATCGCTTTTATACTTAATCATACTATAAATATACATTATAAGGGGTGTTCTACATGAAAAAATTATTGGTTATCGATAACCTCGCCCAACTGAAAAGCGTAAGTGACCCTTTCAGGATCCAGCTCATGACCATGCTTGCAGAGAATCCGAAAACCGGCCAGATGCTTGCTGATGAGCTCGACATCCCGCGGGCCAAAATCCATTACCATCTGAATGAACTTCTTAAGAATGGGATTATTCATGTAGTGAAGACCGAGGAAAAGAACAGCATCATCCAGAAGTTCTATGAGCCTGTAGCCAAAAAGGTCGTTCCCAACATCGATCTTCTGAAATACAGTGCTGATGAAAAGAAAAAGGACAGCATGTCCTATAATTTGAGGATGAAGGAAGACGATCTCAAGCAGTTCAAGAAGGAACTGAAGAATTTCGTGAAGGATAATTCGGAGAAAAAAGGAAGCAAAAATACAAAGGACTACAAGGTCCAGATTCTGCCCATAGGGGAAGACTAGCCATTAAAGAACTGCATCCCGCGAGAGATGCAGTTCCTTTTTGCCTAAAGCTGCTTCTTGCCGAAAAGGGAAGCAGCGATTTCAACAGCTTTCTCAGCAGTTTTATTCCTGTCATCGAGCAGAGGGTTCACTTCAACCAGATCCATTGAGGTGATCCGGTCCGAATCATTCAGTATGCTCATCGCCAGTTGTGTTTCGGATAATGAAAGGCCACCATTGACCGGTGTACCTGTACCAGGTGTTTCCATAGGATCCAAGCCATCGACATCGAGCGAAAGGTGGATGCCATCGCATTTTTCTTCAATATGGTCCAATGCCTGCTGCATCACATCAGCAATGCCCAGCCTCCTGATATCCGTCATTGTAAAGGTTAGGATATCATTTTCTTGGATGAATTGCTTTTCCCCCTCATCCAAATCACGCACTCCAACCAGGACGATGTTCTCAGGCTTAATCTTCGGCCCAGAATCATATAGGTTGACCAAGTCTGTATCACCAAGGCCGCATGATATGCCAAGTGGCATGCCATGAATATTCCCGGATGGGGATGTCCTGCTGTCATTCAAATCCCCATGGGCATCATACCAGATGACTCCCAGATCATTGTAATGCCTGCTGATGCCGGCAAGTGAACCGATGGACAATGAATGGTCCCCACCCAGTATCAATGGAAAATGCCCATTGGACACCGATGCATCGACAGCTCCCGCCAGTATAGTATTGAAGTCTTTAACAGCATCATAATTCAACAGGTTATCATCATTCTTTATGTTGTGACGCCCTGCTTCAACCTCAAAGTTTCCTCTGATATTGCCCTTGTCGGTCACAGAGAGTCCCAATTCCTTCAAAATTTTTATCAGCCCTGCATATCTCAGAGCATCCGGACCGAAATCTACACCAAGTCTCGGTTGACCAAAAGCAGTAGCCGCACCGATAATATGTACATTCTGATTCATTGAATTCCCCTTTCCATTCATCTCACAGATACTATAGTATACAACCTTGGATTTTTATGCAAATATTATTGCATAGACGAATAGAGGGGAACAAAAAAGGCACCTTCCAAAGGAAGATGCCTTGTGAGTGAGCCATAGAGGATTCGAACCTCTGACCCTCTGATTAAAAGTCAGATGCTCTACCAACTGAGCTAATGGCTCATGGCTGGGCTAGCAGGATTCGAACCTGCGCATGACGGTACCAAAAACCGTTGCCTTACCGCTTGGCGATAGCCCAATACTTTTAAAAATGGAGGGGGGCAGATTCGAACTGCCGAACCCGAAGGAGCGGATTTACAGTCCGCCGCGTTTAGCCACTTCGCTACCCCTCCGTGGTGGAGAATGACGGGTTCGAACCGCCGACCCTCTGCTTGTAAGGCAGATGCTCTCCCAGCTGAGCTAATTCTCCAATCAATGACCCGTACGGGATTCGAACCCGTGTTACCGCCGTGAAAGGGCGGTGTCTTAACCACTTGACCAACGGGCCAGCATATATGTAATTAAACAAAAAAATGGCTCCACAGGTAGGATTCGAACCTACGACCGATCGGTTAACAGCCGATAGCTCTACCACTGAGCTACTGTGGAATAAAACAATGAATTGCCCGGCGGCGTCCTACTCTCACGGGACGTCAGTCCAACTACCATCGGCGCTGGAGAGCTTAACTGCTGTGTTCGGCATGGGAACAGGTGGGGCCTCTCCGCCATTGCCACCGGACAATATTCAGG